>JBNLBY010000103.1:0-8030 GCA_050303535.1 Sideroxydans sp. | reverse complement strand
CTGGCGTCCGACGTGCCGGTCGGCGTGTTGCTGTCCGGCGGCCTGGATTCGAGCCTGCTGGTGGGCCTGCTGGCCGATCATGTGGACGACCTGAATACGTTTTCCATCGGTTTCGAGGATGTAGCAGGCGAAACGGCCAATGAGTTCGAGTACTCGGATCTGATGGCGGAACATTTCGGTACCAGACATCACCGTTTTTCCATTCCCAACGCGGAAGTACTCGCGTGTCTGCCGGAAGCCATCGCGCACATGAGCGAGCCCATGCCCAGTTACGACGTGACAGCGTTTTACCTGCTCGGCCGAAAAGTGTCCGAGCACGTGAAAGTGGTGCTGGCGGGGCAGGGGGCAGATGAAGTGTTTGGCGGCTACTTCTGGTATCCGCGCATGGATGCAGCCAACGGCTCGCCGTTGCAACGTTTCTCGCAGCATTATTTCGATCGCGACCATGCCGAATATCTGGCGATGGTTGCGCCTCAAAACCATGTGCATGACGTCACCAGCGAGTGGGTGGCGGGCGAACTGGAAAAACCGCAGGCGGACGAATTCCTCGATGAAGTATTCCGTATGGATGTGACCGCGCTCATGGTGGACGATCCGGTGAAGCGCGTGGACAACATGACCATGGCATGGGGGCTGGAAGCACGCGTGCCTTTCCTCGATCACGAGCTGGTGGAACTGGCCGCGCATATGCCGCCTTCACTTAAACTGAAAGAAGGCGGCAAGTTCCCGCTCAAGGCGATTGCGCGCGGCATCATTCCGGACGAGGTGATCGACCGTCCCAAGGGTTATTTTCCGGTGCCCGCGTTGAAATATGTGCGTGGCGATTTCCTGGAAAAAATGCGTGCAGTTTTGAACTCGGAAGCCTGTCTGCGTCGCGGCCTGTACCAGCGCGACTACGTCGAAAAGCTGCTGGCCGATCCCGAAGCGCATCTCACCCGCATCCAGGGCAACAAACTGTGGCATCTCGCGCTGCTGGAGTGGTGGCTGCAAATCAATGTTGACGGAATCTGATTCGCCTTCGCACAATCCTGACCATGAACTCATATATGAACCAGCAATCGCTCATCACCGCATTGCGCGATCCACGCTGCTATCCGCATGAAGTTGCTTCGGTAATCGTAATAGAAACCCATATTTCCTGGGTGCTGCTGGCCGGGGAATATGCCTACAAGATCAAGAAAGCGCTCGATCTGGCGTTTCTGGATTATTCAACACTTGCAACGCGCCGATTCTTTTGCGACGAAGAAGTCAGGCTTAACCGGCGCACCGCACCTGATATCTATCTCGACACGATGATCATCGGCGGCAGTCCGGACAATCCACGCTTTGGCATACAACCCGCGCTTGAATATGCGGTCAGGATGCGCCGCTTCGAATCGGACGATCTCATGGATCGTCTTTTGTTGCGCAACAAGATCACGCCACAGCACATCGACAGTCTGGCCACCGTGATTGCCCGTTTTCATACCAGCGTGCCGAGAGCGAATGCAGCTTCGGAATTCGGTAGCGCGGAAACGATAAAGGCAGAGACGCTGCAAAACTACGAGCAGTTGCGCGTGTTACTGATAAATGCCGGTGACCAAAAGAATATCGCCGCGCTGGAAACCGCCGCCACGGCAGAATATGTCGAATGCCGCGAGATATTCGAAGCGCGGCGCACACAGGGTTTCGTCCGCGAATGCCACGGCGACTTGCATCTTGGCAACATCGTGCTGGTCGGCAATGAACCGGTTCCGTTCGACTGCATCGAATTCAATCCTGCGTTACGCTGGATCGATGTGATGGATGAGATATCCTTCTCGGTGATGGATCTGTTGCATCGCAACCGGCCCGAACTGGCGTGGCGGTTGCTGAATGCCTGGCTGGAGTCGACCGGGGATTACAGCGGTATCGTCGTGCTACGTTTCTATCTGGCCGATCGGGCAGCAGTGCGCGCCAAGGTTAGTGCCATCCGTGCCGGACAGTCCGCATCGTCGAGGCACGCCAGTTCTTCCGAACTGGCGGCATGCCGCAGCTATATGACACTGGCCCGGCAATGTCTTGCACGACGCGCACCATCGTTGATCATTACCCACGGTCTGCCCGGGTCAGGCAAAACCACTTTCTCCCAACTGGCGCTGCAGCAAACGGGTGCCATACGTATCCGCTCCGATGTCGAGCGCAAGCGGCTATTCGGGCTGGGCAGGCTGGAGAACAGCCGCGCCATTGCTGGCGACATCTATAGTCCTGATGCAACCCGGCGCACCTATACGCGGTTATCCGAACTGGCGAGCCAGATACTGCGGGCGGGATTTCCGGTGATCGTGGATGCGGCTTTCCTCAGGGAGGATGAACGCGAGGTATTTCGAAGACTGGCGCAAAACATGTCGGTGCCGTTTGCCATTGCGACACTGCATGCGAGCGTCACCACACTGCGCAAACGTATCGTTCGGCGTCGCAACGACGCATCAGAAGCGGATGTTGCGGTGCTGGATATGTTGATGTCGGTGCAACAGCCACTCTCGCCATCCGAGCTTGCGTTTACTGCCAGATTCACCACCGGGGAGCCTCCTGATAGCAAATCCAATGCACAAGCCTGGAACATCCTTGCCAGACTGCTTGCACCTGCCTGAATCCGGTCGGGATATAGACCGCGGTATAGACCTTTTAGCATATTGTAATAAGTATATTAAGGTTTACGATGCCCTCTTCTCGAAATGGTTTATCTGTGTTTCGAGTATCTTCGTCTGGGGAAAAAACTGAAGAATCCGGATTTGATTTGGCTCAAAAGCGGCGTGAAATCGGTTTTGCTGTTAACGATTTTTTTCGGTAGTTCCTCATCGACCTGTTGTTTAACGTCTATACAAGGGGGATATATGAAACTGGAACAAATCCGTTCAATTGCCAAATTGCATAGCATCAACCCGGGCATGCTTTCCGCTACTGAACTGGTGAGGGCAATTCAGTCCAAGGAAGGGAACTTCGATTGTTTTGCCACCGCCTACAATGGGGAGTGTGATCAGATCGGATGCAGTTGGCGCGCGGACTGTCTGGATGCCTCCCGGCAAGGAGCGTTGTCATGAACCTCATCAAGTGGGATCCGTTCCGGGAACTGGAAGATGTCTCCAGTCACCTAAACCGCATCTTCGGACGATCCGTTGGTCGTGCTGCATCAGATGAAATGTTGGCAACAGCAGACTGGATGCCCTCCGTCGATATTAGCGAAACCGATACTGCCTATCAGGTCAAGGGCGAGATTCCCGGCGTCAAAAAGGAAGACGTGAAGGTCACCATCGAGAATGGTATGCTCTCCATACAGGGTGAGCGCAAGCAGGAAAAAGAAGAGAAGGGAAAGAAGTTTCACCGCGTTGAATGCTCATATGGAAATTTCGTACGCAGTTTCCGCTTGCCAGACGATGCCGATGAAGCAGCTGTGAAGGCCGATTTCAAGGATGGCATGCTCAATGTGACCCTGCCCAAGTCCGGGAAATCAAAACAGAAATCGGTCGAAATCCCGGTTTCATAATTAATGCCGCAATGCCCGCCCTCTTGGGTGGGTTTGCGGTGACAGTCCAGGAGGAAGCATGACGCAACAATCACGTCCGGCCGGATTCCAGCCGATCCGGCGCGATCGCTTGATAAAAGAAGCGGTACACGACAGTTACAAGAACAAGGGCAAACTCCACGAACCTACCCTCTGCACCGAATGCGGTGCCGTATTCTCTGGCGGCCGGTGGCAATGGCTGCCCAGGCCGGAGAAGGGAGAACAGACCCGTTGCCCAGCCTGCCAGCGGATAAGTGATCAATTCCCGGCTGGATACGTGACCATCACTGGCGACTTCATCGGGGAGCACGAGCAGGAAATCCTGCAATTGATACGCAATCATGAAGCGCACGAAAAGACCGAGCATCCGCTACAGCGCATCATGAATATCGAAAAGACCAAAGTCAGCACGGTGGTGACCACCACCGACATCCATCTGGCTCGCGGCATCGGAGACGCGTTGCATCATGCCTATCAAGGCGAACTGGAATACCATTACAACGCAGGACAGAATTTGCTGCGCGTGAACTGGTCGCGTTGAGCCAATTAGAGACACACACGGATGACCTGCCGATCTGCGCTTCGCAGGCCGGCAGGGAATGGAGAATGCTGCGATGAAAGAAAAGCTGGACGACAGCAAACCCGACGGCCGCCCCAGAGTCGGCCTTGCACTGGGCAGCGGTTCCGCGCGCGGCCTGGCACACCTGGGAGTGATCCGAGCCATAGAGGAAGCCGGCATCGAAGTGAGTTGCATTGCCGGTACCAGCATGGGGGCTCTTATCGGTGCGATCCATGCCGCAGGCAAGCTGGACGAACTGGAAGCTTCTTTCCGTGACTTCGACTGGAAAAAGACCGCCTCCTTCTTTGACGTGGTGCTGCCCAAGTCAGGATTGCTTGATGGCGCCAAGGTTGTCGAACTGGTGCGTACGCACATTCATGCTGATGCTATTGAAAAACTGGACAAACCTTTTGCCGCTGTTGCAACTGACATTGTCAGCGGCGAGGAAGTCGTCATTCGCAGCGGCGACGTGATCGATGCAGTGCGTGCCAGCATCTCCGTTCCCGGTATTTTCACACCAGTGCGCAGCAACGGACGCGTCCTGGTTGACGGTGGCTTGACCAATCCGGTGCCGGTCAGTGCGGTTCGCGCCATGGGTGCAGACATCGTGATCGCAGTCGATCTCAATCACGAGATCGTATCCGGCAAAAACCTGAAACCTTTATTGTCCGCAGCAAGATCCGAAGAAAAAAACAGCAGTAATGAACCCGGCCTGTTCTCTCGCTGGGTGGGCGACTATCGACTGTCGATGAAAGACATCAAGCAGAAGCTGCTTACTATGGACTCACCCGCCACCGCGCAATTCAGGAAATGGATATCCGAAGAACCGCTGCCCAGCATCTTCGAAGTGTTGCTGGCCTCGATCAACATCATGGAAACCCGTCTTACCCAGACCCGCCTGTCACTGGATCGTCCCGATCTGCTCATCCAGCCGCCACTGGGGCATATCCGTTTTCTGGAATTCGGCCGCGCGGAGGAAATTATCGCCATCGGCTACGAACACGCACAACAGCAACTCAGCGGCATTGAGATTGAACTGGTATGACAACAAAGTATTGGCGGCAGATAAGGCATGGAGCTGGCACCTTACGCTGAGTTGAGGCATTCAGCACAAAATCACCACGGAATTTCCTGTCCGTCATTACCAAAGAATTTTCCCGAGTCTGCATGAGTGAGGCGGCCGATGATTTTTCGCATGTCCTTCACACTATGCTCAGCTGTGATCATTGCATTGGGGCCGCCCATGTCGGTTTTGACCCATCCAGGATTGAATGCGACGGCGGTAATTCCTTTCTCCTCAAGGTCAATGGCAAGACTCTTTACCACCATGTTGGCCGCGGCTTTGCTGCTGCGATACAGGTAACTTCCGCCGCTGCTGTTGTCTGCAATGCTGCCCATCTGGCTGGTGATGGTGACAACGAGTTTCAGGTCACTGTGTGTGATTTGCCTGATGAATGATTCGACCATTTTGAGCGGAGCCATGGTATTGATCCTGAACGCAGTCTTCCATTCCGTATAGTCGATATGACCGAAGCCAGCTTTATCCGATGGCGGATAAATGCCGGCGTTGTTGATGAGCAGGTCGATGGTTTCGCCGGATAGTTCATGTGCGAGGTGTTCAATCTGTGTATGATCTGTTACGTCCAGCGCATGGATCGTGATCTGTTCAGGGTGATGGGTCGCCAGTTTATTGAGTGCATCCGCCTTGTCGGGATGGCGGCAGCACGCCTGAATGTGCCAACCGTCAGCGGCATACTGTTTGCAGAACTCCAGTCCGATTCCCCGATTGGCGCCAGTAATCATCAGGTTTTTCATGATCGTCCTCCGTGTTTACCGGGTTTGATTCGTGTCGGCTTTGGCCTTCTGGAGATGCCGTACATGCCAACGGAAAAGGGTGTGCGATTGGGATAATAGAACGCGATTCTGAAAACAACAATGATTGAATCGCGAAAATAAGCAATAAACACTGGAGCTTATGTATGGAAACACACTGTTTTCAGGCCGGTACGTTAGTTTTGTGTTCCTTTGCCGGATGCCCGGGCGGCAATGTTAAAAATGTGTGAAAATCGCGATTCCGGCTTTAACAATAAATATTAACCTGGAGAGAGAGCATGGCAACACCAATCATCCGCGAATATCCTGTCCTGATCATTGGGGCAGGGCGTGGCGGTACTGCATTGCTGGAAATGTTCCTGGAAGACAATCTGGTCAAAGTCATTGCTGTTGCCGACAAGAATGCACTGGCTCCCGGCATCCTGCTGGCCCGGGAGCACGGAATTGCAACCTATGACGACCCGGTTGAGGCTCTGCAGGCATGCAGGGAGCATAGCAATTGCCTCATATACAACTTGTCACACGACGATTCCATCGCCGACGAGGCACAAAAGATATTTGGCGACAAGCGCGTTGCCAGTGGTGCCGAGGTCTACCTGTTCTGGCAGATGGTCACCAATCTGAAAAAAGTCAAAGTAGAGCTCGAGAAAAGCCATTATCAATTGCAATCAGTTATCCGCAATGTGATGGATGGCATCATCATGATCGATGAACATGGAGAGATTCAGGGGTTCAATCCGGCAGCCGAGGAAATCTTCGGCTATTCGCAGCAGGAGGCATTAAACAGTAATCTGAAGATGCTCATGCCGGAGCCGGATCGAAGCAGGCATGATGGTTATCTCAAACATTATCTGGAGACAGGTCAGTCGAAGATACTGGGAGTGCGCGGGCGCGAAGTGGTTGCCTCCCGCAAAAGCGGTGAGGAATTTCCCATGGAAATGTCCGTGTCGGAAATGGTGTTGGGCGGACATCGTTATTTTATCGGTATTACCCGCGATATTACGGATCGCAAACGGGCCGAAAAGAAAATTGCGCATCTCGCGCACTATGATTATTTGACTGATCTGCCAAACCGGGCACTGTTTGTGGATATGCTTAATCATTCAATTGCATTGGCCAAACGTAACAAACGCAAAGTTGCCGTCCTGTTTCTTGACCTGGATGGATTCAAGAAGGTCAATGACAAGATGGGTCATGATGTGGGGGACTTGCTGTTAAAGGACGTGGCAGAAAGGTTCAGGGAAACGATCAGGGCATCCGATTCTGTGGCGCGAGTAGGTGGCGATGAGTTTGTTTTTGTACTGGACAATGTTGGGTCGGAAAAGAATGCAGCATTGGTTGCCCAGAAAGTTCTAGTTGCCCTGGAAAAACCGTTTATTTTGAAAGAAGAGCCGTGCTATGTTGGGGGCAGCATTGGTATTAGTTTGTATCCGGAAGGCTCCATTGATCCGGAAAAACTTATCCGGCAAGCGGATGAAGCAATGTATCTGGCAAAGCAAAGCGGAAAAAACACCTGGAAATTCTATCGGGAAGTGCAGCAAGGCAGGCTGTTTGAGTAATCAATGAGGTTGCGGTGAGCCGTGTGCCGTGACCGTCATTCCTGGCGCTGTCATTGAATATTGGCCTGTACGCCGACAGTCAGATGCAACGCTTTTGATACCACATCGCGCGTAAGATGCGGTGCCAGCAACTCGATAAAATGATAGCCGAAGCCACGCAGATACTGGTTCTTGCGGATGGCGATGCGTGTGGTGCTGGGTTGAATCAGATGCCCTGCATCGATCATGCGCAGGTGACGGTCGCGATCCGGAATGAAGGCCATTTGCGCCACGATACCGATACCCAGTCCAAGCTCAACGTAGGTTTTGATCACGTCGGCGTCGATGGCGGTGAGGGCGATGTTGGGTTCTATCCCGGCATCGCGGAATGCCTGATTGATCTTGTTGCGTCCGGTAAAGGCAAAGTCATAAGTGATGATGGGATAATCCGCCAGCTTTTTCAGCGTCAGCCGTTTTTCCGATAGCAGCGGGTGTTTGGGCGGTACGACCACGCAATGATGCCAGTCGTAGCAGGGCAGGGTGACCAGTTCATCATATAGCGCAAGACTCTCCGTCG
>JBNLBY010000102.1:0-8112 GCA_050303535.1 Sideroxydans sp. | reverse complement strand
CGCACTGATAGCAGGAGTTAGGTATTTTCCATGCCTATCCAGGTTGTCCGGAGGCGGCTTGTACTACGGTAAAAACAGTAGAGTAAACAGCAGAATATGCAGGAAACAGGCAGCAGTGTAGTAGTTTTGAAAACGGCGCAAGTTTGGTAGAATGCTCGCGCTTTTTGGACAGTTAGTACTTTAATCAGAGTTAGGAGAATCAGGGATGTCAAACGAACAACGTGTCAAGAAAATCGTTGCTGAACAACTGGGTGTCAATGAGTCTGAAGTCAAGAATGAATCATCCTTTGTGAACGACCTCGGTGCCGACTCTCTGGACACCGTAGAACTGGTTATGGCTTTGGAAGAAGAATTCGGTGTCGAGATTCCTGATGAAGACGCAGAGAAGATCACCACCGTGCAACAAGCAATCGACTACGTCAACGCCCATTCCAAGTAATTTGATCTTTTTTTTCCGTAGCGGAGTCCAATTTGGCTAGGCGCAGAGTTGTAGTGACTGGACTGGGCGCGATAACGCCCGTCGGTATCGGGGTTGCTGAAACATGGCAAAACATCGTGGCTGGCAAACCAGGTATCAGGCGAATTACCTGCTTTGATCCCAGTGCGTTTGCCTGTCAGGTGGCGGGTGAGGTTGATGGATTTGATGTTACCCAATATCTGCCTGCAAAAGATGCACGGCGTATGGATCGTTTCATTCATTTCGGCCTCGCGGCCGGAATGGAAGCGTTCAAGGACTCCGGGCTTGTCGTGACAGAGCAGAATGCCGAACGTATTGGCGTGTGCATCAGTTCCGGCATCGGCGGTTTGCCGATGATCGAAGATACACACAACAACTTTCTGGCAAGTGGTCCACGCAAGATTTCGCCATTCTTCATTCCCGGCACCATCATCAACATGATCTCAGGCAACCTGTCCATCATGTATGGATTGAAGGGGCCGAATTTCTCCGTGGTTACCGCTTGTACCACCGGTACGCACAGCATTGGCGAGTCGGCTCGTATCGTCGAGTACGGCGATGCAGATGTAATGATCGCCGGGGGTTCCGAATCGACCATTTCACATTTGGCAATTGGCGGTTTTTCCTCAGCCAAGGCGTTATCCACACGCAACGACGACCCGGCAACTGCAAGCCGTCCCTGGGACAAGGACAGAGACGGGTTTGTGATGGGCGAGGGTGCCGGTGTGCTGGTACTGGAAGAATACGAGCATGCCAAAGCACGCGGTGCCAGGATATATGCCGAACTGACAGGCTACGGCATGAGTGCCGATGCCTATCACATGACAGCTCCCAGCACGGATGGGCCAAAACGCAGCATGGTCAATGCCTTGCGCAATGCGGGACTGAATCCCGATCAGGTGCAATATATCAATGCGCATGGTACATCAACTCCGATAGGCGATAAAAACGAGACCGAGGCCATCAAGCTGACTTTCGGCGATCATGCCAGGAAATTGGTGGTCAGTTCCACCAAATCGATGACCGGCCATTTGCTGGGTGGAGCGGGAGGTATCGAGTCCCTGTTCTGTGTACTGGCGATTTACCATCAAACTGCACCGCCAACGATCAATGTTTTCGAGCAGGATCCGGAATGCGATCTTGATTACTGTGTCAATACAGCACGCCAGACAAAAATCGATGTGGCGGTGAACAATAATTTCGGATTTGGTGGAACCAACGGATCATTGGTATTCCGCAAGGTTTGATCCTGCGCCGTGATGCTTGTCAACGGCTCACCGGGCAATACAATCAACGCTGAAGATCGTGGCCTGGCATATGGCGACGGGGTGTTTCGCACCCTGCGTATGCAAGCCGGGCGTCCCGTCTGCTGGGAACGTCAATATGCCAAATTGCAGCGTGACTGCAGCGCATTAAAAATCACCTGTCCTTCCGCGTTGGTGCTATCGGGCGAATTGCAGCAACTGGGCAAGTCTCAGCCCGAAGGTATCGCCAAAATCGTCATCACGCGTGGCATTTCTGCCAGAGGCTATGCGCCTTCAGCGCAGTCCGAACCTACGCGCATCCTCAGTGTCAATCCGTTAACCGCGTATCCACCAGAATATGCCAGAGAGGGTGTGTGCATGCATGTGTGCAAGATGCGCGTGGGACATCAGCCACTACTGGCCGGGATCAAGCACCTGAACCGTCTTGAAAATGTTCTCGCAGCCGGCGAATGGCAGGATCGGAATATTGCGGAAGGTTTGCTTATTGACGTTTCCGGTTTTGTCATTTCAGGTACACGCAGCAACCTGTTCATGTTACGAAGTGGTGTTCTATACACACCGAACCTGTCGCGTTGCGGGGTGGCGGGCGTACAACGCGAGCGGGTGCTGGACTGGAGCAAACAACACGGTGTGACCAGCAAAATTACTGATTTCGGCATGGAAGAACTGGTACAGGCTGATGAGGTATTTCTGGTAAACAGCGTTTTCGGGTTATGGCCTGTAAAAGAAGTTGCCAACTACCGTCGCAAGCAGCATCCAGTGGCATGGGAAATTCAGGATTGGTTAAACAATGAAGATCATTAAGGAGTTGTTCCTGTGGTTTTTGCTTCTGGTGCTTATTGTGGCATCACTGCTTACCTATTATGCACGCACACCTATCCCACTTGATCACACACCATTTGTGTTTGAACTCAAACATGGCACAAGCCTGAAAAGTGCCGCGCACCAAATTCACCAGGCAGGCGGTTTGAATAGTGAATGGTTGTTCGTTTTGCTGGCCAGAGGCCTGGGCAAGGCCAAGGAGTTAAAACCCGGCAATTATCAGCTGGAGCATGAAATTTCTCCGCTGGAATTGATTGATCTGATCAGCAAAGGCCAGGTTATAGAAAGCTCACTGACGATTATAGAGGGATATACATTCAAGCAGTTACGTTCAATCCTGAATACCGAACCTACTTTGCGGCATGACAGCAAAGACCTCTCCGAGGCGGAAATCCTGAAGCGCATTGGTGCAAGCGAGGATGCGGCCGAAGGATTGTTTTTTCCGGATACCTATAACTATATCGTTGGAAGCAGCGATATTGCCTTGCTGAAGCGCGCCTATCAGTTGATGCAAAGTCATTTGCAGGAAAATTGGGAAAAGCGCGATGCTGACCTGCCAATAAAAACGCCCTACCAGGCCCTGATTCTGGCATCTATCGTGGAAAAGGAGACAGGACATCCTGAAGATCGTCCCATGATCGCTTCAGTATTCATCAACCGGCTACGCAAACACATGCGTTTGCAGACCGATCCGACGGTTATATACGGGATGGGCGACAAATTCGATGGCAATTTGCGCAAGCGCGATTTATTGCATGATACGCCTTACAATACGTATACCCGCTATGGCCTGACGCCCACGCCTATTGCACTGCCCGGACTGGCGGCCATCAAGGCAGTAATGCATCCGGCACCCGGCAAAGCGCTTTATTTTGTCGCTCGCGGCGACGGAAGATCGCAATTTTCCAATTCGCTGATCGAACATAATAAGGCCGTCGGTCTTTATCAGCTTAAGCAATCCAAAAAGAGTAAATGAGCGCAGCTAAATTTATAACGTTTGAAGGTGTGGACGGTGCAGGAAAGAGCAGCCACCTTGACTGGTTTGCTGACCAGTTGCGCCAGCGCGGCATCGACCTGATTGTCACACGCGAACCCGGAGGAACGCCTCTGGGTGAAAGCTTGCGGGAGATTTTGTTGAATCAGCCCATGCATGCCGAAACTGAAGCCATGCTGATGTTTGCAGCACGGCACGAACATGTGGAGCAGGTTATCCGTCCTGCATTACAACGCGGTACCTGGGTCATTTCCGACCGCTTCAGCGATGCCAGCTTTGCCTATCAGGGCGGGGGCAGGGGAGTGCCGCTGGCCAAGCTGGAACAACTGGAACAATGGGTGCATGGTGATTTGCAGCCCGACCTTACCCTGCTGTTTGACATACCGATCGAAGTCGCCAGGTCGCGATTGTCAAACATTGGCAGCTTGGACAAGTTCGAGCGTGAGCAGGGAGAATTTTTCGAACGGGTGCGCCAGGCCTATCTGGACAGAGTGAGCAAAACACCGCAACGTTTCGCACTCATTCGTGCAGAAAAGACCATGCCAGAAGTTCAACAGGAACTAGCAAATATTGTCGCAACACTATGAAATGAAACAATTATACCCGTGGCAAACTGAATCCTGGCAAGCCTTGCAAGCACTGCGTGGGCGCATGCCGCATGCATTATTGCTGATGGGGGCGCAAGGTATAGGCAAGCTTGATCTAGCCCTGGCGTTTGCCCGATCCATGCTATGTGAAAAACCGCAGGCTGATGGAACAGTCTGCCAGGAATGTCGTTCCTGTCACTGGCTTGAACAGGATAGTCACCCGGATTTTCGCTTTATCCAGCCTGATGCGTTATCCATGCGGGAAGGCGACGAAAAGTCCGGAAGTAAAAAGCCCTCGCGCGAAATATCGGTGGACCAGATCCGTGATCTCGCCGGTTTTGCCAATTTATCTGCTCACTGTGGCGGTTACCGGATTGTACTGATCCACCCGGCAGAAGCGATGAACAGCAATGCCGCGAATTCTTTACTCAAAACGCTGGAAGAGCCGACTGCCAACCTGCTTTTTTTACTCGTTACCCACAAACCGCAACAGTTGCTTCCAACCATTCTCAGCCGCTGTCTCAGCTTCTCCATACCCACGCCAACGCGCGAAATGGGAGTAGCCTGGCTCGTGCAGCAAGGTGTAAAGAACCCTGAACATGCACTGGCACAATCAGGATTCGCGCCTTTGCAGGCATTGGGATGGGCTGAATCGGGAGAGGGCGCTGAAGAGCGCAATATTTTGCTGGATGCGATCCGGCAACCTGCAAAAATGGATGCACTGGTATTGGCAGACAGTCTGCATCGCAGTGCACCAATTTATGTCATACATTGCCTTCAGCAATGGTGCCATGATCTGGCCAGCGCCAAATTGACGGGTTCTGTACGCTATTTTCAAGAACAAAATCATGTGCTTATCGGGTTAGCTGGAGATGTTTCCACGGCGCCATTGATGCGCTTCCAGAAAGACCTGCTGACTGCGCGACGTGCCGCTTTCCATCCTCTTAATTCCAGACTTCTTCTGGAATCCCTGTTTTTATCTTATCGCCAGTTGTTTGCAGTCTAGTCTATTGTATTTATTTATAGATGTTTATTGATTCTCACTGTCATCTGAATTTTCCGGAACTGGTCAAGGATATGGACGCTATTCTTGCCAACATGAGCGCCAGCGATGTGACACATGCATTGTGCGTTTCTGTCGATCTGGGCACTTTCCCGCAGATTTTGCAACTGGCAGAAAGTCACGACAACCTCTATGTATCAGTCGGTGTGCATCCGGATTACGAACTGGAAAAGGAGCCAAGCCAGGCTGAATTGGTCAATTTGGCTCAACATCAAAAGGTTGTTGCAATCGGTGAAACAGGGCTGGATTACTACAGGTTGACCGGCGATCTGGATTGGCAACGTGACCGTTTTCGTACTCATATTCGTGCTGCACGAGAATGCGGCAAACCAATCATCGTTCATATGCGTTCTGCGGTTGAAGATACTTTGCGTATTCTGGACGAAGAAGACGCTGGCAGTGCAGGTGGCGTGATGCACTGTTTTACCGAAAGCCTTGAAATTGCCAATGCTGCCATGGCACTCGGAATGCATATCTCTTTTTCCGGAATTCTGACTTTCAAGAATGCAGCGCTTATCAGGGAAGTTGCAAAAAATATTCCGCTCGACAGGATCCTGATCGAAACAGACTCACCATATTTGGCACCAACCCCTTATCGCGGCAAGACGAATCAGCCTGCCTACGTGAAATATGTGGCTGAAGAAATTGCCAGACTGCGTAATATTTCGTTAGAGGAAGTAGGAGAAGCGACCAGCCATAATTTCAGGCGTTTGTTTCTGAAGCAAACGTAACGGTTTGATAAACAAGAAAATGACGGTTGCCGACCCATGTGGCGCTCATTCACATTTCGCGCATAATGTATATTATGTCAAATAATATAAGAACGAAAGTTGGCACTATGGTTTCAGGGTAAGAAATTGGCGCTCTCTCCCACCTTCCAACAAGAACTTTATCCGGGGAATAAATTAGGGCAGTATATGTGACACAAATATTCTGCATGAGGACGCAATGAAAATATTCGTATTCTTTGCAATTCTTATTTTGGGATTTACCACAGCCATCACCGCAGCAGTAAAACCACATGCGATTGAACAAAAATATTTGGCGATGCGCGCCCCTATCGATCAATACTTCGCTAAAAAGCAGGAAACGGCATGGAGAGAAGCAAAAGACATGGAACGTGCCGCCTGGATGCTTAAACAACAAATGCCTGCCGACTGCAAATCGCCAAAAACAGCGATAAGAGAACTGGAATGCAACAATAAGAAACAGCTGCTTTCACGTACTTTTGATCGTGAGTGGGCTAAAAAAATCAACAGCGGGTGGAAACCAGAGGGAGTCTGGTAACAACATTTCTCCAGACTGGTGGGCGGTACTGGGTTCGAACCAGTGACCCCTGCCGTGTGAAGGCAGTGCTCTACCACTGAGCTAACCGCCCAATCGAGGGCGCGCATTTAATCATAGCCAAATACCGGGGTCAATTTCTATATCCGCATTAACTGTCGTAAAATGCGCGCCTTTGTTCAGCTTCAGGATAGTCCATGACCGTTCGCACCCGTTTTGCCCCCAGTCCCACCGGATACCTGCACATGGGCGGGGCGCGAACCGCCCTCTTCTCCTGGGCCTATGCACGCAAGCACGGCGGTAAATTTATCCTGCGAATCGAGGACACCGATGTGGAACGTTCCACGCCAGAAGCCGTTCAGGCAATTCTGAACGGCATGAACTGGCTCAGGTTGAATTCAGACGAGGGACCTTACTATCAAATGCAGCGCATGCCGCGCTATAAAGAAGTCATCCAGCAGATGCTGGCCGCAGGACAGGCCTATTACTGCTACGCCACGCCCGCCGAACTGGATACCATGCGCGAGGCACAACGCGCGCGCGGTGAAAAGCCACGCTATGATGGCCGCTGGCGTCCCGAACAGGGCAAGACATTGCCGCCAATGCCGGCAGATGCAAAACCTGTGGTGCGTTTCAGAAACCCTGCTGAGGGCACCGTCGCATGGAAGGATATGGTCAAAGGCTATATCGAATTCAGCAATACCGAACTGGACGACCTTATCATTGCCCGTTCCGACGGAACGCCGACCTACAATTTCTGCGTGGTGGTGGACGATTGGGACATGCGCATCTCCCATGTCATACGCGGGGATGATCATGTCAACAACACGCCGCGCCAGATCAACATTCTCAAGGCGCTTGACGCAACTGTGCCGCAATACGCACACCTGTCAATGATCCTGGGCGACGACGGAACAAAATTGTCCAAGCGTCACGGTGCAGTGAGTGTCATGCAATATGATGAAAACGGATATTTGCCCGAAGCTGTCATTAATTACCTTGCCCGCCTGGGCTGGTCGCACGGTGATGAAGAAATCTTTTCGATCAGTCAATTCTGCGAATGGTTCGATCTCGACCACATCACACCCTCTGCTGCCCAGTTCAATACCGAAAAGCTGAACTGGCTGAACAATCATTACCTCAAACAAACCGACAATACTCAATTGGCAGAAATGGTGAGGCACCGTCTGGAAGCAAGGAATATCAAGCCATCTTCCAGCCCGGATTTGTCCGCTATCGTCGGATTGTATAAAGAACGTGTTTCTACCCTGAATGAGTTGGCCGATGCAGCAGAAGTGTTCTACACAGATCTGCATCCGGATGTAGATCGACTTGATGCACAACTTTCCGACGAGGCCATCCCTGCCCTGCGTGACCTTGCACAACAATTTTCAACTATCGTATGGGACGTTGCTTCCATCAGTGCCGCAATAAAAGAGGTCATAAGCAAGCATGGTTTGAAGATGCCCAGGCTTGCCATGCCTTTGCGCGTGATGCTTACCGGACAAACCCAGACACCGTCTGTAGATGCTTTGGTGGCGCTGTTTCCACGAGAGATTGTATTGGCGCGAATAGACAGGAATCTCGCGAAAAAAACCGGCTGACTTGCTTTACAAGGTTAGGTGCCGTCACTATAATGC
>JBNLBY010000101.1:0-8428 GCA_050303535.1 Sideroxydans sp. | reverse complement strand
CAACCGTGTCACCGCATGCGACTTCGCTTTTTTTACCGCGCGGAACGCATTCGAGGATTTCACCGCCGGGCAGTTCGGCTAAATAGTGGCGCCCGTGGGCGGCAACAATAAGTCCGCGCAATTTTTCGCTCAAAGCTTGAACAACCCATCCACTTTCGCGGCGCAGATGAAATCGTTTTCGGACAGGCCGCCGATGGCATGGGTGGAATATTCCACGCGGCATTGGTTGTAGCCGACGGTCATGTCGGGGTGATGGTCTTCCCGGTGCGTCATCCAGGCCACTGCGTTGACGAAGGCCATTACCTGATAGTAGTTCTTGAACTCGAAGGTCTTGGCGATGCGGTTGTCGTTGAGCTCCCAGTTGTCGAGCTGTTTGAGCAATGCGCGCGCTTCATCGGTTGTCAGCGGAGGTACGCCACCCTCGCAGGGTTTGCAGTGCTTGTCGTTCAGGTCGCAGACGTCAGCCATGATCGCCTCCTCATTTGAAGTGGTAATACTGCTGGTTCAGATAGGCCGCAAGGTCCAGCTTTTCCTGCGTTGTCAGATTCTTTCCGATTGCGCCGGAGCATTGCTCCATCCGGTCGATGAGGATGTTTGCGTCGGTCACGATGCGATCCGGGCGGGTGTAGATGGCATTGCCGTCGCCGCCCACTTTGCCTTTGTGGCAGCTGTTGCAGTCATATTGGACAAACAGTTTTTCGCCATGTTCGGCATTGCCGCTGGGGAACGGTGCAGCCTGTGCGCTTGTGGCGGCAAGCATGAGCAGGAAGATATATTTTTTCATTTGGCAGCTCCCAGTTTTTGCAGGTGCGCGATGCGGATCGGCGCAGGCGGGTGCGATTCGTAGAAGGTGGCGTACAACGGGTCGGGCGTCAGTGTCTTGGCGTTGTCCTGATACAACTTGACCAGCGCATTCACCAGTTCGTTTGCATCGGTCTGTTGTGCGGCATATTCGTCTGCCTCGAATTCGTGTTTGCGCGAATAGGCGGATGCGATGGGGTGCAGCAGGAAGGTAAATACGGGCAGCACCATGAAGAACAGCAGCAGCGCCAATGCGGTGGATTGGCTGGTTACGCCCAGTCCCTGGAAGAACCATGGAGCCTGCAGGAGTTGCGCGAGCAGCCACAGGAATCCCAGACTGAGCGCAAAAGTGTAGGCGATGCGTTTCAGTACATGACGTTTTTTGAAATGCCCCAGTTCATGTGCCAGCACGGCGTCGATCTCGTCCGGGGTCAGGCGCTGCAACAAGGTATCGAAGAATACGATGCGCTTGGTTTTGCCGAAGCCGGTGAAGTAGGCGTTGCCGTGCGTGCTGCGTTTGCTGCCGTCCATCACGAACAGGCCGCTGGCGGCAAAGCCGCATTTTTTGAGTAGTGCTTCGATGCGGGTTTTTTCCGTCTCGTCCTTGAGCGGTTCGAATTTGTTGAACAGCGGTGCGATGTAATTGGGGTAGATGAACAGCAGCAACAGGTTGAATGTCACCCACACGCCCCAGACATACAGCCACCACAGGTTACCCATGGCCGACATCAGCCATAGCACGCCCAGCAGCAGCGGCAGGCCAAGGGCTGCACCGAGTACCAGGCCTTTGAGGGTGTCAATCAGGTACAGCTTGAGCGTCATCTTGTTGAATCCGAAACGCGCTTCGAGGTTGAATGTGCGGTAGAGATTGAAGGGCGATTCAAGTATCGATTGCAGCAACAATACCGCGACGATGATGGCAGTGCCCTGTACCAGCGGTCCGCTGAACGTGCCGGACGACCAGTCGCTCAGCCACTGGATGCCGCCGCCCAGGGTAAAGGCCAGCAGCAGGACTGTATCGAATATGACACTGAATATCCCGAGTTGAAGTTGTGCGCGGGTGTAATCGGCGGCTTTCTGGTGGGCAGCAAGGGCGATTCTTTTGCGGAAGGCGGCGGGCACTTCGCCCCGTCGTTCCGCGACATGCTCGAGTTGGCGGTATATCAGCCAGAGTTTGATGATGCCATTTGTGAACAGCGCTGAAATAAAAAGAGCAGTAAATTGGTGAGCGGTCATATCGTTGGATTGCGTGGCTGGCTGTGCGACAATGCGCCACGATTTAATAATGGGAACTGCGGCAGATTATGGCACAAAACCAGAACAACCTTGTCTGGATAGATATGGAAATGTCGGGACTATTGCCCGATACCGATCGCATTATCGAAGTAGCGCTGGTCGTGACCGATAGTGATTTGAATACCGTGGCGGAAGCCCCTGTGTTGGTGGTGCATCAGCCGGATAGCGTACTCGACGGCATGGATAACTGGAACAAATCCACGCATGGCAAATCCGGACTCATAGACAAGGTCAAGGCTTCAACCCTGGATGAGGCGACGGTGGAGGAACAAATGCTGGAATTTATGAAGGAGCATGTGCCGGCACGTACTTCGCCGATGTGCGGCAATTCCATCTGCCAGGACCGCCGCTTTCTGGCACGCTGGATGCCCAGGCTTGAGGATTATTTCCACTACCGCAATCTGGATGTGAGTACACTCAAAGAACTGGCCAAACGCTGGAAGCCGGAAGTGGCGAATGGCATAAAAAAACACGGTAAACATGAGGCATTGGCGGACATCTATGAGTCCATTGCCGAAATGAAGCATTACCGGGAGCACTTTATCAAGCTGTAACGGGTTCGACAGGCAAACACTGAAGCATACGGGGGGCAGGGAATGAATGCTTTTGTCAATGGTTGGCGCGCTACGGGTGTGCAGGAAAAACTGCACATCCTGATTCAGGGTACGCTCATCATTCTGTTTTTCCTTTTGATGGAATGGATGCTCGGACGCTTCGAGATGCAGATCGAGCGCAGTGCCGAGCGGCGCGCGGAAGAAACGGCCAACGGGCTGATCAACGGCATGAATATGTTGATGCTCACCGAAAAAATCACCGACCCCGAAAATCGAAAGCTGCTGTTGAATAAAATGTCCCAGTCGCGCGGGGTTGCAGAGTTGCGCATCATTCGCGGCCGTGCAGTGGTCGAGCAATTCGGTCCCGGATTGCCGGAAGAGGCACCCAAGGACGACATGGATCGCGAAGTATTGAGTACCGGCAAGACGTTATTTCGCAAGCTCACGTTAGATAACGGGCATCCAGCGCTACGCGTGGTGGTGCCTTTTATCGCCAAACCGGACTTTCGCGGTACAGACTGTCTTGCTTGTCACAATACCAATGCTGGCAGCGTGAACGGGGCGGCCAGTGTGGTTATCGATCTGTCCCATGAAGAATCCCAACTGGCCGAGATCGAGGATTGGCTGTGGATCGGCCATATCGTCCTGCAGGTCCTGCTGCTGATCATCATTTCCCTGTTCGTGCGCATCGTCATTGTGCGCAACATCACCAGGCCCATCAGGAATCTTCAGCGTACGATGGCGGATATACAGACCGACCTGGATTTTTCCAGGCGTGCCGAGGAGGATATGCACAATCCCGATATCGGAGAGATGGCGCGAAACTTCAACCTCCTCGTCGAAAAACTGGAGCATGCCAATGAGCGTTTGCAGTTATTTGTCAAAATGTTCGATAACAGCAGTGAGGCTATCCTGATCACTGATGCGCAGCGGAAAATCATTGCGGTGAATCCGGCCTGCTACAAGATCACGGGTTATTCCGAGGAGGAGCTCATTGGAAAAAACCCGAGTGTGCTGAAATCCGGACGACAGGACACGAAGTTTTACCTGGAAATGTGGAAATCCATCAACGAAACCGGTTTGTGGCAGGGCGAAATCTGGAATCGGCGCAAAAACGGGGAAATTTATCCTGAGTGGTTGTCCATCGGTACGGTGAAAAATTCGCAGAACGAAATCATCAATTACATCGCTGTGTTTTCCGACATCACCCGGCGCAAGGAAGATGAGGCGCACATAGAACATCTGGCGCATTACGATTCGCTTACGCATCTGCCGAACCGTATGCTGTTTTCGGATCATTTGAAGCATGCACTGGTGGCCGGCGCGCGCAACAAAACGAAAACGGCATTGCTGTTTCTCGACCTCGACAGATTCAAACATGTGAATGACACGATGGGACATGTGGCCGGAGACATGCTGTTGCAGTCAGTTGCCGAGCGCCTGAAATCCTGCGTGCGCGAATCCGATACGATTTGCCGTCAGGGCGGCGACGAATTCATGATTTTGTTGCCTGACGGGAGCGGCCCGGAAGATGCCGAAAAGGTCGCCCGCAAGATCATCAGCGCCATGGAGGCGCCGCATCAGATCGGGGAAGATGAGGTGTTCATCACCTTCAGTATCGGCATCAGTATTTATCCAGACGATGCGACGGATGAGGAAATGATGATCAGGCATGCCGACGATGCCATGTATGTCGCCAAGGACAGTGGCAGGAACAATTTCAAACGCTACGTTGAAACCGGTCCCGAGGCTTGAGTTATCGCCCGGTAACGGGATGACGGTGGCGATCTACCCAGTATCCCCATGCTACCAGCAGCCATTGCGCCTGGCCGACCCAGGCAATGGCGGAGGTATTAGGTGGAGGCGCGCCGAATACATTGCCGATCTGAATCAGTAACAGGGTGGCGACCAGTGACCACAGTGCCCATTTTCCTGTTGCATCGCTTGCTTTGGTGCTGCGTAAGTACAGCCAGATACCCGCCGCAAAAATCACCAGCTCCAGCATTAATGCGATGAAGGGGGAAGACCAGACGCTGAAGCCCAGTAGCGGGCTGGAACCGGGGTAAAGCGGCAAATCGGGATAATGCACCACAAGGTCAAGCAACCAGTGGCTGACGACGGCAAGGCCGAGCACTGCGGCACCGATGCGGCTCCGGCGCGCAATGAAATAGGCGGTGGCAAAGAGTAGCGCCCAACCGATGACGGTCAGCAGACTATGGGACCAAGGGTAGTGCACGAAATCCAGCGGCGGTTGCCGCGAAGCGTCGGTGATGATGTTCACGCGCTCGATACCGAGCAAAAGCAGCGTCGGCCAGATCAGGTCAATGAATTGTGCGGCAAGAAACAGTGTGCCGAGCGAGACCTTGGGGGCGGCGGCTTTTGCACCAAGCCCGACACCGAAATGAGCGATAAACATTCAGTCACTCCTTTAACTTGGATTACCCTGGATTCAGATTGTTATTGTTTTGCACCCAGCGCCAGGGCACGTGACCTGCTTTGTTCCAGTTCCGCCGTGTCCGGTTCGATCAGCCAGCCTTGCAGATTGTCCAGCACCAGGTCGGTCAGCGCATGCATCCAGTCGTTGCGGTCGTTGGGGCAGGGAATGTAGCGATAATCGCTGCCGCCCGCCTGCAGGAATTCTTCTTTCCCTTCCATCGCGATTTCTTCCAGGGTTTCCAGGCAATCGACGGAGAAGCCGGGACACACGATATCCACTTCCTTGCTGCCAAGTTTAGGCAGATCGCGCAGCACCTCGATGCAATACGGTTTCAACCATTCCGCCTTGCCGAAACGCGACTGGAAACTGACGGTATATTGTTCCGGCTTCAGTCCCAGTTCGTGCGCAAGTAGGCGGCCCGTCTTGAGGCATTCGCAGTGGTAGGGATCGCCTCTGTCCAGCGAATCTTGCGGCAAACCATGAAAGCTCATCAGCAGTTTTTCCGGCCTGCCGTTTTTCATCCAGCAGTCATTGATGTTGTTCGCCAGCGCCTTGATGTAACCGGGGTGATCGTGAAAGTGCTTGATGGTGCGCAGGGCAGGTGTGTTGCGCATTTGCTGCAGTTCGCGGAACACGATGTCGTTCACCGTGGCGGTGGTACTGGCGGCGTATTGCGGATACATCGGTACGACCAGGATGCGCTGGCAGTTCTGCTCTTTCAATTTGCGCAATACGCCGGGTATCGATGGATTGCCATAACGCATGGCGTAGTCGATAACGAACGGAGCCTTGGTGCGCTCGCCAAGGTAGCCCTGCAGCAGCGCGGTCTGTTTCTCGGTGTGGATGCGTAGCGGGGATCCTTCCTGCATCCAGATGCTGGCGTACTTGGCGGCCGATTTCCTAGGGCGCGTATTGAGGATGATGCCGTTCAGGATGAGCCACCAGATGGCTCGCGGCATTTCCACCACGCGCGGGTCGCCGAGAAATTCCTTTAGATATCTGCGTACGGCCTGCGGTGTGGGTGCATCCGGTGTGCCTAGATTGACCAGCAGGATGCCAGTCTTTTGCGGGGTGCCGTGAGTGTAGATGGGTTCAGGTTGATAGGTCATAAATTCAAAATGCATTGTCCACGAAAAACACGAAAGGCACGAAATAAAACGGCAACAAATTTACAACACTGTTCTTTCAACTGTAGCTTTGGGGTGACTGCCAAAATTGACCAACAACCCGAGATGTATTCCTGTTGCTTTTAGATAGTTGAGCACTTGAGCTTTATGTTCCCCGGTTAATGCATTGTCCACGAAAAACACGAAAGGCACGAAATAAAACGGCAACAAATTTACAACACTATTCTTTCAACTGTAGCTTTGGGGTGACTGCCAAAATTGACCAATAATCCAAGACGCATTCCTGTCGCTTTAAGGTAGTTGAGTACTTGCGCCTTATGTTCTCCGGTTGTGGAAGCTAGGGCTTTAAGCTCAACGATGATGGAATCGTAACAGATAAAATCGGGGATATAAGTTTGCTGCAACACTTCGCTTTTATATGAGAGTCTGAGTTCGGGATGCCGGACGTAAGGAATTCCTTGCCTTGAAAACTCCTTTTCCAGACATTCTTGATAGACGGCTTCCAGGAAGCCACACCCCATTTCCCGGTACACCTCAAATACCGCCCCCTGAATTTGATAACACTCTTCTTTAAACAGGACGGGAGTGGAGGTTGTCATTTCGTGCTTTTCGTGTCTTTCGTGGACAAGGCCTTTGGCGGCTAGTATTGGGAGAGGGCGTTGCTGAGAAGTTTGGCCGTGATGTCCACAATAGGCACAACCCGTTCATAGTTCATGCGTTTGGGGCCGACCACGGCAAGTGTACCGACGATCTGTCCGTCTGAAGTGTAAGGTGCACTTACCACGCTGCATTCATCCAGGCCACTCAATCCGGATTCGTTACCGACGAAAATATGCACCCCCGGGGCATGGCGGCCTGCATCCAGCAATTGCAACAGCTCGGTTTTCCGTTCGAACATGTTGAACAGGTTGCGCAACTGGGTCATGTTGGCGGCAAGGTCGTTGATGTTCAGCAGGTTGCGCTCGCCGCTGATGACGTAATCCTCGTTTCTGCGTGCGATAGCCTCATCGCTTGCGGCCATCGCCGCGTTCATGAGTACAGTCATGTCGTGCTGTAACTGGCGCAGTTCGTTTTGCACGCGCTGGTGAATGTCGCCGAAAGCGAGATTGGCATAGTGTTGGCTCAGGAAATTTCCGGCCTCGGTGAGTTGCGTCTGGCTGTAGTCCTTGTGTGTTAACAACACGCGGTTTTCCACCTCGCCGTCCGGCATGACGATGATGAGCAGCACGCGTTTTTCAGACAGGCGCAGGAATTCGATCTGGCGCACGGTGATGCTGGCGCGTTTGGGGGTGGCGACCACACCAGCAAAACGGGTGAGTTCAGACAGGGCATTGGAAGCCTGGGTCAGCAAGCGGGTCGGGTTGGCCGGCTGCAGCTGGTTTTCCAGCTGATGTATACGGTCTTCTGACAAGGGCTGCACCACCATCATCGTATCGATGAATAGACGATAGCCCAACGCAGTAGGCACACGCCCGGCCGAGGTATGCGGGCTGGTAACCAGGCCCATTTCTTCCAGGTCGGCCATCACGTTGCGAATGGTAGCGGGGCTGACTTCAAGGCCGGAGAATTGCTGCAAGGCGCGCGATCCCACAGGCTGGCCGTCGCTGATATAGCGTTCCACCAGGGTTTTGAGCAGGATTTGGGCGCGTTCGTTAAGCATGTAGCGAATTCTAACATCCCGGTAAAACGTGACTGTTGACAGACTTTCCTGCCCCCTGCTATATTACTGACCAGTCAGTCAGTAATAGAAAAATCATGAACAATAGCCAAAATCAGGGGATACCAGTGCGACAGCGCCGCAAGGAAGCTCGTCCAGCCGAATTACTGGCCGCTGCACTCGATCTGTTTGTCGAACGCGGTTTTGCCGCGACCAAGCTGGACGACGTCGCGGCACGTGCCGGGGTATCGAAAGGCACCCTGTACCTGTATTTCGCAAGCAAGGAAGAGTTGTTCAAGGCGGTGATCCAGCAGGGCATCCTGCCGGTTCTGGCTCAGGGCGAGGAGATGCTGGCGCAGCATAGGGGCGACACCACTTCGCTGCTACGCGCTTTGATTTATCGCTGGTGGGAACTGGTGGCCAACACCAAGTTGAGCGGTATTCCCAAGCTGATTGTGTCCGAAGCTGGCAATTTCCCGGAGGTGGCACGCTACTTCCACGACAACGTAAGCCAAGGTATTGATGAACTTCTGGCCAGGGTTCTGCAGGCCGGCAT
>JBNLBY010000100.1:0-8670 GCA_050303535.1 Sideroxydans sp. | reverse complement strand
AATAAAGCGGCCAACTGGCCGCTTTTTATTTTTTACCCAACCCTATTTTGGCTTGTGTTGTTCGGGACGCACCCGCGGCGCCAGCAATACATCGCCGGCATCGGCATCCAGCACCTCGCCTTGTTCATTCGTCATGGGCTGCTCAAAGTCGCTCCAGCCGCGAACGCCGGTCTTGAGCGAAACCACATTGGTGTAACCCATTTTCAACAGCACATCCGCCGCCAGCACTGATCGTTTTCCAGAACGGCAGATCACGACAATTTCCTGATCCCGTTTGGCAGCAAGCGCAGGAACCGTCTCGTCATAATCCCATTCGCAGGATTGTTCCAGCACCCCGCGCGGCACATTGATCGAACCCGGAATGCGCAACATGGAAAATTCCGCCGGTTCGCGCACATCGAGCAATATGGGTTTGCTTCCCGCAGCAAGCCCCCGACTCAGATCCCACGGCATAATCTCTTTTACGCGTGTCAAAGCTTCAGCAACCAGATCGTCATAGCGTTTCATTCGTTGGCCTTTCTTTCTGAATGGAAACTCGGCTTCACTCTTTTCCGCCGGGTTTGGGACGCCACTCCTTCCCGGCGATCCATCCCTCCGAGGCTGATTCGATAATATCGAATCGCGGAACGTAAGGTTTGATATCGATCAACGGCGTTTGATCGAGCACATCAATACCTTCAACAGTGAGCATATTATCTTCACGTTTGATCAATTTCACGATGGACATGCCGATACCATTCGGTCTGCACGGATGTCTTGATGCATAAATACCGTGCGGCACATCGTCGAGAAAGGTTTCGCGCACCAGTTCTACCTTACCCGCCCTGTCCAGCGAATAAAGCAGATAAATATGCGAAAACGTGTCCACATCCTTCAAGCCTGCCTCAAATTCCCTGAAGACTTCCACATGGCCGACCGCACCGGCGGCATAGATCGGTTGAATCGGGCATGCTTCCTTCGTCGCAAAAGGCGAATGGATGATTCCGATCGGGTCTATTTCCATATTCAACCTTTATGTCTCAGTTTTTTCAAACAGTGCGATCGACTCCACATGCGAAGTCTGGGGAAACATATTCATCACTCCTGCCGCTTTCAGCGCATAGCCTTTTACATGCACCAGCACTTCGGCATCTCGCGCCAGCGTGGATGGATTACATGACACATAAACGATGCGCCCGGGTGCCGTTGCATCTTTGATGGACTTCATCAACTCTATCGCACCATCGCGCGGCGGATCGACCAGCCATTTGTCGAATGGCCCAGCCTTGGCCAGAACTGCTTCATCCATTTCAAACAGGTTCATCATCTGGAACGAGGTATTACCTGATAGCCCGTTATATTCCGCATTTTGCCTAGCGCGGCGCACCAGCGCATCGCTGCCTTCGATACCAAGCACTTGCGCACCACTGCGCGCGATGGGCAGGGTAAAGTTGCCCAGCCCGCAGAAAAAATCGGCTATACGTTCGCTGGCTTGCGGGGACAGCAATCGCATAGCACGGCTGACCATCAGGCGATTCATCTCGCTATTCACTTGTGTAAATTCGGTCGGCGCAAACGGCATGGTAATGCCGAATTCCGGCAGACTATAAGTCAGCGGCGGCGCATCCAGCGGGTAGAACGGCGTGACCGTTTCCGGCCCCTTGCTCTGCGTCCAGAATTGCACCCGATGTTCGTCGGCAAACTGCCTGATCAGAACTTCATCCGATGGTGCGAGCGGCTCCAGAATACGCAACACCAGCACATCCACATGTTCACCTACCGCCACTTCGATCTGTGGCAAGGCATCACGTATCGAGAGCTGTTCATTCAGCTTTCCCAGCAGCGGCAATAGCGCCGCAATCTTGGGCGTAAGGATTTCGCAATGCTGCATGTCGGCTACATATCTGCCGTTCTGTTCGCGGAAACCGACCAGCGTCTTGCCTTTCTTCTGTACATGTCGCACCGATAGCCGCGCACGCTGGCGATATCCCCAGGTCTGTCCGTAAATCGGCGGCAGTAAAACTTCGGGCCTGACCTTGCCGATGCGTTGCAGATTGTCTTCCAGTACGCGCTGCTTGACTGCCACCTGCGCGCGCGCATCCACATGCTGCATGGAGCAACCGCCGCATACGCCGAAATTCAGGCACTTGGGTTGTACCCGCATGAATGAATGTTTCAGTATTTGTCCGGCCTTTGCCTGTTCGTAGCTTTTTTTCCTGCGATACGAAGCATAGGTAACTTGTTCGCCGGTCAGTGCGCCTTCGATAAAGATCACCTTTCCATCGACGTGCGCAATGCCCCGACCTTCATGATCGAGCGATTCAATAATTACGGGATTCATGCAGATTTATTCTCGGGCCATTGCGCGAGGAATTCTTTCCAATGTGTCTCTTCGGATTTTTTCAAGGTACTGCGCACCAGTTCAAGCTCCTTATTATATTGCGCACGAGTCAACTGCCCGCGCATGAGCTGGAAGCGCACAAACACCAGCCAGGTGTTCACGACATCGGTCTCGCAATAGTTGCGGATTTCGGCCAGCTCGCCTTGCTGGTACGCTTCCCACACCTTGCTGCCGTCCATACCCAGTTTGCCGGGAAAGCCGATCAGTTTGGCCAGTTCATCCAGCGGCGCATTGGCGCGCCCGGTGTACATCGCCAGCAGATCCATCAGGTCGAGATGGCGCGAATGATAGCGGCTGATGTAGTTGTTCCACTTGAAATCCCTGTCGTCCTCGCCCTGATCCCAGTAGCGCGGAGATTGAATACCGTGGATGAGGCTGCGATAGTGCAGTACCGGCAGATCAAAACCGCCTCCGTTCCATGAAATGATTTGCGGGGTATATTTTTCGATGCCATCGAAAAAACGCTGGATGATGCTGCCTTCACCCTCATCCATTTCGCCCAGGGTCCACACCTTGAAATTGTCGCCCTCGCGCAACACACAAGAGATTGCCGCGACGCGGTGCAGATGGTGCGGCAGGAAATCGCTGCCGGTTTTCTGGCGGCGCATCTGGAATGCCATCTCGGCCACCTCGGCATCGCTTACCGCGCTGTCCAGTTCATACAGCGTGCGCAACCCGGCAATGTCGGGGATGGTTTCGATGTCGAAGACGAGGGTGGGATTCATGGTGTATGCACCGATTGCAGACGGAATGCGATTTTAGCAAACCCTGACCGGCACCCGCCCGTGAATTGTCCGAAGAAAGAACTGGTCAGGGAAATGGAATGGAGTTCAGATCAACACCCCTCACCCCAACCCCTCTCCCACCTGTGGGAGAGGGGCTTTCCTATTTATATTTTCTGATCAACCCGACCAGTATGCCGAATATCTCCAATGATCCTTGTGGCCGTATCACCGGGTAATCCGGATTGGCCGGACGCAGAATATATTGGCCGCCTTCCTTGTCCAGTGTCTTCAGGGTGAATTCGTCGTCCACAATGGCTACCACAATATCGCCGATGTTGGCTGTTTTACGTTTTTCCACCACCGCCACATCGCCCTCGTGGATGCCCGCGTCGATCATAGAATCGCCCTTGACCGTTATCAGCGTGGTCGTGGACGGCTTGTCGATCAGCATTTCGTCAATGACCAAATAATCCCCATGGGTCTCCTCCACCGCGACCGGCATGCCGGCCTGTACGGCAGCCTCGGCCAGAGGGCGGGCGAAAAACTGACGGCTGGGTATCCACATACCATCCGGCGTACGTTCCACGAATCCGGCCTTTTCCAGCCGGTCAAGAATGGCCTTGACCCAGGATTTGGAGGCGATACCAAACACGTCGCACAGGGCGGCATAGGAGGGAATGCTTTTCCAGGATGCGTAGTAATCCTGCAATTTGGCCAGATACTCGGCATCTCTGGCGCTGGGATCGGAATCGGACATGATGTCACCTCGCAGAACGAACGTTCTTGTATGCTAAAGAACGAGCGTTCTGATGTCAACTATATTTCTGGTATGTGCAAACGCGCGAAGCTGGATTTTTGAATTACGGGATCGTTAACAGCAATTCTCCCGGCGCCCGCTCAACCTCAACGCCGTTCTCGGTAGTGGTATAGGTGAGATAACAGTGCGGACGGGGGTTGGATAATACTGCCGGGTTCAGGACCGCATACACCTCCCCGGCACAGCGCGCCGACTTTGTTACCAGTCCCGGGTGGCCTTCACGGTGCAACCTGGCACCTACCTGTTGCGCATAAGAATAGTCCGTGGGATCGACAAGCATGGGGTGCCGTGTAACCAGGCTGCGCATGTCGACCAGCGCGGCATCGCATCGCACTAGATGCACACGTCGTTCGATTCTGATGCCGGGCCCGGTGAATCCGGCATTGGCCAACAGATTGTTGCGCCAGTGATATACCGTCTCGTATATGGTCGTCTCAATATAATCCGAACCGTACCATACGCCGAATGAACCATTGGAGAAGCGACTGCTCTGCCATTCCCGGAAAGGAAAACCGATTGCCTCGTTCCATTCCGCTTCCTCAAACGGACGGTGGATGACGGGAGTGAATGATGCGTAGGTAGCGGGTTTGGTTTGAAGTTCCAGCGCGATTGCCGTCTGCCAGTCTGCATCATCATCGCTCAAATCATCGAACAGATTTTCCGTGATGCGAAGCGAAACGATGTTGCGATACAGGTCATCATGCGTATCTGCAAGACAGAGGCCAGCAAAAAGGGCATCCATTATTGCCCGCGCATTCTGTCCAGATAGCTACGCACCATCAGAAGCCCTGCGAAACCATAATCCCTGACCACCTCGACGGGCGTACGCCCTTCAAACGCTTTATTCCGGGTACTCATCCAGCGATATGCGAGGTCGCGGTTTTGCGGAAACAACAGGCGCAGATTCTTGTGTATCGCCAATAAATGCCCCGCGCGTTCGTTTGCATCACGACTGGCCGACATGGGGGCACCTTTGCGATACCGGGTCAGCGCCGAGCGGTTGTCCCTGGCCAATCCCAGCATATCGAGCTGGTCTTCCGTACTGATCGCCCAATGCTCGAATAGCTGCATCAGCATTTTTGAAACCGCGCCACGGTCGCTTGGGTTTTGCGTTGTTGCATATTGTGCTTGAGCCATATGCCCTCCAATATGGGTTAATTGTAACAAATTCAGGGGCTATTACAACATTTATCAAGCTGCATTCATTGCCAATTATTCCAACCCATGCCAGCAGGGATCGTGTTCAGGAGCAACAAAAACTCAATAACATGTTGTTTACTAAAAAATTGGGGGAACCAAGGTTCCCCCAATTCAAAAACTCTCGCCAGATATTACGCTGGCAATCAGGCGAAGTTCTTCGCCGCGAAATCCCAGTTCACCAGATGATTGAGGAATGTCTCAATGTACTTGGGACGCGCGTTGCGGTAGTCGATGTAGTAGGCGTGTTCCCACACGTCGACAGTCAGCACGGGCTTGCCTTCGCCGCTCTTCAGCGGTGTACCGGCTGCGCCCAGGTTGACGATGTCGAGTGAGCCGTCTGCCTTCTTTACCAGCCAGGTCCAGCCGGAACCGAAATTGCCCACTGCGGAAGTCTGGAAGGCTTTTTTGAATTCGTCGAGCGAACCCCATTTCTTGTTGATGGCATCGGCCAGCGCACCGGCCGGTTCGCCACCGCCCTGCGGCTTCATGCAATTCCAGAAGAAGGTATGGTTGGAAACCTGTGCAGCATTGTTATAAACCCCGCCGGATGCCTTCTTGATGATGTCTTCCAGACTGGCGTTCTCGAATTCCGTACCCTTGATCAGGTTGTTCAGGTTGGTAACGTAGGCCTGATGATGTTTGGCATAGTGGTAGTCGAACGTCTCTGCCGACATATGCGGCGCGAGCGCTTCGCGGGGATAGGGTAGGGGGGGAAGTTGGTGTTCCATGGCAGTCTCCTCATTAAAATATTGGTTTGGCATAGGGGAAATGGTGTACTCATCAGGGCGTTAATATACCATACTTTTATACTATGGTATTATTTGTCTATCAATGCTGGATACTACAAGGCTTTGCAACGTATTGAAATCAGCCACATGCCCAAATGCTCTACAATCAATCCATGAGTGACCACAAACAAACCGGCGCAGCCAAAACCGCACGCAACCCCATCAAGATCGTGCCCCTGCAGGAACGCCTGCGCAAACCGCAGTGGATTCGCGTCAAACCCGGTACGGGTAGCGGCTACAACGAAGTGAAGCGCATGCTGCGCGAGCAGCATCTGCATACCGTATGCGAAGAAGCCTCCTGCCCCAACATCGGCGAATGCTTCGGCAAGGGCACGGCCAGCTTCATGATTCTCGGCGATGTGTGCACACGGCGCTGCCCGTTCTGCGATGTGGCGCACGGCAAACCGTTGCCGCCCGATGCCGACGAGCCGCAGAATCTGGCACGTTCGATTGGCATTCTCAAACTCAGGTATGTTGTGATTACCAGTGTGGATCGCGACGACCTGCGCGACGGTGGTGCGCAACATTTTGCCGATTGCCTGCGTGCGATCCGCGCGTCATCACCCGGCACCAAACTGGAAACACTGGTGCCGGATTTCCGCGGACGCCTTGACATCGCACTGGACGCGATGGCTTCAAGCCTGCCCGACGTGCTCAACCATAATCTGGAAACCGTGCCGCGCCTGTATCCACTCGCGCGCCCCGGCGCCGACTACGCGCATTCGCTCAAACTGCTCAAGGAATTCAAGGCGCGCTTCCCGCAGGTGACGACGAAGTCCGGCCTCATGCTGGGGCTGGGCGAAACCGACGACGAGGTACTGCAGGTAATGCGCGACTTGCGCGCGCACGATGTGGAAATGCTCACGCTGGGCCAATACCTGCAGCCGTCCAGCGGCCACCTGCCTGTACTGCGTTACGTAACACCGGAAGGCTTTAGGATGTTTGAGAAAGCCGCGAAAGAAATGGGCTTCTCGCATGCCGCCTGCGCACCGCTGGTGCGCAGCAGTTACTTTGCGGATGAACAGGCGGAACTGGCTGGCGTATAAATTTCGAATCCACAAAAAAGGGCGGCAAGCCGCCCTTTTTTCATCAATATCGTCACCTTACTGATGATCTTTTACCGTTGGGTCGTTATAGTGCTTGTAGCTTAATTCCAATTCCTTCACCACCGCTTCAGTATTAACGGTTTGTTTCTTGCCCGCGATCTCTACTACAAGTGTAATGGGAACACGGTCGCCCACATTCAGCGCCTGCTTCAAATCAACCAAAGTCAGATACATGCCACGCTGACCAAAACGCGTCATGCTGTGCGCAGCCAGCTTCAAGCTCTTTACGGCTCCTGTCTGCAACTTGCCATGACGCAACACCACGCTCTGGATTTCGCCCCCTGCTGCAACCGGACTGCTTACCGACAGCAGTCGCGCCGCCTTGGTGACACTGAGATTCATCTGCACAGTGGCCGAAGTCTGGCCCGGCACAGTCTCACGCATCCAGACTTTGTCTGCAATCACATCATAAGCTCCTGCCCAGGCATTTCCGGCCAGTAGCAAACTTGCACAGAACAGTGTACGCAACATATCGCCCTCCTAATTGGTGCTAATGTTCGTGTTGCTCCATCTTCATTGCTGCTTCGGGTTTGGATTCCGGTTTCATTTGCATCTTCATATGCCCTGAACCGGTCGTATTCATCGGTTTGATTGTAGCCAGTATTTTAATAGTCTTTGTTTTGCCGTTGGCCAATTTCACCAGAATCGCAAATGGCAGCTTGCGGCCCGCTTTGAGCGGTTTCTTCAGTCCGATCAACATCAGATGATTGCCGTCTGCACCCAGCGTTACAGCCTTTTTTGCCGGCAATGGCAAGGATTCGATCGCACGCATTTTCATCACATCGCCTTCCATCTCCATGGTATGAATTTCCCCGCGTTCTGCCGATCCACTTAGCACTCCGACCAGAGTCGCATCTTTTTTGCTGGTAATGGTCAGTTGTACTGATGCGCTGTCCTGTCCCGGCACGGTGGCACGCGCCCAGGCATTCGTCACTTTTACGTCAGCAGCATAAACCGGTGCTGCAACCAGCATTGCAAGCAATCCCGTACATAAAATCTTTTTCATGTTTTCTCCTAAATTAAAACGCGCCACATCCTTCGATGTGGCGCACCATTTTAGCTCAAATAACCCGATTAGAAATCGAAGTTGGCTTTTATCCAGACATTACGACCCATTTCGCTGATACGTGTGTTAGTTGGCATCGTATATCCCGATACCGCCCCACCAAACCCACGCGAAAGCGCTTCGTTGTATTGCTTGTTGAACACGTTATCGACCCCGGCCGTGATCAACACCGATTTGGCCGCATGCCAACCGCCATTCAGCGAAAACACGTTGAAACCACCTGTAGGACCGTAATCCATTCCGTTGGAAACAATATTGCCGGAGCCAACGTCGTACCTGTTCTGTCTGGCTACCACACGCAGCAAGGCACCAAACAGGAAGGTGTCGTCGTCATAGTTGGCTCCCAGACGCAATTCCAACGGGGGTTGTTGCGCCAGCGGCTTGCTGTCAGTATCGTTAGTAGCATGCACATAGGCCAAGTTGACGCTGGACTGCCAGGCAGCACCGAAACGATAGGACATGTCGGCCTCGCCACCGAGGGTAGTGACATTGATATTGCGCGCTTGTGCTGCCGGCAGCGGTGTCAAACCGTTCGCCCATTTCATCAGGATATAGTCGCTTACCTTGCCATAAAACGCCGACACCGAG
>JBNLBY010000099.1:0-8702 GCA_050303535.1 Sideroxydans sp. | reverse complement strand
CCCGGCTGTTGAAGCCCGAGGACCTGCGGTTCGTGGTCGTTGGGCGGCCCGTGGGCCTCGAAGCGTCGAACTGATCCGAACAGTCGGGACCCCGAAAAAGACAGCGGCCGCCAAGGATAAACCCGCGCGGCCGTTTCACTGCTATGTCGCTGGAAGCGACTGGTGCCCAGGAGATGACTCGAACCTCCACGCCTTGCGGCACACGGACCTGAACCGTGCGCGTCTACCAATTCCGCCATCTGGGCATTGCTTCAAGGCTGCGCACTTTAATTGCTTAAGGATTTTGTGTCAATGACGAAAAAGAAAAAAAATATCCGCGAATTCGACCCGTTTCTGGAGCGCGAACGCGAACAATATGAACACCCGTTACCGAGCCGTGAATACGTGCTGCAATTACTGACGGAAAAAGGGGTGCCGCTGGAGCAGGATGAGCTCTGTGCGTTATTGCAAATTAAACAGCATGAGGAAGAACTCTTCCTGCGCCGCTTGCGTGCCATGGAGCGCGATGGCCAGATCATGCGTAACCGCAAGCGCGCTATCTGCATGGTGGATAAGCTTGACCTGATCAGGGGCAAGGTACAGGGTCACCCCGATGGCTTCGGTTTCCTGATCCCGGAAGACGGCAGTACCGATCTGGTACTGAGCGAGAAAGAAATGCGCAAGGCGTTGCACGGCGACACGGTGATGGCGCGCATCGGTGGCGAGGACAGGCGCGGTCGTCGCGAAGCCAAGATCGTCGAAGTGCTGGAACCGGCCAATACGCGCCTGGTCGGGCGTGTATACGAAGAACATGGTATTCAATTCGTGGTGGCGGAGAACCGTCGTATCAGCCAGGACTTTCTGGTGGCACCGGGCGCATCCGGGGGAGCCAGGGCAGGGCAGGTGGTAATGCTGGAAATCATGCAGCAGCCGTCCAAACATGCGCAGCCCATCGGTCGTATCGTCGAAATTCTGGGCAACTATGCCGATCCCGGCATGGAGATCGAGATTGCCTTGCGTAAACACGATCTGCCCAATGAGTTTCCGCATGATGCCAAAAAACAGGCTGCGGCATACTCGCCCGAAGTTAAACCAAAAGATTACACTGGACGCGAAAGCGTGGCGAAGTTACCGTTGGTGACCATCGATGGCGAAACCGCCCGTGATTTCGACGATGCGGTGTATTGCGAGCCGAACGGCAAGGGCTACAGGCTGGTCGTTGCCATTGCTGACGTGAGTACTTATGTGAAGCCGGGCGATGCGCTGGACAAGGAAGCGATCAATCGCGGCAACTCGGTCTATTTTCCGCGCCGCGTGATCCCGATGCTGCCGGAGGAGCTTTCCAATGGTCTATGCTCGCTGAATCCCGGCGTCGAACGCCTGTGCATGGTGTGCGACATGCAGATCAGCGCGAAGGGGGAAATCGAAAACCATCGTTTCTATCCTTCGGTAATGTTTTCGCATGCGCGTCTGACTTACACCCAGGTCGCTGATATGTTGGCGAATCCCAAGGGCGAAAACGCGCTGAATTATGCAGCGCTCATGCCGCACATCAACAACCTATACAAACTGTTTCAGACCCTGTTGCAAGCGCGCGAGAAGCGCGGTGCGATTGATTTTGAAACGGTAGAGACGCAGATGATTTTCAATGATCAGGGCAAGATCGAAAAGATCGTGCCGGTAGTGCGCAACGATGCACACAAACTGATCGAGGAATGCATGCTGGCGGCTAATGTATGTGCGGCCGCGTTTCTGAATGCGCATAAACATCCGGTGTTGTATCGCATTCATGAAGGGCCGACTCCCGAGAAGTTGGAAGCAGTGCGTGAATTTTTCAAGGAGTTCGGTTTGCAACTGGGTGGCGGCGACGATCCGCAAGCCAGCGACTATTCCAGACTACTCAAGCAGATCAAAGGCCGCCCGGATGCCGGATTGCTGCAGACCGTAATGCTGCGTTCGTTGCGCCAGGCCGTGTATGCACCTGAGAATACCGGCCATTTCGGTCTCGGCTATGATGCTTACACGCATTTTACTTCGCCGATCCGCCGCTATCCGGATCTGCTGGTGCACCGTGCCATCAAGGCTGTACTGGAAGGCAAACAATACAAGCCGAAACTCAAATGGGCGGAACTGGGGGTGCATTGCTCGATGACCGAGCGCCGAGCCGATGATGCCACACGCGATGTGGAAGCCTGGCTCAAATGTTTCTATATGCGCGATCATCTGGGCAGTGTGTTCGACGGCTCTATCTCATCGGTTACCGGCTTCGGGCTGTTTGTTGCGCTGGATGACCTGTACGTGGAAGGATTGGTGCATGTGTCTGAACTGGGTGCGGACTATTTCCATTTCGATCCAACCAAACACCAGATGCTGGGCGAACGCTCCGGCAAGCGCTATCGTCTGGGAGATCGTGTGCGGGTGAAGGTGGTGCGGGTGGATATGGAAAGCACCAAGATCGACTTCGTGCTGGAAGGGGAGATTCGCGCTTCAGATTCAGATAAAGCGAACATTGATGTTGGCGCATGGGGGGGGACTTCGCCCAAGAAGACTAAAAAAAGCGGTAAGCATGCGAAAACCACCAAAGCGGGAAAACGTCATGGCTGAGTCGCGCATCATTCATGGTTTTCATGCCGTTACTGCCCGCATTCGCCAGAATGCGGACAGCATTTTCGAAGTATTTGTCGATACACAGCGCCGCGATCCACGCATGCGCGATTTGCTCAAGTTGGCGGAGAGCTTCGGGGTGCGGGTCATTCAGGTGGATAGCAAGCGCCTTGATGGCATGGCCGGGAATAGCCGTCATCAAGGTGTTACGGCGCGCGTGAATGCGGCGCGGAAGGTGCAACACCTGGACGATGTGCTAGATACACTTACCGAACCTGCATTGTTGCTGGTACTGGACGGCGTCCAGGATCCACACAATCTGGGTGCCTGCCTGCGTTGCGCCGATGCTTTTGGCGTACATGCCGTGATTGCGCCCAAGGATAGAGCAGTCGGAATCAACGCCACGGTGGAAAAGGTCGCTTGCGGCGCGGCACAGACGGTGCCTTATATTACAGTCACAAATCTGGCGCGCACATTGCGCGAGTTACAGAAGCTGGATATCTGGGTTGTCGGTATGGGTGGCGAAGCTGAAACAAATCTGTATGATGTACAGCATAAAGGGGCATCAGCATGGGTATTGGGGGCGGAAGGCGAGGGTTTGCGCCGTCTGACACGGGAAACCTGCGATCAACTGGTGCGCATTCCGATGCATGGGAGTGTGGAAAGCCTGAATGTTTCGGTAAGCGCCGGTGTGTGCCTGTACGAAGCGAGAAGACAGAGGGCTGTTTCATAAAAACACTCTGATAGGGGGAAGGTAATGCAGAAATATAATTTTTCGATTCTGACCCGGGACGGCCAAAAAGTTGAGAACATTGTCATTGCCGGCCGCGATGAAGCCGAGGCAGAGCGCAAGTTGCGGCAAATGTACAGATACTGCGAAATTGTGAGCAGTAATACCAAAGAAGCAGGGGATAGAAGGGGCCAGCAGGTTATATCGGTCGAGGATATTCTTTCTTTGATCTCCAAGTGAATCGCGCAAGCGTCACTCGATAAATCCATCATCCAGCAGTTCCTTCAGCAGATCGTCGTAGTCTCGTGCACCACGGCTGCTCGGGGCATGTTCAAACACTGTTTTATTCAAAGCCGGGCTTTCTGCCAGACTTACGTTCTCGGCGATTCGCGTGCGACAAACATCGACGCCGAAATGCTCCTCCACCTGTTTCAGCACATCCCACGACATACGCCGGCGTCCATCGAAACGGGTCAGCAGGTAGCGACGGCCGACGCGACGCTTGAGTACCTGTTCCAGCGCCTTTAAGGTTTTTTCGATCTGGAGTGCGCCTTTGATGGACAGGTGATCAGCAGAAATCGGTACGATCAGTCCGCTGCAGGCAAAGATTGCATTCAGCGACAGTACGCCGACCATTGGATTGCAATCGATCAACACGGGTGTATCTTTTCCGCCAAAACGTTCTGTTTGAAGTGCCCAGTTGAGCTTGTTCACCACATTGAAACCTTTGCCAAACAATGCATCGACCTTGGAAAGTTCGGTATGTGCGGGGACCATTTTGATCTTGTTGGGGGATTCCCTGACCAGTTCACGCAGAGGCCGGTTGTTCTGGAACATGCTTAGCACCGTATCAGCGCCGGATCTTACCGTCACGTCGTTGATCGCACTGAACTGGGCCTGGGGATCAAGGTCGATACCGTAGGTCACGCGCCCGATGCGCGACAGGGCGGCAGCCAGGTTAACCGCGGTTGTGGTTTTGCCTACGCCGCCTTTTTGATTGAAAACAGCAATGATACTCATACGACCGGGATTCTAGCCGAAATCGGCGCTATGCATAGTGGAATGAAGAAGGATGAGCACGTGTCTGGCAGATATGACTTGAGGCGCAGATATGCAGTCTGGAAGTGGCAAGGTCAATGCGGCGTTCAACGTAATAACGATTCGATTTTGATATTTGCCCTCTGCAGTTTTTTGAACAGCGCAAGCAACAATGCCTTATCCAGATAAGCTTTCGGTTCTCCGGTCAGTCGTTCAACACCTTTTTTATTTATTTCTGCTGCAACCAGTTGGCCATCCGCGATTACTGTGGCAGAACGAGACAGGTTTTCGTTGGCAAAGAACATTCCCTCACCAATACATTCTCCGCTGCGTATCATGCCTACGACTTTTTTGTTGTGGTAGACGGTGGCGGTACCAAACAGAAAGATGAAGAAGGGATTCATATCCTCTCCCTCCGAGGTAAGGGTATCTCCGGCAGAAAAAGTCCTGATTATTGTCTGTTCTGAAATGGGTCCCAGGCATTTGCTTGGGACTGGGTCAAAGAATGAGCATTTACGCAGTTCATTGAAGCGGTCGGTTGATGCCTCATCAAGACATTTGGTGAAACTGGCAAGGCTGGTTTGAATGGCATCTGACTCGCTCATTTTGTCTCCATTGACAGGACATATTTAACGGCATGAATTTCCGAATAAAGCGCAACTTATCACAAGCCGGGGAAATTGGGCAGTGCACAGCAAGTCAGCTACCACCTCTTTCCTGTGTATCAAGAACAAGCCGGGCGCAACGTACTCCGCTTAAAACCGCTCCTTCCAGTGTGGCCGGATAATCTCCGGCTGTGTAATCACCGGCCAACAGAAAATTGGACAGTCCAGTATGTTGGGATGGTCGCTGCAGTCCGGGAGAACAGCAAAAAGTAGCGCGTTTTTCTGCAATGACTTTGAACCACTGCGGCGTGTCCACAAAGCCGAATTCATCCTGCAACTCAGCTATGGCTTTCTGCGCCAGTTCTTCCAGACTCAATTCCTGATGGATGCCCTCCGCGCTGATGACGACAGCAAGCAGGCCTTTTTGCGATGCGATCCTCCCCTTGTCAAACAGCCACTGACAGAAGCGGTTATGCAGTCCAATCATGGCGTGTGGCAGGGTGACGTGTTCCGGATATTGCAGATATACAGTGTATATCGGCTGATATTCAAGGTTCCTGATTTGCGCTATGGTGTTTTTAAGTATTGTGATGCTATCCAGCATTTTTTCGGCAACAAAAGGCGGCACAGCACAGATTACATAGCTGAAAGATTGCGCTCCCTGGGAAGTAGATAGTTCAATATTTTCATTTTTCAGAGTGATCGATTCCACGCCGCTACCGATGCAGACTTTGCCACCGCGCTGCTCGATATAAATTGCCGCCCGTTGCGGAAACAAGGCCGTGAAATCGGTGCAGGGTAGCAGCATATCGCTATCAGCGCGGTTACGATTCAGTGCATCTCGCAGTACGTTGAGTAGTACTTGTGCGGAAGCTTTTTGGATGGGGGTATTCAGTGCCGCAATGCACAGTGGCTCCCACAATTTGAACGTCAGGTCGGCATCCTGGGCGTAATGCGAGAGCAATTCGGCTACCGTCATATCACACGACAAATGAAACTTCATTCGGCGCAACGTGAGCATGAAGCGGGCTGCTTTTATGCGTTCACTCCAGGTCAGCCCATGTGCTTTGAGGAGTGCAAGCATAAGATGAAATGGTGCGGGCAGGCGCGGGGCTTTAAGCGAGAACTGACCATGCAGATCAAGTTGCAAGGGCAGGCGCAGGAAATCAAGTTCGATATTGCCACCAACCAGTTCAATTAAGCGCAGCGTTTCACGGTAGCAACCGAGCAGCAAGTGCTGGCCATTGTCGAGCCGGGTGTCATTGTAAAGTACGCCCCGCGCTCGCCCTCCAAGCTGTTTGGCGCTTTCAAAGACTGTAACGGCGATGCCTTGCCTGGCGAGTTCGACAGCGGCCGCCATACCAGCATAACCGCCGCCGATGACGGCAACTTCTATGTGTTTCTGTTCTGCCACCATGTTTTTAAAGCCAGTCTCAGCTTATATGTTGGAGAGAGTGTGACGCGTTTCGTTAGTACATGGCAGCCACTTTTGACGATTTCGTCCAGTGTGGCTTGATAGATGGCCGCCATGATGATTCCTGCACGCTGAGGTTCGCGGTCAATAGCGGGCAACTGTTTGAAGGCCTGCTGATAGTAATGATGGGCACGCTCGATCTGAAATGCCATCAGTTTCCGGAAATTTTCTGTTTCACGGGCAAGGAGAATATCCGTTGCAGAAACATCAAACATTTCCAATTCATCCATTGGGAGGTAAATCCGGTTGCGCCGGGCATCTTCGCCCACATCGCGGATGATGTTGGTAAGCTGGAAGGCAATACCCAGATCGTGTGCATATGCCAGCGTCTGTCTATCAGAATAGCCGAATATTTCTGCCGATAATAATCCCACTACCGATGCCACCCTGTAACAATACAGTTGCAGCGATTCAAAATTGGCATATATGAACTGGTCCAGATCCATTTCCATGCCGTCAATGATCGCCTGGAAATGTTCCTGCGGCAGATTGTATTCTTCGACGACATCTACCAGTGCCCGGGCGACAGGGTGCATCGGATCACCTGTATAAATATCCGCTACCTGACTGCGCCACCAGTCGAGGGAGGCGCGTGCCATATCCTCGTCAGCATGTTCATCCACCAAATCATCCACTTCGCGACAAAAAGCATACAGTGCCGTGATGGCACGACGTTTGTCTTTCGGCAGAAACCGGAAGCTGTTGTAGAAGCTGGAGCCACTGGTGGCGGCTTTGTATTGACAGTACTGATCTGGAGTCATAATTAGAAATGGAACGGAGCACTCCTGGCGAACATGATAACCCAGTCGAACGGGCGCAGCACGGGCCGATGCCTGAACATGTCATAGTTGGCTGATTTCAATTTATCGAGTATGCGTAAACCACCCGCGATGATCATACGCATTTCCAGACCAATACGGCCGCGCAGGATACTGCCCAGCGGGGCACCCTGCAGCATCAGGTCGCGGGTACGGTCAACCTCGAATTTCATCAGGATGCGCCATGCTTCATCGGTTTCGCCATTGCCAATCTGATCTTCGTTTATACCAAAACGCGTCATGTCATCCTGCGGCAGGTATATACGACCAATAGCGTGGTCTTTTGCCACGTCCTGCCAGAAGTTGATGAGCTGCAATGCAGTACAAATGGCATCGGAGTAGGCAAGGTTTACCGGTGTGGCTTCTTCGTACACGTGCAGCAACAGATTTCCAACAGGATTGGCAGAACGGCGGCAATAATCCAGCAGTTCTTCGTAATCGTTGTAGCGTTTCTTGACTACATCCTGCGAGAAAGCATCCAGCAGGTCGTGAAAAGGTTGCAATGGCAGGTCATGTGTTTTGACCACCTCGGCAAGATGTTTGAATAACGGCAGCAGTGGTGTTTCACCAACTGCGATATGGTTCAGTTCATCGCGAAAGTCATTGAGTTGCTGTATGCGTTCTTCATCGCTTGAATTCCCTTCGTCGGCGATGTCATCCGCTGCGCGTGCAAAATGATAAATAGCCGCTACGGGCTTGCGCAACCGCTTGGGCATGAGAACAGAAGCAACAGGAAAATTTTCGTAATGATCGACCGGCATCAAATCAAATCATTCTTGTGCAGCATGAATACATACTCACCGCCTGCGCTTACCTCAAGCCATATGAAAGGCAGTTCGGGGAAAGCCGCTTCGAGCGCATCACGGTTGTGACCGATTTCGACGACAAGGATGCCATTGTCAGTGAGATATTGCCTGGCCTGGTCCAGGATGGTGCGAGTGGCATTCAGTCCATCGGAGCCACTGCAAAAGGCAAGTTTGGGTTCATGCTTGTATTCCTGCGGAAATGCAGCGACCGAGGGAGCATCCACATAGGGTGGATTGCTTATAATAAGGTCATATTTCCTGCCTTTGAGTTTGGAAAACAGATCTCCCTCAATCAGGGATATGCGATTTTCCAGGCCATAGTCAGTCACGTTATATTGGGCAACATCCAGTGCATCGGCGGACAGGTCGACTGCGTCGACATGTGCGTCGGGGAAGGCATGTGCTGCCAGGATGGCAAGACAACCGCTGCCGGTACACATGTCCAGTACATTGTGGATGTTTTTTGCATCCTTTATCCATGGCGAAAGCTGTTCGCGCAATAGTTCGGCGATGAAGGAGCGCGGCACAATGACGCGTTCATCCACATAAAAGGAGAAATCGCCCAGCCAGGCCTGATTGGTCAAATAGGCAGCGGGGATGCGCTGTTCGGCACGTCTTTCGATGATGTTCAGCACGTCGTATAGCTCG
>JBNLBY010000098.1:0-8757 GCA_050303535.1 Sideroxydans sp. | reverse complement strand
GGCTGTCGTGCTGGGGTTACTGCTCGGGTCGCGCTTTGGAGCACGGGTGCGTGAGTTGACGACTGCCATCCAGTCCATGCGGGCGGATGGCGAGTTGCTGCAACAGGTACCGGTGCATTCACGCGATGAGATGGGATTGCTGGCAAAGGCGTTCAATCGTATGAGCAGTGAATTGTCCCAGGCACATACGGCGCTACGGATGACAAATAAGCAGGTGCAACTGCAGTCGGAACAGTTAAAAGAGCTGAGCATTCGCGATCCGCTTACGCTGATGTTCAACCGGCGCTATTTCGATGAACAATCCCGCCTGTTGTTTCAGCAGGCGCAACGGCACGATAGACCGATCTGCGTCATGGTGGGCGATCTGGATCATTTTAAAACCATCAATGACGATTTTTCCCATGCGATCGGTGATGAGGTGCTGCGCCGCGTAGCTGAAATTCTGCGCATGAGTGCGCGCAGCAGCGATGTAATGGCGCGTTATGGCGGCGAGGAGTTTGTCATCGCCTTCGTGGAGAGCACGGCAGAACAGGCGGCTGTTCGTTGCGAAGTCATCCGGAGTGCGATCGAGCATCATGCGTGGCATGAAGTGCATCCCGATCTGCGGGTGACGATGAGTATGGGGCTGAGCGACGATATGAAATGCGGCTCAATCGAAAAGATGCTGGCCACAGCCGACGAAAGCCTGTACGAAGCCAAGCGCAGCGGGCGCAATCGTATAGTCATTTGCTGATTGCGCCAATCGCTGCAACAGGGCATCGCCCCTGTGTACTACAAGTGCGCATGGAATGTTGGTACCATGCACAACTTATCCGGATTCGAATTCACCATTCGAGCCCACCCTACCAATCGTTGACAGGAGGAATCGCATGGGTACCACATTTATCGTTTTCCTGGTGATCATCGCCGTCATCGTTATTTATGTCGTGTCGATTTTCAACCGTCTCGTGGCACTGAAGAACCGATTCAAGAATGCTTTCGCGCAGATCGAGGTGCAGTTGAAGCGGCGCTACGATCTGATTCCCAACCTGGTCGAGACGGCCAAAGGCTACATCAAGCACGAACGGGAAACGCTGGAGGCAGTTATCCAGGCGCGTAATGCAGCGGCCAACGGCCTGAGCCGCGCGCACAGCGATCCGGGCAATGCCGATGCGATCCGTTCCTTGAGCCAGGCGGAAGGCAGTCTCGCCGGAGCGTTGGGCCGGCTCAATGTGGTAATGGAAGCCTATCCCGATCTCAAGGCCAACCAGAATATGATGCAGGTGTCGGAAGAACTGACCAGTACGGAAAACCGCGTTGCCTTTGCACGCCAGGCTTTCAATGATGCCGTGACGGAATACAACATTTACAAACAGTCTTTCCCGCCGGTTTTTTTCGCCGGCATGTTCGGCCATGGACGCGATGCTGCGCTGCTCGAATTCGAAGATCGCGCTGCCATACAGGCCGCACCCAAAGTGTCGTTCTGATCTGAGGCAGGGCCATGAACTTCTTTGAGGCCCAGGCCAGGGCGAAGCGCCGTACCGGCTGGCTTTTGCTGCTGTTCATGCTTGCGGTGGCGGGGATCGTCGCCCTGGTCAACCTGCTGGTCATGGCGGTTATTTTTTTCAATCAGGATTTCGCCCAGCCTTCCACATTCACCTTTTGGGAACAGTTCGACTGGCAGCTGTTCAGCATGGTTGGCATCGGCACGGTGCTGTTCATCGCTTCCGGCAGTCTTTACAAAACGCTGTCACTTTCCGGTGGCGGCCGCACTGTCGCCGAGATGCTGGGCGGCAGCCTGGTGCAGCGCAACACGGACGACCCGGCCCAACGGCGGTTGATCAATGTGGTCGAGGAGATGGCCATTGCTTCCGGCACGCCTGCGCCGCCCGTCTATCTGTTGGACGACATGGGCATCAATGCTTTTGCTGCCGGCCTCTCTCCCTATAACGCCGTCATCGGTGTCACGCGCGGCGCCATCACTTATCTGAGCCGCGATGAATTACAGGGCGTGATCGCACATGAGTTCAGTCATATTTTCAATGGCGACATGCGCATGAACATCCGCCTGATGGGCGTGCTGTTCGGCATCCTGGTCCTCGGCCTGGCGGGCTACTTCCTCTTGCGCACCCTGCGCTTCTCCTCAAGTTCACGCGGCCGCAATGGCGGTAACGTCGTGCTTTTCATGCTGGTGCTGGGTGTAGGTCTGCTGGTAATCGGTTATGTCGGCTTCTTTTTCGGACAATGGATCAAAGCCATCGTCAGCCGCCAGCGCGAATTTCTCGCCGATGCCAGCGCTGTGCAATTTACCCGCAACAAGGACAGCATCGCCGGTGCACTGAAGAAGATCGGCGGCGCAACCTTGGGCTCGCGGCTGGCAAGTCCATCGGCACGGCAATTCAGCCACGCCTATTTCTCCGACGGCATCGGTGGTTTCCTGGAGGGGATGTTCGCTACGCATCCTCCCCTAGCGCAACGCATCAAACGTATCGATTCGCACTGGGACGGTAAATACGTCGAACCCAAGGTCCAGGAAGTTGCCGCCGACCGGGCGGCGGCGGATATGGCTACAGCGCGCAAATCCGTGTTGGCCAGTGCAGTGCTGGCAGGTGTGCTGACGCCGGATGATGCGCTCGACACCGTAGGCAACATGAACCAGGACAATGTCGATCGCGCCCGCGACATTCTCGCCTCCATCCCCGATCCCTTGCATCAGGCCGCGGCCGAACCCTTCGGCGCCCGGGCCGTGATCTACGGCATGTTGCTCGACGGCAACGCCGGCATCCTCGCCAAACAGCAGGCGATACTGGCCGCCCAGGCTGATCCGGCAGTGGCACAACTGACCGGACAATTGCGTGGCCACTTGCCGAATTTGCCTGAAGCAGCCCGGCTGCCGCTGGCGGGCCTCGCGCTGCCAACACTGCGCAGTTTATCGAAGGCGCAATACGATCGATTCCGCACCGTGGTGCAGGCGTTGATCGCAGCGGACAACAAGGTGGATCTGGGCGAATGGACGCTGACGCATTTTCTGATGCGCCAGCTCGATGAACACTTCGGTCTGCAAACAGCACCCAAGGCCAGATTCGGCATGATCGGCGATGTGAATCGCGAAGCATCGCACCTGATATCCCTGGTGGCCCATGCCGAACACCATGACAGTACTGACGCTGCGGAGCAAGCCTTCAAAGCCGGCATCGCTGCTGCAGGCACCACGGCATTGAAGTTCGTCCCGCGCGAAGCGCTGAATCTTGGCGACCTGGACAAGGCCATCGACAAACTGGCCCAACTCAAGCCTCTGCTCAAACCCCGTATTATCAAAGCCTGTGCTGCCGCCATCATGCATGACGGTCAAGCAACCATCCGCGGCCATGAGCTGTTGCGCACAATCGCCAGTTGTCTCGACAGCCCGATGCCGCCGCTACCCGCACCCGGAAACTGTCAACACTCTCTTTTGCAAACATAAAGCCTGTATTGCCATTGTCTTCAATAGCAGCGGGAGAAATGGACAGTTGGTTTGACAAAGGGAAAGGTGACGTATAGGATTCAACCAAACGGTTAAACCAAATGGTTGAAATATGTCTAACCCGACTGCAGAAGCAGAAATCAGCACCGCCGACGTCATTCTCGACGCGGTCACAGGCGTGTTTGCGGATAAGGGCTATGATGGCGCTCGCGTTGATGAACTGGCGCAGGCCGCAGGGGTAAACAAGGCCACGCTCTATTACCAGATTGGCGACAAAGAGGCGCTCTACCATGCCGTACTGGAGCGGGTCTTCCGGCGCATTGCCGACAGCATCGAAGCCGCCACCACCGCCACCGATGACTGCGAAGAACAGATACGCCGCTTCATCACTGTGTTTGCCACTGCCATCAGTGAATCAAAAGAAATCTCACCGATCCTGCTGCGCGAGATCGTCTCGGGAGGACGCAACCTGTCCGACGCCGCCATGGCGCAAATGGGACGGGTCTTCAATGCCCTTACACGGGCGTTGCGCAACGGCAACGACAGCGGCGTATTCCGCCCGGTCAACATTTTCATGGTGCACATGATGATCGTTGGCAGCCTCAATCTCTATGCAGTCAACGAACCGATCCGCCGCCGTAACCTCGAGCGCCGCCCGGACCTGTTTGTGCCGGAACATTTCATCTCCATTACACAGGCGGGAGAACAGATCGCCGATCTGGTACTGGCCGCCATTCGCAACAACGCCGATAAAGGAATATAAGTATGCAAACACATTTCAGACAGCGAATTGAAAACGGCTTTGCAGCCTTCGGCAGCCTGGTCTTCCGCCACCGCTGGATAACCCTGCTGCTGGTACTCGCCATGGTAGCGGGACTGGTCAGCCAGTTGCCGAAACTGCGCATGGATCTATCCAACGAAGGTTTTCTCCACAAGGAGGATCCCGCACTTATTGCCTACAACGAATTCCGCGAACAGTTCGGTCGCGACGAACTGGTGCTGCTGACGATCAAGAGCCGCGACGTTTTCGATCCGGCTTTTCTGACTAAACTGCGTTCGCTGCACCGTGAGTTGGCCGACAACACGCCTTACCTCGACGACATCACTTCGCTGGTCAATGCCCGCGATACCCGCGGCGCCAAGGGCGAACTGCTGGTCGAGGATCTGTTGCAGGAATGGCCGCAGGACGCAAAACATCTGGCCGCGACCAAACAGCGTGCGATGGCCAATACCAACTATCGCAATATGCTGCTCTCCGAAGACGGCACCATCACCACCATCGTGCTCAAGACCGATGCCTTTGTCAGCGAACAGGGCACCGACGATGCACTGGCCGGTTTCGACAGTACCTCCATGGAAGTCGATCCGGCGGCCACTGCCAAACGTGAGCCGCTGAGCGATGCGCAAAACAGCGAAGTGGTGACCACTGTCCGCAAGATCGCAAATAAATACGTTTCGGACGATTTCACGATCTACCTGGCGGGCACCCCCATCGTCACCGACAGCCTGAAGAAGTCGATGCAGACCAACGTCAAGAAATTCATGGGCATGGCACTGATCGCCATTTCGCTGATCCTGTTCCTGCTGTTCCGCCGCGTCTCCGGCGTGGTGTTGCCGATGCTCACCGTGATCCTGACATTGTTCAGCACCTTCGGTCTGATGGCGCTGCTCGGTATCCCGGTCAAGCTGCCGACCCAGATCCTGCCTTCGTTCCTGCTGGCGGTCGGTGTCGGCGCCTCGGTACACCTGCTGGCGGTCTTTTTCCAGCGTCTGCAACTGTTGCATGAGGGCAAGGAACAGACCGAAAGCGCCAGCCACAAAGAGGCGGCAATCAGTTATGCATTGGGACACTCGGGCCTGGCCATCGTCATGACCTCGCTGACCACTGCCGCCGGCCTCGCCTCATTCGCCGGAGCCGATGTGGCCCCGATCAGCGATCTGGGTATCGTCGCCGCCATTGGCGTATTGATCTCCCTGGTCTACACCCTGGTGCTGACCCCGGCGCTGCTTGCGTTGCTGCCGCTCAAGGCCAAAAGCGGCGCCAGTTCTGTCACACGCTTCCAGCGCATGGATCGGCTGCTGATCGGCATCGCCGACTTCGCCACCAACCGTTCGCGGCTGGTGTTGCTGATCAGTGGCGCGATTCTGGTGTTCGGTTTCGGCGGCGCGTTGCAGGTCAAGTTTTCCCATACGCCATTCAAGTGGCTGGCACCGGACAATCCGGCGCGTGTCGCCACCGATTTCGTCAATGAAAATATGCGCGGCGCCAGCACGGTGGAAGTGGTGGTCGACACCGGCGAAACCAATGGTTTCTATAAGCCGGAAAGGATGCAGGGGTTGGCGCGACTTGGTGATGAGGTTTCCAAGATCGATCAGGGCGAATTGTATGTGGGCAAGACGCTCTCGCTGGCAGATATCCTCAAGGAGATCAACAAAGCGCTGCACGAAAACAACGACACTTTCTACACCATACCGGACAATCGCCAACTCATCGCGCAGGAATTCCTGCTGTTCGAAAACTCCGGTTCCGACGATCTGGAAGACTTCGTCGATTCCCAGTTCAGCAAGGCACGCTTCACGATGAAAATGCCATGGGCCGATGCGATCCTGTACAAGGACTTTCTGACCGACATCGAACAACGTTTCAAAAACACGCTCGGTGAAAATGTGAAAGTTACCACCACCGGTCTGAACGCACTGCTCAGCCGCACCATGAGCGCCACCATCTACTCGATGGCGGAGAGCTATCTCATTGCCGGTGTGGTGATCACACTGATGATGATCCTGCTGATCGGCAACATCCGCATCGGTCTGGTGAGCATGATCCCCAACCTGACGCCGATCATTCTCACCCTCGGTCTGATGGGCTGGATCGGCTTGCCGCTGGATCTTTTCACCATGCTGATCGGCTCCATCGCCATCGGCTTGGCGGTGGACGACACTATCCACTTCATGCACAACTACCGCCGTTATCACCACGAAACCGGCAATGTGCAGGAGGCGGTGCGCAAGACCTTGCTCACGACCGGCCGGGCGATGTTCGTCACCACCGCGGTTCTGGCTACCGGCTTCTTCCTTTATATGGGTGCCGACATGAGCAACCTGCGCAACTTCGGCCTGCTGACCGGCTTCACCATCGTCATGGCGCTGCTGGCCGATTTTTTCCTCGCCCCCGCGCTGATGAAGGAGTTGCACCGCAGCCACCTGATCGCCGACGACAGCGACTATTGATAAGGAGTCTTCAATGAAAACGATGAAAATTATTTTCGCGGGAATTTTTGTATTGCTCACCGCACAACCGGCGCTGGCGGCAATGAGTGCCCGCGAAATCATGCAGGCGGTGGACGATCGCGACGACGGCGACAATCGCACCGCAAACATGAAAATGGTACTGATCGACAAGAACGGCGATGAACGGGTGCGCTCCATTCGCAGTTTCGACAAGGACAAGGGCGAGGATAAGCAGCGCATCATGTTCTTCCTCTCCCCCGCCGACGTGAAGGATACCGGCTTTCTCACCTACGACTACGACGCCTACGACAAGGACGACGACCAGTGGCTCTACCTGCCCGCGCTGCGCAAATCCAAACGCATCGCTTCCAGCGACAAGAGCGGCAGTTTCATGGGCTCCGATTTCAACTATTCGGATATGACCCGGCGCGATCTCGACGATTACGATTTCAAGATCCTCAAGGAAGACGAGGTGCGCGGCGCCAAGGTCTGGTTGATCGAATCCAAACCGAAAAACCGCAAGGTGATCGAGGAAACCGGCTACGAAAAGGCGGTGTTGTTCGTACGCCAGGATAACTTCATGGTGGTGCGGGCAGTGAACTGGGTGAATGAAGGCAACAAGCTCAAATACATGGACGTGGAAAAGCTGGAGAAGATCGATGGTGTCTGGACCATCCTGGCGATGAGCATGACCACCAAACAGGGCAAAGTCACGCTGCATAAAACCAACATCTACTTCGACAACGTCAAATACAACCAGAATCTCAACGCCGACATGTTTTCCATCCGCCGTCTGGAAAAAGGTTTGTAAGCATGCCGCGCCGTTTTGTCCTGTCCCTGCTGTTGAGCGCGCTTGCCCAGCCGCTGTTTGCCGCAGAGCCTTCGCTGGATAGTGCGCTGGGCGGTTTCGACGAACCCGCAACTGCGAATAGCGATCCGGCACTGGATACGGTGCTCGACGGCTTTGGTGACGACAGCGGCGGAAAGACCTGCAGTGTTGCGCCGGTCGAAAACAAGATCTGGCGCATGGGTGGTGCATTGACGCTGGGCGCGGCTTACAACTATGCCCACGATGCCCCGGCTGCGGGCGCGACCGACTACCGCGGCCTTTCCCGCCTGCGCGCCAAGCTCAATCTGGAACTGGATGTGGACCTGGCGGAGAAGTGGCGGACACACATTGCCGGGTACGGTTTTTATGACGCCGCATACATGATCCATGGCCGCGATAAATATAGCAACGAGGTGCTCAATGACTACGAGCGTGAAACAGAACTGGGTGAAGCCTGGCTACAAGGCAAACTCAGCCGCAGTGTCGACCTGAAACTCGGCCGCCAGATCGTGGTGTGGGGCAAGTCTGACAACATCCGCATCACCGATGTGCTCAACCCGCTGGACAACCGCGAACCCGGAATGGTGGACATTGAGGACTTGCGCCTGCCGCTGGGCATGGCGCGGCTCGATTACTACGTCGGCAAATGGGGACTCACTGCGCTGGCAATCCCGGAAATCCGCTTCAATAAAAATCCCGCTTTCGGTTCCGACTTCTATCCCTACGCCACCCCCATGCCGCAAGAGATCGTGCCCGGCGACGGCGGCGGCAACACCGAATATGCCTTTGCCGCCAACGGCATTTTCAGCGGCTGGGATCTTTCGCTCTATTGGGCACGGCTTTTCGACGACATGCCACACCGCGTTACCGTGGCAGCGACGCCGCAGTTGCAGCACAGCCGCCTGACCATGCTTGGCCTTGCCGCCAATGTTGCAGTTGAAAACTGGTTGCTGAAAGCGGAGGCGGCGCGCTTTGATGGCATGGAGTACGCCTCGCTGCCGGGCAGATCGATGCAGCGCCTCGACAGTCTGCTGGGCGTGGAATACGCCGGCTTCAGCGACACCACCCTCAGCCTGGAAATCGCCAACCGGCATATCTCGGATTACGACAACGCCTTGCTGGGCGAGGTCGCGGCCGCCCTGGATGCGGCCGCCGCGGATGAGGCGGTGCGCGTCGCCGTCATCACCGGCGGTCCCAAGGTGTTCGCCGCGGGCGCGGACATCAAGGAGATGGCGGCCCTGGACATGATCGGGGT
>JBNLBY010000097.1:0-8802 GCA_050303535.1 Sideroxydans sp. | reverse complement strand
GAACTTCGGCACGGCCATCGCCGTTGAAGTCGAAAAGCGATGAACCGGTCCTGGACGAGGTCTGGTCTTGCGTCACGGTCGTCCATTTCACACTCCCGTCGGCATTGAAGACGGCGTATCGCATTGCCCCGGCGATGCCAATGTCCGGACTTCCGTCGCCGTCAAAATCGGCAACAGTTGGCGCCCCACCGGCGCCGCCGCCGGGAATGGCGACAGGTCCCCAGATCGTCTGTCCCGTCGCCGTCAGCAAATAGACCCGACCATTCGCCACCAATACGATCTCCGGCCTGGTGTCCCCATTGAAGTCCCCCACCGCATTGAATCCGTCCGACGGAATATCGCTGCGATGCCAGAGAGTCGTGCCGTTTGCACTGTAGAGGGTGCGCCCCGCGATCACTTCCATGCCCGGAGATGACGGATCAACGTCCGCCGCGATGGGTGTATAGCCCCAAGCGGCAGCCGACCCACCGGCATCGCCCGTCCCTTGCCAGCGCAAGGTCCCGTCGGCGTTAAAGACACGGTTGCCTTGAATGATCGCCGGACGTCCATCCTGATTCAGGTCGGCAACAGTAATCCCATCGGAAACGCCCCAGCTGGTCATGTACTGCGGTCCCGAGGGCACTTGCCACTTGAGTGTCCCGTCGTGTGCCAATGCCATGAGCGAAGTTCTATTCCAATTCGGGACGATGAGTTCAACCAAACCATCGCCGTCGATGTCGGCAAGGGTCACGCTGGCCCTATGGGTAATATCAAGATTCGGCCGCACCCAGAGTTCGTGGCCGTCATCACCACTCAAGGCGACCAGTACAGCATTTGTCGAGTTGTTGTCGTTCGCCCCGAAAACCAGGTCGGGAATATCCTGATTGTCGATGCGACCGTCGCCGTTGTCGTCGTTCAATTCGCCGACGGCGACCGGGCCGTGTACCCAGTTCTTGCCCGGTGCGTTCGGCGATCCATTCCAGCTCCATTTCAACACCGGCTCCAGTGTGCCAATGCCGGGAAGTATCGCGCAATCTGCCGAGGTGTTCGCTATGTTGTTGTCCTCGTGACTCTCGATAACCTGCTGGTCGCTGTCCACCCAGACCTGGATGGGCGCATCGCGGAACGGCAGTTGTCCCTGCACCGGAATGGTCAGGGTGGCGCTCGCATTGATGCCGATTGCCGCTCCCGTCACGACCCGGCCAAGCTCCACATCCACGCCGGAATCGTAGGTGCCGTTGCGGTTGGCGTCGAAGTAGGCCAGGACGGTGACGTTGGCCGGTGCTTCCGCCGTGCCCTGGTTGGCAATATCGACGGCAAGGTTTCCGCTCAACGCCAGCGTCTGGGGATCGTTGTTTGTTCCGCCACGATTAACCTGCACGGCAATGAGATCGGGAAGAAGATCGACAACGTTCTGCTTGCGCAATCGTACCTGTCCGATGTCCAGCACAGCCAGCGGGTCGACGGCCACGGCCAGTGTGCTCGTCTGGTATCCGGCCATGGAGAAGTCCAGGGTAGCCGTGTCGGCGGCGACGGCGTCGATCTGATACCGGCCATCGGAACCGGTCTGCAAGGTGCGGACGCTGCCAGCTATCGTTGCGTTGATGGTGACGCCGGCAAGCGGCGCATTGTTGCCGGCATCAAGGACAATGCCCTTGATGCCTGCCTTGTTTGCGTTGACAGGACTGCTGCCGGATGGGTACAGCCGCGGCGAGAAGGTGATGGTACTGGTGCCGTACAGTGTCCCGCCCGCCGACACAGAGTCGTAGCCGGCGAGGCTCGCATTGAGTGCGACGCTGCCGGGCGCAAGTCCGCTGATCTGGAAGTTGCCGCCGGTGTCGGTTGTGGCCGATACGAACGAGGATGTCGTGGTGGCGGTAACGGTAACGCCCGCCAATGCCGTGCCGGTGACTGCATCCACGATATGTCCCTGAACCGAGGCACCCGCCGCGGCCGAGCTCAGCACAGGCGAGAAGACCAGGACGCCGCCGGCGGCAAGTGTGCCCGCCGTTGTCGCCGTCGCATAGCCCGCTTTTGATACTTGTACCGTGATCGGGCCGGAAGGAACATTGGTCAGTACATATAGGCCGACAGCGTCGGTCAACGCCGGACTTGCAGCGCCTGTAGCGGAAACACTCACGCCAGATACTGGAACTCCACTCCCATCGGTCACGATGCCGCGCACGGTTCCGGTGCTGACGTTGGGTGACTTGGCCAGCGTGAGTTGCCCCAGGTCAACGATTTGCCCAGCGTGCGCTACGGTGCTCGTAGACAATGGGCCATAGCCGTTGAAGCTGAATTGCAAGGCGTAACCGCCCGGCGTCAAGTCTCTCAGGTCCACCAGCCCATCCGCACCCGTCAGCGCCGTCTGCGGTGTGGGACCGGTTAAGGATGCGGTGACGCCGCTCAACGGCAGCCCGGTTTGCGCATCAATGACTGTGGCGCGAATGATGGACAGCGACGGGTTGGCTGGCGCTTGATCAGTGAGTGTCAGCGCTCGAAGCGCCAATGCGGTGACGTAAGGGTCGCTTTCCCAGCTTCCGTCTGCCGCCTGACTTGCGATCAGGTATTGTTTGACGGTGCTCGCTGCAGGTTCCGCTGGCACAAGGTCGTGTATCGCTATGTAGGCCAGTGCCGTTTGCATGTTGGAGTTGTTCCAGGCGCCGGAGGTTGCTTGAGTCGCTTGCAGGTGGTTGACTGTCTTCTGGATCACCGCCGCAAGGTTGTATTGGCCCGCGTAGGCGCTCAGGGCGATTACGGCCATGGCACTTTCGTACAGGTCTGTTTCGATCGAGGAAGGATGGTAGCTGCCATCCGCGGCCTGGGTTGCCACCATGTATCCCAGTGCTTCAGGGATGGCGGTTGTGTTGCCCGTTGCTTTGTAGGCCAGTAATACCCAGGCTGTATCCAGCGGGTTGCTGGCCGATCCGTTTGTTCCGCCGTATCCGCCATCGGGGTTTTGCCGGGTCTGCAGTTGCGTGATGAGTGCACTCACATCGCGCCCTGCCATGCTCAGTGTCACGGCACGGCGCGCCAGGTATTCGGTGTTGCTTTCTGTGTCTGCAGCAAGAAGATCGGCTAATGCCGTTGGCGGGGTGGCCAGGAGTTCGAGGGTTTGCAGTGCTTCGGTTCGGTTCTGAAGGGGGGTGGCGATGGAGAGTGTTTCGTTTGCCAAGGTGCCCGGGGTTTGCACCTGGCCTTGTAGCCAAGTGAGACCTTTGATGACCTCGGGAGATGGAGTTGTGGCGGCTTGAACTGCACCAATGGAAAAAAACAGGAAGAACACCGCCGTAAACATGCGGACAATCCATCGGTTCAGTTGGTGCATGGTCTTCCCCTTTGCTTTGCTCAAATCAAACGACACTCTGTATTATTTGTTTGCGATTCCAATTCCCCGTCCGTGGTATATCATCGCTTCAAGGAATCCTTGTACCCTGCAGGCCGCCTAAATATGTAAGTTCGCCCACTATATTTCATAAATTTCAATCAAAGTTCAAATAACGTTGTGGATGCAAAAGCCAATCAGTTGCTGCCAAAAGGTAATCTGCCTGGTCGAAATAAATCCGCATGCCACTCGCGCCATAGATGGATGGGTATCGGTCTCCAGTATCTGGAAGTGCATCACCATGCATAAACTGGTAAGCCCCCATATATCGGAGCTGGTCATAGTTCAAAGCGTTTTCCAGAAATAAACGCTCCACAGCTTCACGCTGTACAGTTGCATATGCCTCGCGTTCTTGCTGGGTGGCGTGGCATAACAAATACTCAGTCGCAGATACACCCGTCGAACCAAGAAGGAAAAAAATTATTGGATTGCGTAAGTTGAATACCCTGTCAAACATGCCATTAGCAGGATTGAATGTCATCAAATGGCTAATTTCCTGCAGGAAATATTTCTCCACGATATGCGCTGTCGACCCAGCGCTATCAGACTCTATAATATCCTGAACATACTTGGCAAAAGGGAGGATGAGCGTGGCATTGATATCACGATATTTCCCACTGAGGTATAGAGGGTGTGACCGGTCTGCATACTCCTTGGCTATCGACAGAGCTTTCTTGCCGCGCAAATATGCCAGCGCTCGTAGCGGGTGTTTGGGATAGGAATCCGTCCGGAGCCAGTTAACCAAAATATCGGGAACGTCGTCGTATTGACCTTTGGCGGCTAATACATAGGTGGCGAACTCTGCTGCTTTGCCACGTTCTTCAAGGAGAGGCGCCACGCGTGGGACGATTTTTTCGGCGGGCAGTTGGGCCAACGTTCTGCCATGAAAGCATGCGAAACTCCCCCTCATGTCCGCAACCAGTAAATCAATGCACTGATCCGTCAAGTCTTCTGCATGTCGAATAACTCGTTCGTGCCACCCGGATATCTTCGTATGGTCAAGCCCCAGAATTGGATGACTTTTTAGCGAGTTATAGGTCAAATGCAGAATACCCAGTGGATCGCCAATGGCATGAAGTATCCTCGCCGCGTCTTGGCGATAGCCAAGTGCGCGCGACGAAAGCAAACGTACAAGTTGATTTCGAATCTCGGAATTTGTGGTTGCATATTCCGGAACTGCAAGCAGGATATTCAGACAAGATATAACTTCAGGATTCCCCTCGTCTATTCCCCGTTCCAGGGTCGCCGCAAGCGATTCAATGTACGATCTGTTTAGATCAACTTTCACCTTGTCCTTACACCTCAGAAACACCAATCGGTGATTCTAATTCCAAATGCACTCCCAGTAAGAGGCGTGCCAACGACAAGAAATCGATTCCCCGCAGAATCTGCAGGCGTTAACGGTGAAATTATTAGATATTCATCGACCCCGTGAGAATTCTTATAGGGAGTCGTGCTGCCGAAATAGTATGTCGGACGGGTAATCTCAATATCCACGTATCCAGTCGCTTTTGTTGGATCAGGAGGGGAGTCAGGCGATGGAATCTCATAAGCAGTTGCAAGCCCTTTCGCATTGGCGGCCATGTTTGAACATGTAACAGGTAGTGACATAGGAACACCATAGACAATTGGAATGCGGTCCAATTTCGGTTCATCTTGAGCCGCCAAAAAGACCCCAAAGCCTGATGGCCCAGCCGATGCAAAAATTTTACCCCCCCATAAATTGTTCAACGCCCTGTTACGGCTTGAATACTTACGCAATCTTATTGGCGGCTCTTCCGGATAACTTTTATCAAGCTCAGCTTGTTGGGAAGTAAGTAGCATGAACAAAACAATGATAATGCCGATGCCGATGCCGATGCCGGGTCCCATTGGTCTCGGCGCAGGAGGTGCATTAGTTGGTGGGGCTGTAACCCCAATAATCAGTCCGCTTGTCGAAACAAGAATCTTGGCATCGGCTTGTTTTGCAATAGCGCCAAGCACCCAAGCCATGGCCATCGTATAGGGAATCTGTGGCAACGGGAAATAGCTCTGTGGTGCAGGCGCGTCCCCACCATTTCTTCCCCCACTTATCATGTATGCTGCCGATCCAGTAACTGTGTCCTCAATGATGTATCCCATTCCAGTGAAGTTACCTACAGTGATGTCGCGTTGAGCAGTGGTCACACGCTTGCCTGCAGCGATGGCATTCTGAAACTCCATGATGGTGTCCGTATCGGTCGCTATCTGCGGTAATGCAGCAGCGACATTGCTCTGATCTATAGTGTAGATCGGTACTCCCATGTCGTTGGCGGCTTTCAGTGCCGTTACGGATGACATGGAATAACCGGGCGTCAGCAAGAAAGCCTGGTCATAAATTCCAGCCTCCAGATAGGATCCCACTGTCCCCATTGCCATCATGAATCTGCGCCGAATTTCTTTATCGTCGTTGACGTGCATCGCCATGACAAAATCTTCCTTCACGTCAAGCACACGTCTTTTATAAGTAGCAGTTCGAGGAATGCCGAAGAAATAATTGACCGTTACCGGGGCTGCAGCCAAACCATGCGATGGAAGTTGGTAGGAAACAATATGGTTTGTGTTCCCCATGATATCGTTGTATGCGTACTTCTCACCCCACCAGCCCAGAATGACTTGGTAGAACATCTCAGCAGTGAAGTCTGGATCGGTTCCCTTGGATAGGTCATGCTGTGTCGTTCGCGCATTGAATAGACTTGGCGTAACACCTGCTGCATCGATGCCGACGATGGAAAGGTCTCCTGCAGTAATCCTGTAATCCCGATCATGGTTGTACCAGGGAGCAGCTACACCGACGCTCAGGATATGGGTGTCGCCCATGGTGGCACTGCTGCCAGTGGCTACAGCAACACCTTCAACCTTGAGTACAGGCACAAGCCGGATCAGGTAGGCAGGTAACGTTATTTGGTCACTGTTCGCTGCGGCAGTAATCACAGCTTGGTCTGCCGGGGTAGCGGGCTCATAGACCAGTGCAACCTTTTTGCCCGCCAGACTGGGCAGGCTCTGGCTATAGCTCAGCGTTGGATTCTCCAATGCCCTGCTCATCGCATCTGTGTAGAGGTTGAGGTTGATGCTATGACGAAGGTTTGCAGGCAGGCTTTGCAGTTTGGCGCCGATAGCAATGGTGGTATACGGCAACGTCCCCATCAGGATGCTGTCGTTCTGCGGCACGATGGTCTTGGTATCGATCACGTCACCCACCGTGGCATTCGGTTTGGTGGTGTTGATGTAGTCCTGCACCTGGGTCTGGTAGCTGGTGAGCGCGGTTTGTATTGCCGTGCCGTTGATGTTCTGCACCCAGCCGCTCGGGTCGATGGTGGCACCGGTCTGGGCCTGATCGATGAGGGCCTGGGCATCTAGCGGCACGGCGCTCTTGATGTCCATGCCTTGGGTGTAGGTGTATTGCTTGTAGCTGGCATCCATCGGTACCCAGCTGTCGCCGGTCTTGTTCACGGCTCCCCGGCTGGGGATGTAGTCCACATACGCTTCTACCCAGACGTGTTCGAGCATGATGTATTTGATGACGCCGCCTTGCATCATGCCGATGTTGGGGATGCCGCCCTGCCCCATGAGTTGTTGCGCGGCTTCGGGTTTGGTGACGCCGCCCACCCAGTTCATGGCCTGGTCGGCGGGTACCCGGATGGTGCCGTAGACGTAGCGTGCGGGGATGTTGGCTGCCCTGAGCAGGCCGATCAGGAGGCTGGCGGTGTCGAAGCTGTTGCCGCGTTTGGTCTGCAGGGTCATGTCCGCACCCTGGATGGAGCCGTAGGTGGGCAGGTATTCGATGTTGTTATGGACCCAGTTGTAGATTTGTACCGGGTCGTTGTTGAGGTTGGTGGCCAGTGCCTGGATGGCGGGGGTGATGACGATGTCTTCGGTGGCCACCAGATCTTCAGGTGTGGGTGTTGTCGGCAAGGTGGTCGCAGGCAGGGTGAAGCCGTTGGGGACGGGGCCGGCCAGCATGCTGGCGAGGGGATCGGGTCTGAACAGGCTGGTCTTGAAGCCTTTGTCAGTGGTGATCGGGGCGCGCACTTTGCCGGAAGGTGTGCCGAACGGGAGGTTGTTCGGGTCACTCGGGGTGTGGGTCTGCTGGTTGGGATGCTGGGCATTGAAGCGCGCCAGGTTGTTGAGGGCGGTCACCAGGGCCCGGCCTTGTTTTTTGTCGGAGGCACGCTCGACGGCGCTCAGCAGGCGGTTGTATTCGCGTTGGCGGCTGCGGAATTGTTCCACGGCAGCTTGTTGCCGCGCCAGGATTTCGGGCGGCAGGTTGTGTTCTTTGAGGTGTTTGTCCGTTGCGGCGAAGTCTTGTTCGGCCTGGGCTGCCAGGGCTTTCAGTTGCTGGTGTTTGCTGCGCAGTTTCTTGAGGTTGGCGGCGACGTTCACGCCGGGTAACGGTTGTTCGCTTTCTTCGACGACGACGCGCATGCCGGGGCCGAAGGCGCGCGTGACTTTGTGTTTTTTGGTTTTGCTGGCAGTTTTGGCTTTGGCCGCGGGGGCGACATATTGCCCGGCGCGGGGGACGATTTGTTTGACCAGGTCGTCCATTTCAACCAGGGTGCGCGACAGGGCGTCTTCCTGTTGCGGTGGCAGGTTCGCTTGTTGACGTTGTGCGAAGGCGTTCGCGCCACCCTGCCCCGCCTTGTTTTGCATTTGCACCGCTGCTTGCAGCGGTTGCATGGTCATGCTGGTGAAGGTGACCAGCACGACCATGGAGATGTGGCGGAGGATTTTTGAGTTGAACATGGTGGTTAAGCTCCCTGGTTTGTTGCCCGTCTGCCGGCATTTGTCGCGTTGATTTCCCCGGCTCGCAGGCCGGGGAGGTTCAGGTTGAGGATGTCGTGCCTGTTTTGCATATTGTGCCGTTCTATAAGTTTGCGGCCCGCAGCCAGTTCCAGGCGGTTTCCTGCAACAGGCGGTCCACGTTCAGGCGATGGTTGCTGATGTCGACGCTGTGGATCTTTTGCAGTTTGTCCACTGCGTCCAGCAGGGTTTCCATTGCTTCCGCATAGCGCTGCTGGGCTATGAGGCCGGCCGCCTGCTGCAGTTTGTGAACGGCTTTGTCGCGCGCTTTGCGTTCTTTCCTGTCGTTCAATGCCAGCAGTTGCAGGTCGTTCGCAACCTGGGTCAGCAGTTGGTCGCTGCCGACGACTGTCCAGTTGTAGCTGTATTCGCCATAGCGTTTGCTCGTGCCGTTGCGGATGCTGTCTACGGTGACCGGCAGTATGTAGGTGCCGGACAGGCTCGGCAGGCGCATGCTCAGTTGCAGGTCTTTGCTGCCCGCCTGCGGCAGGATGAAGTCCCATGCCGGCTGGCCGTTGGCGTCCAGGTTGGCGGTCGGTGCGGTCTGCAACAGGGTCGCACCGCCCGGCAGGTGTGCGCTGACCCGTAGTTCGGTCGCTTTGGCCAGGTTCTCGATCCGT
>JBNLBY010000096.1:0-8805 GCA_050303535.1 Sideroxydans sp. | reverse complement strand
TGAGTGGAATGAGAACAAAGTTATGCAGCGGGAACTTGCTGAGATGCAAACATCTACAGGGCGAAATTCAAAGGAACTGCTTCCTGTGAATCAGCTACTGACTTTTTATGAATCCTTTCCCAATGTAAATACAGCGGCAGATGTGTTTGCCTGGCTGCATAGAGAGGCAAAAGCAGATGGAATTGACTTGGATCAGGGAGACTACCGCCTGGTGCGAAATAAGGGGAGCAAGTTGGTGCGCTATGGTGTAATGCTTCCGATCAAAGGCGACTACATGCGTATGCGCAAATTTCTGTCCAGAGCGCTTGCGGATATTCCCAATATTTCACTGGATAGTGTGGAGTTCCATCGGCAAAAAATCAGCGATACTACGCTTGAAGCTCAGGTTAAAATGACTTTGTTTTTACTTGATAACTAGTGAATATGTTGAATCGCAGCACAATACCTTTGGTATTGGTGTTATCCCTTTCTTTGGCTCTTACTCCGTGCGCGTACGCGGGTGAATTCCAATCTACTGAGGTTGTTTTGCCGGCAACGCAAGTTTCGGGCTCCAGGTCAGAAGACAACAGGGGGATGACATTGTCGGGTTTAAAGCTGAGTAAGTTGTCGCGAGCTGTTATTGCCGAGCCTAAACACAATCCGTTTGTGAGCAAATCATGGTTTGTTCCTCCAATGAATGCGCATGTTGTATCAATACCCAAAAAGGTGGATCGTCCCGCTGCTCCCAGTTTGCCATTCAACTATATGGGGAGAATTCAGGAGGAAGGAGGGCGAGTAGTGGTGTTTTTGACGCAGGACTCCAATGCGTACGCTGTAGGTGAAGGGGATGATATAAACGACTCATATCGCTTGGAAAGCGTTTCACCAACCCGGTTGGTACTTGTGTATTTGCCACTTAATACCAAGCATACTCTGAATGTCAGTGCATCGGACCATGAAGTTGAAACAAATAGTAATGAGGTGTCATCTGATATTGAGTCTGACGTAGAGCCGAAAGTAATAGAAGCAGGACGTGTTGCAGGAAGCGGGGATTAATGACATATACGAAGGTGAAAGATCTTATTTTTGTTTTTCTCGTGTTGGCGTTGGCTGGATGCGCTACAGATCAGCTCGATCAGGATGGTTTGAAACTGATCTCAGAAGGTCGGTATGAAGATGGCGTTGCCAAGTTAGAGCAGGCGGCAAAATCTGACCCCTCTAATCTTCATTATCGAAACGTGCTTCTTACCAAGAAAGAAGAAGTGATAAATCGCCTCTTGGTCAGTTCTGACCAAGCTAGGGCAGCAGATCGCCTGGATGAGGCGGGAAAGCTGTATCGTCGCGTACTAGTCATTGATCCCGAGAACTCTCGTGCCAAGGAAGGTTTGGCCGAGCTTGTAAAAGATCGCCGACACAAACTGCTACTTGATGAAGCGCGTGCTTTGTTTGATAAGTTGGACATAGAGGGTGCGTGGGCCAAGTTACACCAAGTCGCCATTGAAAATCCCGACAATTCAAGGATGTTGGCGCTTCGGCGCGAGGTCGAGGAGAAGCGGGCAAGTGATGCGTTTGCAACGCCCACGCTTAAATCCTTATACACCAAACCAATTTCCTTGGAGTTTCGCGATGCGAATTTAAAAATGGTATTCGAAGTTTTATCACGTACAAGCGGAATTAATTTCATTTTTGATAAGGCTGTTCGCTCCGACCTGACTACAACAATATTTGTGAAGAAGGCATTATTGGAAGATGTGGTGGATCTGCTGTTGACGACAAGCCAACTCGAAAAAAAGATATTAAGTCAGAACAGTATCTTGATATATCCGAATACTCCGGACAAGGTTCGGGAATACCGGGATCTGGTGGTCAAGAGTTTCTATCTCGAAAATGCTGATGTAAAGCAGACGATGAATCTGGTTAAGACGTTGCTGAAGTCGCGAGATATCTTTGTTGATGAAAAACTGAATCTGTTGATCATGCGCGATACACCTGAGGCGATTAAATTGGCTGAAAAATTGATCGCGATGCATGACCTTGCAGAACCGGAAGTTATGCTGGAAGTGGAAGTGCTGGAGGTGAAACGCACTATGTTGCTGAGCTTGGGAATCAAGTATCCAGAGCAACTGACGCTGTCTCCTTTGGCTGGTCCAAGTGGGTCTCTTACACTGAATGATCTGAAAACGCTTAACGCCAGCAAGATTGGCGCCAGTGTGACGAATATGTCCATTAATGCCAAAAGTGACAATACAGATATAAATTTATTGGCCAATCCGCGTATCCGCACTCGAAATCGCGAGAAAGCCAATATTATGATTGGGGATAAAGTTCCGGTGATAACCACGACATCAAACTCAACAGGTTTTGTTTCTGATAGCGTGCAATATGTGGATGTTGGGCTTAAGCTGGAAGTTGAACCCAATATTTATTTAAACGACGATGTGGCGATTAAGATTAACATGGAGGTCAGTTCTATCGTCAATCAAGTGACCAGCAAAAACGGAACACAAACCTATCAGATTGGTTCACGCAATGCTTCGACTGTGTTGCGATTGAAAGATGGAGAAACTCAAGTGCTGGCTGGTCTGATAAACAGTGAAGAACGTTCGATAGCCAATAAGGTTCCTGGAATGGGTGATTTGCCAGTACTTGGGCGATTATTCTCAACTCACCTTGATGATAATCAGAAAACAGAAATTGTACTATCGATTACGCCACACTTGGTTAGGAGGTTAAAGCGTCCAGATGCCATCGCATCGGAGTTTTGGTCTGGAAGTGAAGCGACCCTGAGGGCGTCGCCTCTTACTGTTCGCTCAATGAAACCTGCTGAGATAGATGCGAACGCTAAAAAGACAACTCGAAATGCTTCTGATCAGCCTGCAAAAAATATTGATGCGACACAAACAGCGATTAAATCATCGCCTTTTGTTAACCTTTTTTGGCAGGGTCCTAAAGAGGTGAAACGAGGAGATTCGTTTCAATTGATGCTCAGGCTCAAAGCGGGCGGTGGTTTACGAAAGCTGCCATTCCAAATAGCTTACGATCCAGGCGTTTTGAAACTGGTTGAGGTTGCAGAAGGTAACTTCTTTAGTCAGGGCAATGCTCAAACAAGTTTTGCAAGCAATGTTGATGCCGCAGGTGGAAAAGCTTTTGTTGGTGTGACCCGTTCCGGGACTGATGGTGCGACTGGAGAATACATTTTGGCTAAAGTTACTTTTAGCGCACTTGTTGATACACCCAAAACAGAGGTGAAGTTGCTTTCTGCATCTCCTGTCGGAGTTGATAACCAGGTTCTCAGCACAGAATTACCGGCTCCTTATTCGTTATCGATTAGATAACTGATTGTCTCCATGAATAACCGTAACCACAAAGGCTTTACTCTGATTGAGGTTGTTGTTACGGCGGTAATTATTGGCTTGTTGGCGACGGTGGCTTTTCCTGCTGCGGAAATGGTTGTTCGGAGAAACAAGGAGCATGATTTACGGACTGCTTTGTGGAAGATTCGAGAGGCATTGGATGCCTATAAGAAAGCCGGAGACGAAGGTCACATCCTGCGCAAGGTCGGTGAATCAGGCTATCCGAAATCGTTGCAGGTTCTGGTAGATGGTGTTGAAGATGCGAAGAGTCCAGAGACATCCAGGCATAAAATTATTTTCCTCAGACGGATTCCATCGGATCCCTTTAGTTCTGAAAAAGGCATACCTGCAGAGAAAACTTGGGGGGTTCGCAGTTACGATTCCCCAGCCGATGATCCAAAGGAGGGGAATGATGTTTTCGATGTTTACTCTCGCGCACCTGGAACGGGTTTGAACGGGATACGATACCGTGACTGGTAAACGTGGGTTCACCTTAATTGAGTTGCTGGTGGTGATGACCATCGTTGCTTTATTGTTGACCTTGGCTCTTCCTCGCTATTTCGGTAATGTGGATAGAACAAAAGATTCTGTGCTGCGCGAGAACTTGGCGACATTGCGCGAATCCCTTGACAAATTCTATGCAGATACCGGCGTGTATCCTTCCAGACTGGAAGATTTGGTAGCACATCGCTATTTGCGCAAAATCCCTGTTGATCCAATTACGGACAGTAATACAACATGGATTGTTGTACCTCCAAAAGAGCTCGAACAAGGCGGGGTTTACGATGTAAGGAGCGGAGCTCCAGGCAAATCTCGAGGCGGAACTCCGTATCGTGATTGGTAGATCGAATGGGGCATTTCAAACAATTCGGCTTCACATATTTGGCGATGTTGTTCCTCGTTGCAATGGTGGGGGTGATATGGGCGTCAGCTGGGGAGATTTGGAGTAAATCAAGTCAACGTGAGAAAGAGAAGGAACTGCTTCTGATCGGGGCGCAATTTCGTGATGCAATAGGACAGTATTATGAGAAAACTCCCGGTGCACCTAAGAAGTATCCTGGCACGTTAGAGGTTCTGTTGAAGGATGATCGGCAGCCTGGTACGCAGCGCTATCTGCGGAAGATATTCTTTGATCCTATTACGCGTTCAAATAAATGGGGCTTGGTTTTATCACCCACGGGAGGCATTATGGGAGTGCATAGCTTATCTGATGCTCATCCATTAAAGAGAGCAAATTTTAGAGAGATTGACGTTGATTTCCTAGGAAAGGCAAAGTATTCCGAATGGTTGTTCATTTATCACCCGGAGCCACAAAATTCGTCAGAACGCTGAGATGTTTTGGCCGCTTTGGTCTTCCATTGAATTCTGAGCAATTTGATGTGGCTAATTCTAAAAGCATGACATGGTATGACCAAGCGAACCACTCCTGATCATGCCCGTCTCGACCGCGTAGTTGCCGAAGCCCGTCAGCAGCGCGAATCACGTGAGAAAGGCTATCGTGAACAGGCACTCAAACTGTTCCCATGGATTTGCGGACGCTGTGGGCGGGAATTTTCCGGTGTGCGTCTGCGCGAACTGACGGTGCATCACAAAGACCATAATCACGACAATAATCCTGCGGATGGCAGCAATTGGGAGTTGCTGTGCCTGTATTGTCACGATAACGAACATTCGCGCGAAATGGATGAAGCAGTGCGGGACAGGAAGTCAGGGGAGCCTGCAGCGGCAACACATAATCCATTCGCCGATCTGAAAGCAATGTTGAATAAGAAATCTGATTGATTCAATAGCGGCAATTCCATTCATGCATGCAGGTCAGACACGCTATGCGTTGTTTGATCAGCTTGTCTATTCCGATTCCGGCAACACATCCATACCCGGAGGGTGATTTAAGCAATTCTTAAGCTGGTAGATAAATACTGCGCACATTCGATATTCGCATGGAAGGAACGAGTGTGTTGCATCAGTATAAGCTGACACCTGCCACTCCTGTCATCGCCATGAACGCTGATCAGCCGATTTCATGGAGTAAATTGAAATGACCTCGCTTACCTTGCTGTCCTGGATCGGGTTGGCTATCGCTTTGCAACTGGCTATTTATCTCAGTATCGGCTCCTGGCGTCATTGGAAGAGTTACAAAGCTTTACGCAACAGCATGGAAGAAATGAATTTGCCGGGGATGCAGCAGGTACTGCATGGCACTGAGGAATTACCCGCAGTTGCAGCCTGGGCAGGCTTCAGGCCATTCAGGGTCGAGCGCAAGGTCATCGAGGATGCTGAACAATCGGTTTGCTCGTTTTACCTTAAACCAGAAGACGGGCAGCCACTCCCGGCATTTTCCCCGGGGCAATTCCTGACTTTTCGTCTTGAAATACATGGAGCGGATGGAGACACCGAGCAAATCACACGTTGCTACTCATTGTCCGATGCGCCACGCCAGGATGGCTATCGCATCTCGATCAAACGTGCGCAACCGCCTGCTGGAAGCCACTTTCCAGCGGGACGTTCTTCCAGTTATTTTCACGATCAAATTGTGGTTGGCAACCTGTTGCAGGTTCGCGCACCATCCGGGCATTTTTACATCGAGCGCAGTGAAGCACCGGTGGTGCTTATCGGCGGTGGTATCGGCATCACGCCGATGTTGAGCATGTTGAACTGGAGTCTGGCCGAGCAGCCCGGGCGTGAAATCTGGCTGTTTTATAGCGTTCGCAACGGGCGTGAATTGGTGATGAGGTCACATCTCGAAGCCCTGGCCGCAGCGCATCCCAATTTCCATTTGCATTTCTGCTTCAGCAAACCGCTTTCCAATGAAATTGCCGGGCGTGATTACCATCACCGGGGTCGCGTTGATGTGAATCTGCTTCGCATGCAGTTACCACTCAGGCCTTTTCACTTCTACATTTGCGGCCCTGGTCCGTTGATGGAAAGTCTGGTGCCGGCTCTGGAAGAATGGGGGGTGTCTGATGCGCACATTCATTTCGAGGCTTTTGGTCCGGCATCCATCAAACGCAAACAGGCGGCAATGTCTCAAACCAGCACTACAGTAGATAGCGACATTGTCATAACCTTTGCCAGATCCGGCAAACAATTGCCATGGCAACCTGCAATTGGCAGCTTGCTCGAATTTGCCGAGTCAAACGGCATTGCCGTTGATTCCAGTTGCCGTGCCGGGGGGTGCGGTTGTTGCCAAACGACTATACATGCGGGAGAGGTGTCTTATCGTCAGCCACCCGAATTTGACCCGGAACCAGGCAACTGCCTGCTCTGCGTCAGCATTCCTAAAACCAGCGTTACTCTGGAGGCATAAATGAACACTTCGCTCTGGCGACAGCAAATCCTGCCTTTTACCCTGCTGCTGGGTTTTCTTGCGGCGGCTACCCTGCTGGGCGACTATCTGCTGCATCGAATGGATCTGGTATGGATAGGCCGCTATCTGGGTATTCCGGGAGTACTGCTGATTATCGGCTCGTTTGTATATTCACTGCGCAAGCGCAAATTCATTACGGCGGGGAATCCGAAATCCATGTTGCGTTTGCATGAGTTCTTCGCATGGCTGGGCTCGCTGATGATATTGATTCATGCCGGTGTGCATTTCAATGCCATTCTGCCGTGGTTGGCGACGGTGGCCATGGCGGTGAATGTGATTAGCGGTTTGGTCGGTAAATTTCTGCTGGATCAATCTCGTCGCCATGTACAAGGCCAACGCGAGCAATTTCAGTTGCGCGGATTATCAAAATCTGAAGTGGAACAGGCCGTCTTCTGGGATGCAGTCAGTCTTGACAGCATGACCCGCTGGCGCAAGGTCCACATTCCGATCTTTATTGCTTTTGCAGTATTGTCTCTCGGACACATCATCAGCATCTTTCTGTTCTGGGGCTGGATATGAGTCAAATTGTCAAATTTCTCCTGGCTGCAAACCTGATCGCGCTGACGATTCTGGTTTTCGTCTATCCAAACCTGATGGTGGGGCCTGGCAAGCTGATTCCAGGTCACAAACAACTGGAAACGGATTGCTTTGCCTGCCATGCGCCACTTACCGGTGCGTCTTCGCAACGCTGCGTGACTTGCCATAAACCCGGCGAGATCGGGCGTCTGACAACGGCGGGGCTGCCTGTGTCAAAACCACTCACTTCGACACCATTCCACCAGAAACTGGTGAGCGAGGACTGTGTGGCCTGCCATAGCGATCATGCGGGCGTGAAGCGTTACCGGGTAGAGGGACGGTTCAACCACACCATGCTGCAACGGACAACGCGCAACCAATGCCAGGGCTGTCACAAATCGCCCAGTGATTCATTGCACAAACCAATCAGCGGCAACTGCAGCCAGTGCCACAACCAGAATAAATGGTTGCCTGCGACCTTCGTACACAACAAGTATTTCGCGCTGGATAGAGATCACAATACGCGCTGCGCGATCTGCCATGTACGCAACGACTACAGTCGTTATACCTGTTACGGATGCCACGAACATTCGCCTTACAATATTCGCGGTGAACATATTGAGGAAGGTATCAGATACTATGACAATTGCGTCGAATGTCACCGAAATGCCGATGAGCATGACATTCGCGGCGGCTATGGTAAAAGGCGGGGCAGGGGTGAAAGCAGGTATGGCAGGGAACACGATCATGACGACGACGATGATGACGATTGATCGTGTTGCCTGAGAAATATTTCTTCAGGGTACTATCCGGTAGGGATCCATTGTTACCGATTCGATTTTGTGACCAAGCAGAATGAATCTTCCTTCAATTCTGGAGTTGCCCGTCTCACTGAATTCGAAACGGTAGGTGCGGCGCAAAACCCTGCGTCCGGATTTGTCGCGTACAAGTTCCAGCGCAACTCGGGCGACCGTGTCATCCAGAAATTGCACATCCGCATCAAAACAGGTTCGTTTCCCGATTTTTCGGGCATGTTCAAGCGCACGCAGACTGTCAAACCAGTACCACACCAGCGCGGCCAGCATCAGCAGGAATAGCAAATCAGTTACATCCATGGGCGGTGAATATATCAGACGATTAGTTTAACACTGCATGAGTGCCTGTTTAACAGATGCCCGGTGGATGAGTACGACCAATGGGCAATTGATTGTTATACGTATTTTAATATATGATTAAATTACTATTCTAATATTTGAGTGCAGCAAAGGGTTGACGATATTTTATGTCTGAATCTGAAAAGTCCCCGTTGAATTGGGACATACAACTTAATTTTGATGATCCTGAAATTGTAAAGGAGGAGCCTCCTCCGGTTGAAAAAATCCCGCCCAGAAAAATACTTGGAGAGAAATTCCCCAAAATACTGGAACGCATTGATTTGCTCTGGGGGTCTCTGGAATTGCACAATTATCTTGAGCAAGTCATTTTTACTGAACGCGCAAAAAGGGAAGGATTTCCAAACGATGTACTGAAGGCATTGAGCGAAATTCACGTTGAACACACGCGGATATTGAAACTCAAAAAAGTAATCAA
>JBNLBY010000095.1:0-8857 GCA_050303535.1 Sideroxydans sp. | reverse complement strand
ACAGCAAACTGGTCGTGTGGCTGGTCGAGCACCACCTGTTGCTTTCCTCCACCGCGCAGACCCGCGACCTGTCCGACCAGGATGTCATCGCCGATTTCGCGGCAAAGGTGCCCAATGATCGTTATCTGGTCGGGCTATATCTTCTTACCGTTGCCGATATCCGCGGCACCAGCCCGAAAATATGGAACGTGTGGAAGGGCAAATTGCTGGAAGATCTGTTCTGGTCAACGCGGCGCTTCATGGTCGGCGGCAAGATCGCCGACCAGGTCGGCGAAATACGCCGCCTCACCGCGGAAACACTGAACCTGTATGCCATCAATCCCGAATCGTATGAATTGCTGTGGGCGCAACTGGATGCCGAATATTTCCTGCAGCATGAACCACACGAAATCGCATGGCATACAAGGCTACTGTCATACCGCGTGAACAGCGAAACACCCATCGTCAAAACGCGTCTGAGCCGCATCGGCGAAGGCCTGCAGGTACTCGTCTACCTGCCGGACAAACCCTATCTGTTCGCACGCATTTGCAGTTTTTTCGCGCACATGAGCTACAACATCATGGAAGCCAAAGTGCATACCACCCAGCACGGCTATGCGCTGGACAGCTTCCTGGTCATGGATGCGAATAACGAAAGAACCGTCTATCGCGACGTGATGAACTACATCGAGTACGAACTGGCCCAGCAACTGACCAGCGACGCACCGCTTGCCAAACCGCAGGTAGGCCGGGTCAGCCGCCAGTTCAAACACTTCCCCATCGCACCGCAAGTCATCATCGCCAAGGATGAAAAAGGACGTCACACGCTGTCCGTCGTGGCGGGTGACCGCACCGGACTGCTCGCATCCATCGCCTACCTGCTGGCGCAACACCACATCGAACTGCGCAGCGCCAAGATCAACACGCTGGGTTCCCGCGCGGAGGATACATTCTGGATCAGCGGAGAGAAGCTGGATAAGCCACAGGAAATCGACACCCTGCGCAATGCGTTGCAGAAACAACTCGCTTGAAGCGATCCTGAGCTGGAAGTACCTGTCCGGAATCGCTAAAAGCTGGTATTCATCACATCGGCCAGATCAAAACACATCAATATTCCCGGCCTATATCCATGACAGGCAAGGTGTGATTCAATGCGTCCGTATGTTATGCATATGCGGATCGGGAGTCCGTCTTATAACGGTTAGACCCAAATGATTAACGAAAAAGAAAACCCTGTAGCCTGGGCAATGCTTCTAACTGAGCTAGATGAGGCGCGTGAACATCTCGAGGCTCTCATCAATCAAATGTCCAAGTCCGGTACAATCGACGAAGAATCCGAATTCCCAGTGTATCTTGGACATGTCTATGCCCATTTGAATCGCGTGTGGCATTCGCGTAATCAGGATGAGCCAATTTCGGAGGAGCAATGGCCACTGTACAGTCAATTTCCGAAAGATATAAAACCGGTCGGGTGATGTCACTCAAGTTCGCTCCCTCCGGTAGCTGGGACGCTCCGCAAGCGTCGCGCCCCTTACCTCCACGCTATGTTTCTCGGAAAGCCCGATGACAAATTCTGAGACCAACCAAAATCTAGAAAAGTGCAAAGTCAAACTTAAGCAGTTGAATTCCAAATTACCGAGCACGATTGACTACAGAGATGTCAGCCTTAAAGCCAAGATTCCGTTCATAGTGCTAGGTTATAGCGGAGCTCTTCTTCACAGGATTGCTGAGTTAGCGAGTTCTTCTGTTGAATTATATGAAAGGCCTAAGAAGGCTATTTCTGCGGTTCTCCTTGTAAGAGCAGTAATGGAAACTACAGCAATGTTGTATTCGCTTCACAGGAAACTGGCTGAAACCATAGAAAATAAGAATACGAATGAGCTAAAGGAATACTTGGACACAAATATTTTCGGATGGAGAACAGAAGCGGAGGATGACCTTCCGAAAATGCCGAATATTCTCGGCCCTATAGATCAAATCGATAAATATCTTCTAGAAGGCAAGTATAGAAAAGCCTATGAAGGTCTATCTGAGTATTGCCATCCCAATTGTGCTGGAGTTCATATGGCATATGTAAAACTCGACAAGGTGAACCGGCGCGCCCACATTGGCGCCGAATTCACAGAAATAGATTCTGAATCCCAATTAGGCGTTTTACTGTCAACGCTCGAAATCTGTTGTGAAGAATACAGTAAAATTTCAGGCTTGATGAAAGAGTTTATTAGTGTTTGCGAAAATGAAATTGCGAGCAAAACATAACAACCGTTAAAGCGTTAAAGGGGGCAGCTTCGGTTTTGTTTTCCACTGCCATACCCTCCAAATACTATTGCGATGCCGACCCCTTTAATTCTATGCCTGTACTCCGCGTAACAAAAAATGGTACCCATCTCTGCACCGTCGGCTCCGATGATGTGTGGATGTTCTCGGCAAGCGTATGGGGGGAATTATGGGGGCCGGAAGTATCCCATTTGGATGTCTCTGGTGGAGGCAAACGCCGCGAAGACGGAGAAAGCGATTTCTTAATCTGGGAAATGCCTCACGAACTCGTCAAAGGAGACCGTGTGGCGTTCTTCTTTGACGAGGGAAGCACCTCATTACCGAAAGGGAGTTTGTTCGATCCATCAGTTGAGGCACCAGAGGCACCAAAAATGGATATTTCCTTCCCACCAACCGAAGAAGACATTACGAAGTTAGAGGCCCGGCCGAGGCTCAATACGGACCTCACATGGGATTTCGCTATCAATCATGGGCAGAATCTATCAATTGCGCCTGACAGCGCAAGACAACATGTCCGTCTTAGTGTCCTGTGGAATGAGGATAGACCGCAACGCCTCAGGGTCAACCTCTCGAAGACATCCCTTCGTGAAATTGTCGCACGCACAGGTGGCGAAGAAATATTCCTTGAATACGTTCCACTAGGGAGTTCATTTGAAATCGCCATCGGACTCTAACCTGCCAGTCGCATGACATGGGGACGGAGCCCAATTGTTTTTAACGGGTGACACCACAACGAACGACGAACTGAAGAAATGATGATGCAGGAAACGACTCACAACACAAATGCACAACGGCGCACCCATCCCGCTGCCGTTCATGCTGCGTTGCGTTCGGGAGCCACGAGTGTCAGGTCTTGCCTTTTGCCTCAAAAACAATCAGGGCACCGCTTGCCTCCGAATTTTCACTTTGAATCAATCACACCACGGGAGCATTCATGAACACACAAAGAAAACTATACAAGACCGGCGCTTGGGCTTTTGTGCTTGTCGGCGCCGGGCATTTGCTTACGTATTGGCTTGTGCCGAAAACCAGCGCGCAGACGGCGATGCTGAACGCAATGCGCGAGTTTCCCATCGTAATGCCCGGTAGCGCAGGCAATCTCTACCAATACCACACCGGCTTCAGCCTGATGATGGGATGCCTGCTCATCGCCTACGGCATGCAGGCGCTGCTGACGTTCTCGGACAAAGCGCTGCAAGATACCCGCTTGCTTGCGTTCCATACAGCGGTTGCGGCGTTAGGTGTTACGCTTTCGGTGATGTTCTTCTTTCTCGTCCCGATCGCGTTCATGGCGGTTGCGTTGATCACATTTACAATCTGCTTGCTGCTGGCACAGAAGTCGAAAACAAGTAACCTCAAGGTGAAGTGATTCGTTTTTGAATAAGCAACCGTGAGCTGCCTCAACACATGACATGCATGACATGGGGACCATGACATGGGGACGGAGCCCAATTGTTTTTCACGAACACCACTCCGCCCTCATTTTATTTTGTTCCAGACAGATTCTTCAGTTCTTCAAATGTTGCGTAATTGACCAGTGTGTCTGAATAAGACGCCAGCCTTGCTTGTCCAGTCGATAGACTTCAGTACAGTTCCAGCGCATCTCGGTCGCACCGGTGTACGAATTCAGGTTGAACGTCAGCACCGCCGCTTCGCCGCATACCTGCACTTTCGGTTCGATCAGGTCGTAACGATCAATATGAATCGTCCCGCGCAGCGATTCGTATAAAGCGGTGAGCGCCGCCAGTCCGTCCACACGGCGTTCCTGGAACGGGTCAAAATACACCACGTCAGGCGCGGAGATTTCCAGGTAACCGGACGGGTCGCCCGCACCCCAGCGATCCATTGCTGCGCGTTCCATTGCGATAATCGTGGTTGCGATTTCTTCGGCTTGTTTCATCTTCATTTCCTCCTGTGTGATTGGCATGGGGGCATGATGTCATTCCGCTCCCCGCTGCAGCAGTGGCATAATTGCCCAAATTAATGCGAAAAATGACAATATGAACATCGCGATGTTACTGGAACAAGGCGCAACGGCATCCAGCGTCACCACCACGCTGGACATGTTTACTCTCGCCCAGCGTTACCAGCCCGAAGCAGGCTGGCGGCCGCATTTGTTCTCAACGCATGGCGGCCTTGTACGCCTGACTGACGCGGTCGCAGTCGATACGCAGCCGCTGCCAGCCAGCCTTGGCGCTTTCGATGCGATCATCCTGCCCGGGTTCTTTGCCGAATCCCTCGATCACATCGTCAGCCAGTTGCAAACGACCTGGCACACTGTCATTGCCCGCTTGCAGCATTTGCCCGAAACTACGCTGGTGGCTGCCAGTTGTTACGGCACTTTTGTGCTGGCCGAGGCTGGCCTTCTGAACGAACAGCCAGCAACAACGACCTGGTGGCTTGCCCATGAATTCCAGCAGCGCTATCCGGACATCCGGCTTGATGCGGACAAGACGCTTGTCGACAGCGGACGCGCCATCACTGCCGGGGCAATGACAGCGCATACCGATCTATCTTTGCATGTGTTGCGCCGCCTGGGTGGCGTGGCACTGGCGCGTAGCGTGAGCGGCATCATGCTGGTGGATGGCGCACGCACATCGCAGCGCCCGTTCATGTCCGTGCAAAAAGACTTTTCCGAGCCGCTGATTCAGCGCGCCATCGAATGGATGATGGACAAACTGACACAGCCTGCTTCAATCGACGAGCTTGCCAATGCGATGCACGTCAGCTATCGCACGCTCAACCGCCGCTTTATCGAGGTCACCAGGATGACTCCCCTCGCCTATTTCCAGGCGCTGAAAATCGAACGGGCAAAGGAACTGCTGGAGGAGTCGCACAGCGATTTCGAGGCGATCACCGCGAGTGTGGGTTATGAGGATGTTTCTTCTTTCAGGAGACTGTTCAAGCGCGCCACCGGACTTTCTCCCGCGCAATACCGGCGGCAGTTCAAAGGCGGCGCAACGGCTGCTACATGACATGGAGACGGAGCCCAATTCTTTTACGAGTGATAATATAGCCAACGAAAAATTGAAATGATGATACAAACAACGACAATCCACACGAATACCTCTCGGCGCGCCTATTCCTCCTTCGTTCACGCAACGCTGTGTTCGCGGAAAAGAATAGGACTCCGTCTCTATCCATTCTATCCGTTCTCATCATTAATGAATAAAGGGGAATTGTATGTTCGCTAGATATTTGTTGTTTCTATTGATGCTGTTGGTTGCGCAGTCTGTTTTTTCAAGTCCAATTTCAGTGGAAAGAGATGCGACGCAAGGAGCAGGCAACAAGACGAAAACCCCACCGTGCAATGACAACAATACCACTAGAAATGGACTAAAGAGAGGTGCGCGACCAGTTGACGATTCGACAGCAATGATAATTGAAAAAGAAATTACCCCCGTAAAACGCGCTTACCAAAATAAGATAAAAAGTGAGTCAAAAAGAGGATATTTCAAGAGGTACTTCACGAAGTTGCATTTGCCATCCAGCAAGAATACTGAATTGATTTTATGTGGCAAAACAGAAGATGGACAAATAACATTTTTTCGCGTTGGAGATCACTCGGTATACGAGCTAGGGGCGCTTTCCAAGTCTCCACAAGGATTGAAGCATACCTATGAATATTATGATGGCAATTGGTATCCCGTTAGTTCTCAATGACTGCTATAGCTGCCTGGTAGTCATTTTTTCCCGTAAATGCGTTTGCGTTCTGCCGTAAACGACCACCACGGCAATGCTTCACCGCCATCCATGAAGCGGACGATCGATATAAACACATCGAGCACACAGGGATCATGGCGTACACCTGTTTTTTTGCATAGTGCTTCGTACAATTTGAATGGATCGCGACCGATGAGTTGTTGTGGTGTGCGGATGCCGATCAAGTGCAGGTCGGCTGCCATTGCCTTGCCGATATTGGGAAGATCTTCCAGTTTGTTGAGCTGGTCGCGGCGGACCTTTTGCGGATTCATGAATTATCGCTTGCAACGTTGACTGTCAGTTATGACCGTCGCGTCCCTTGTAGCAGAGTGCCGCGGCATGTATGACCTCTGAATAAGGTATCTCCGACAAGTCCCCCCATTGCTGCAATACAGCATCCAGCAGCGCATCCACGTCTTCCACCTCGGTTTCGCCATTCAGTACGTTCTGCAGCCCCAGCAGGCCGCCGCACTGGACGCGCATTTCCTGTGCATGTGAAAGCACAGCATCTTCATGCAAGTTCTTGAGTGCAAAAGCAAAACTATGGCGCAGGTGATCATGCAGGGAGGTACAGCGGGAAAGGCTGGCCTGATGCATACAAGCCACCCTCTCGTGTTCGGCGATCTGTATGCGATCGGCACGTTCGCATTCGACACAGTCGGCCAGTATGGCTTTTTCAAACGTGCAGGGACGTTCGTTCAATTCTGATATTTTTTGCCTGAGCGCCGTTTCATCCATGGGACTCAGTCATCCCCCAGTTCCGGGGCGGGTTCGCGTACCTGATTCAGCAGGTCTTCGGCTAGCAGTTCCGAATCGGCATGGATCATTTTGAGGCGCGCTGTCGAACTGTCTGCCTGCTCTGCACGCATTTGTTTGACTCGTGCCGACGCATCGCGATAGGCGTCATGCTGTTCCAGTTTTTCCAGCTTGCGGATGGGAAATTCAGTTACGCGGTAAATAAAGTAAGGCATGGCAAATGTGAGTTTATTTTGCGCCGGACGGTTTCATGAAAGTGACGACATTGGAGCCGGGCGCATTTTTGCTGGCGCAACTTCCTTCTCCGACCCCGGCCAGTTGTTCCGCTTCGTGCAACAGGTTGATGACATCCACATAGTGTTTCTGTTTCGCCATCATGAGTGCAGTATAACCGCCCTCATTGCGGGCCTGCACATTTGCGCCTGCCTGCAGGAGTGCCTCAACCACTTCCGCTTCGCCATAGCCCGCTGCCAGCATTAACGGGCGCACGCCATAGCCGATGCTGGCCTCGATATTCGCGCCTGCGCCGATCAGTGTATTGACCACATCGACGAATCCGCATTTCATTTCTGCGTTGTACACCGCTTTGGCCAGCGCCGACCAGCCATGCGCATCGCATGCATTAACGTCCGCGCCGTTCTTGATCAATAGTTTCACCATGGGCATGTCCCCTGCATTGGCTGCCAGCATCAGCAGGGTAACACCTTCCGAATCACGATGATTAACGTCCGCCCCTGCAGCCAGCATGCGCTGTACTGCAGATATTTCACCCGCATTTATTGCATTGATCAATTCTGTAGACATGGGGTTTTCTCCATTTGGTCATGAAACCGCTTTCAAATATTCAATCGATCCTGTTTTTCCCCCTGCTTACTATTTTTTTATTATGAAACGGCACTTCAGGAATTCTGCGGATGGAACCAGGCCAGTTTTTCCCTGAGCGTAACCACACCGCCAATGATGATGAGTGTCGGTGCCTGAGGTTTCTCGCGTTCGGCGATGCCCGGCAAGGTTTTCAGCGTGCCCGTGAAAACACGCTGGTTCTGTGTCGTGCCCTGCTGCACGATGGCGATGGGCGTGGAATCCGGGAGCCCGTGTTCGACCAGTTTCGAGCAGAGCGTATCGAGGCCATGCAGGCCCATGTAGACCACCACGGTCTGGCGCGGACGCGCGAGTTGCTCCCAGTCCAGGTTCATCGTGCCGTCTTTCAGGTGGCCGGTGACGAACATGCAGGACTGCGCATGATCGCGATGCGTGAGCGGAATACCGGCATACGAGGCAACGCCGGATGCGGCAGTGATACCGGGCACAACCTGGAATGGAATATTCTCCGCCGCCAGCGTCTCGATCTCTTCGCCGCCACGCCCGAAAATGAAAGGATCGCCGCCTTTGAGGCGCAATACGCGTTTGCCCTCTTTCGCCAGACGTACCAGCAACTCATTGATCTCTTCCTGGCGCAGGGTGTGGTTGTCGCGTTTTTTGCCGACATAGATGCGTTCTGCATCGCGCCGCGTCATTTCAAGAATGGGTTTTGACACCAGATTGTCATGCACCACCACGTCTGCCTTCTGCATCAGACGCAAAGCTCGGAAAGTCAGCAGGTCGGGATCGCCGGGACCGGCGCCGACCAGATACACCTCGCCACGCTGGATGTTGTCTTCATGCGCCAGCATGTTCTGCAACAGCGCTTCCGCACTGCCCTCGTCGCCCGTGAGCACCTTCTCGGCGACCACGCCTTCGAATACGTTCTCCCAGAAAATACGGCGCTTGGCGGGATTAGTGACGCGTGTCTTGACCTGTTCGCGGAAACGTTCCGCAAAAGCCGCCAGGCGGCTGTAATTCTGCGGAATCAGCGTCTCCAGCTTGCCGCGCATCATGCGTGTCAGCACCGGCGAAGCACCGCCGCTGGAAAACGCAATCATCAGCGGCGAACGGTCGAGGATGGCCGGCATGATGAAGCTGCACAGCTCGGGATCGTCCACCACGTTGACGGGAATGCTGCGCGCCTGCGCCAGCTCGGAGACTTGTTTGTTGACGTTGCGATCATTGGTCGCGGCGATAACCAGTGCCGCGTTATCGATATGCCCAGGCTCGAAACGCGAAACGATGAGTTCAACGCCTTGCTGTTCTGCCAATCCGGGAT
>JBNLBY010000094.1:0-8871 GCA_050303535.1 Sideroxydans sp. | reverse complement strand
TGGAATTGGCACCAGCCAGAAAACACAAAGCCTGCACTGCATCGCTCATCTCGCCGCGCCCAGCCGACAGGCGTACGAAAGCCCTGGGCATGGTGATGCGCGCGACGGCGATGGTGCGCACGAAATCCAGCGGATCGAGATCTTCGACGTCCGCCAGCGGCGTGCCTTCGACTTTGACCAGGTTGTTGATCGGCACGCTTTCCGGGTACGGATCCATATTGGCCAGTTGCGCGATGAGCCCGGCGCGCTGCGTCAATGACTCCCCCATTCCAATAATCCCGCCGCTGCAGATATTCATGCCGGCCTTGCGCACACGTTCCAGGGTGTCAATACGATCCTGATAGTCGCGCGTAGAGATGACGTTGCCGTAAAATTCGGGCGAGGTATCCAGATTGTGGTTGTAGTAATCCAGTCCGGCATCTTTCAACTGCTCGGTCTGCTCGTCGTTGAGCATGCCCAGCGTGGCACATGTTTCCATGCCAAGTGCGCGCACTTCCCTGACCATCTCGACCACGGCTTTCATGTCGTTTTCGGACGGCTCGCGCCAGGCCGCACCCATGCAGAAGCGTCCGGCGCCAGCTTCCTTTGCGGCTTTGGCAGCCTCAACCACTTCATTCACTTCCAGCATCTTCTTGTTCTCGACAGCACCATGGAACGACGACTGCGTGCAATAGCCACAGTCTTCGGAACAGCCGCCGGTCTTGATCGACAACAGGGTGGAAAGCTGCACAGCGTTAGGATTGAAATGTTCGCGATGTACTTGTTGAGCGCGATACATCAGGTCGGAAAAAGGCAGCTTGAGCATTTTCTCAATATCTGCCACAGTCCAGCGCTGTTGCGCTGTCTGAGTCTTGGCGGTCTTGTTTTGCATAAATATAAAGTACTTAAAGAATCAAAAAAAACGCATCCTCAACCCGGAACTGCAACAGGATCGAAGTGAATTGTCTATTTTATCCCATCATATGTTTGACATTAGCGCAAATTTTATGCGTTTCCTGCCTGCCCAGCCCTGCCTGTTGTGCGGTACAAACAGCCATGATGGCTTATGTTGCGCCGCTTGCGATGACGATTTGCATCGCCTGTCTGCCGAACATTGCCCGATTTGTGCCTTACCCAGCCCGGCCGGCAGCATATGCGGCCACTGCCTGAAACAGCCGCCGCCGTTCGACCATACCGTGGCTGCCTTCGGTTATAGATTTCCGCTGGACAAATTGATTCAGGCGCTGAAGTACCGCGAGCGTCTGATACTGGTCGGTTTTCTTGCCGAAGCATTGCTGCAACGCATCACGACGCAACCGGATTGCATCGTGGCGTTACCGCTGCATCCCGTCCGCCTGCGCGAGCGCGGTTTCAATCAGTCATTGCTGCTGGCACAGCATGTTTCCCGCCGACTGGATATCCCGTTGATTCAGAATGCCTGCAAACGGATACGCAATACACAACCGCAATCCTCGCTGCCCTGGAAAGAACGCGACAAAAACATGCGCCAGGCTTTTGCCTGCATCTCTGATGCCAAGATGTGCGGCAAGCACATTGCCATTGTGGACGATGTAATGACGACAGGCGCTTCGATTGGTGAGTTAGCACGCGTTTTAAAACAGGCTGGCGCAACTGAAGTCAGCGCCTGGGTTATCGCACGGACCTTACCCCACTATTAGTAGATAGTTCAAAGCTCGCTGAGTTTCTGCTGCACGTATGCCCGTAGCTGGGCGTTTAGCGTATTCGAAACAAGCGCACGCTGATAAATAACGCGTGCTTCATCATTACGCTGCAACGCCTGCAGGGACATACCCATACCCATCAGCCAAACGCCGTTGTTGGGTACTTTTTTCAACGCAACCTGATAATGCGCAATGGCTTCTTCATGCCGGCTCTGGCGTTGCAGAAGTGCCGCCACGAATGACTGGTAGTCAGCCTGAGCCTCGGCATAAGGCAGGGTTTTCAGCAACGTTTCAAGCGCTGGCGATATTGCACCACGCTCGACCTGCAAACGCGCCAGCAGCATGGCAAGCCCTGCGTCATGAGAATCGCTATTCAAGCCTTTCTGCAATACCTGCTCGGCTTCGTCATTGCGCTTCAGGCTCAACAGCAAACCAGCCCATGCCCGGCGCGCGGGGCTATATGCCGGGTCGGCAAGCAATGCATTTTCATACCCGGCTAATGCATCGTTCGTGCGTCCTTCCTGAACGGCCCGGTTGGCTTTGTTGAATTCATTTTCTGCACGCTGACGCGGATTGATTGTCTTGAATTGTTCCGGGTTTTCCGCCGGCAGATTTTCAACAACCCGTTCCGCAGGACGCTGCAATTTGCGTTGCAGGGTTTTCTCGCGCTTCCCGGCCTTCTTCCGCTTCCCAACTTTTTTCGCATCAGGTGCAACAGCCGGTTTTTGTTCCCTCTCCACTTCTTGCAAGGATTTTCCGTACTGATTGTCAGCAGACTGTTGCGCAACCGGTTCTCTATTCGGCTCTGTCGCGGCTACCTCAACCGGCGCCGATTCAACTGTCGCAGGCGGATTATTCTCAAGTGCGGCATTACTCATCGGAGCGGCCATGACAACAGCCCTGTTCGGTACAGAGGTTAGTCTGCGCCCCTGATACCAATACCATATTGCCGCTGCCAGCAAAGTCAGCATCAACGCAAAAAGCAGTACCGTACGCAGCAGATGCGATTCCCTGTACGGTGTGACGGAACGTATCGCGGGTTCGTCCAGAGGCGCAGTTGCCCCGCGCTTTTCGAGTTCGATCAATACTTGATTAATGACACTCATTGCAGCCAATAAACCTGCATGACCAGCGCAGATATTAACACCACCGCAACCGTCCACCAGACCCATACCATCCAGTCCTTGTGTGATTCCGGCGTATCGGCGGCTGCCTTGCGCACATGCCGCGTCTGCACCTGCTGCCGCCCTTCCGCAAAAGCCAGCATCATTGCCTTGTGCGCGATGATGTTCGCCAGCCGGGGTGTGCCATGACTGATCCGATGCAGCAAATTGACGGCGCCTGAATTGAACAGAGTTTCGCCCCTGAAGCCCGCAACGGACAGGCGATGACGCAGATAACGATCCATCTCGTCCCGATGCAATCCATTCAACTGGTATTGGAAGCTGATGCGCTGACGCAACTGACGTACCGAATTCTGTTTGAGGCGATCATCCAGTTCCGGCTGCCCAAACAACACCACCTGCAACAATTTGCGCTTCTCGGTCTCCAGGTTGGTGAGCAGGCGCAATACTTCCAGGCTTTCCAGCGGCATCGCCTGTGCTTCATCCAGACACACCACTACACGCTTCCCGTCGCGCGCATAACCAAGCAGGGTGCGCGTCAATTCTTTCAGCAGTTGATGCTGATCGAACGAAGGATCGACTGGAATACGAAACTCTTCCGCTAGCGCCATCAACAGGCTGCGCGGTTCCAGATAAGGATTGGGAATATAGGCAGTGATGAATTTCGCCGCATAGCGTCCGCTGGTACCGCCGTCCTGAATGCCGATGTCGGTGGTAGTCGAACGCTCGGTACTGAGCGTGCCAAGAAACTTGCGGCACAGCAAAGTTTTACCGTTACCGACCTCGCCCACGATCTTGATAAAACCTTCGCCGGTTCGCGCGGAAACCAGCAGGGTATTCAGGCCTTCCTGATAATTGGTACAAGCAAAGAAGAAACTGGTATCAGGCGTCAGTGAAAACGGCAATTCACGCAGGCCAAAATGCTCCCGGTACATAACGTTATCTGGAGAGCTTCTTCATGCGATCACGGCTGCGCGCGATATCATCCGACCAGTCACTGTCGCTGTCCACCACGGTTGGCTTCAGCAGGATGATCAGTTCGCGTTTTTCAGTACGTCTGCTGGTCTGGCCAAAAATCGTTTTTGGCAACATTGGCAGTCCGGATTCATCATCGATTTCTGCCTGACGCATCAAGCCCCCGATGGCGACAATCTGCCCATCGCGGGCACGCACGATACTGTCCGTTTCCGAGACAGAGCTGGAGGCCAGAGGGAGGTTGTAAACATTGGATACCCCGTCGACAGTGCCAAGATTCACCGTTTTGTTTACGGTCGAAACAGTGCTCACCGATGGATGCACATGCAGAATGATCTCGTTGTTCTCGTCGATGCGTGGCGTTACATCCAGTGCAATACCGGAAAAGAATGGCTGCACCTTGACCGTCGGCGCCGTCCCTGCCACTGTCGTCGTTGCCTGCGTCCCGCCGGAGACCTCCGTCACAAAGAACTCATCGGTTCCCACTTTCAGCACTGCCTTCTGGTTGTTCAAGGTAGCGATGCGCGGACTGGACAGGACATGCACATTCCCCTGCGACTCGAGGAAATTCAGCAAAGCGGCAAAATTACTGGTCTGGAAAGCCAGTCCGAACAACGTGCCGGCAATCGTGCCTGTCGGCAATGAGGTAGATGCAACGGGGTTTAATGTTGAGCCCGGTGTCGACCCAAGCACGGAATTTGTCAACGTACTGCCTGTAGACAGGGCACTTCCCGCACTTCCTTGCCCCACGGATAGCTGACTGTTCGGCCCATTCGCAAAAGCGGCCCAATTAACACCTGACTGGAACGAGTCATTCAATTGCACCTCGAGAATCTTGGCTTCGAGTATGACCTGGCGTTCGATGGAAATTTGCGATGCCTTGAGATAGGCAGAAACATTATTCAGTTCATCAGGCATGGCTCTTACTACGATCACGCCGGACATCGGACTGATGACAACACTACGTCCTTTTCCATCACCCACAATCGCTTTCAGGGATTTGCTCAACTCTTCCCAGAAATCAGTCTTGGAAGTCATGGTTACTTTACTGCTGTCGCTGTTGCCGCCAGATGTCGCACCGGTCCTTCCCGACGTGAGCGCACTGTCCGCAACCGACCCGGAAGCAACGCGCAGTGATGATTTTCCCTCACGTTGCGCCGTCAGGTAGTTCACCTGAAACAATCGCGTCTGCAATGTTAACGGCTGGATATAGATGCGAGAACCGTCCACCTTGTAGTCGTAACCATACACCTCGCGTATTGCTTCCAGTGCGTCAAACACAGTCACATCTTTCAGAGCAAGCGAGATCGTCCCTCTGACATCGGGATGCACCAATACACTGTAGCGCGTACCAGAAACGATGCCCATGAATACATTTTTTGCGGGCGTGTTATTCACCGCGAGATCGAATTTCGTTTCCATGGGTTTGCTATCGATCTGGGCAGGCAACACTGCCAGCGGTGGCAACAATGCCTGATCTACAACTTCCGGTTTTGCGACCGCGGCAGAAACGGCGGCGGCATCCATTTCCTGATTGATCATGCCAGCCACACCGTTTTTGGAACCATCCGTCGCACAGGCAGACAGAAGCAGCAACGCCAGTAAAACCGATATTCGTTTCATTTGATTTCTCCTACATCCTGCTCCGGCAGAATTGTCTGTCCAGATGCCCTCTCCTGCGCGCCTCCATCATGCTTAAGCGCCTCGATTTTCCTGATATTAACCTTGGGAAACAACTCCAATACACGCCGTCCCTGCGCATTCTGCAGCACCACACTGTTTTCCCGCACTTCGACCAGTTTTGAATTACCGTATTTATCCCCCAGACGCACTGTCTTGCCGTCAATAATAGCGGCACGATATTGCGATGAGATAATGACGGACTGCAACCCGCGCTTCACCGTACTACGCCGCGCTACAGCACCACCCGCCCCGCTACTGTACAGGCTAATGGCAGGGCGCGTCGGATCGGGCAACGTCTCTGCCGTCGCATTCTGCGACACACCCAGCAACAGCGACGCCAGCAGCATTTTCAAATCTGCAGCCATGTTTTATCCAGACTCAAGGTATAAAGCGTCAGTGACAATTCCACCGTGGGATGGTTTATCACATTCATCTTCGCCACTCCCCAGAACATCTGGGTTGACAGCTTCTCCAGCGCACTTAAATATCCCAGTAGATCGGCATAACTGCCGCGCACGGTAATATTCACGCCGTGCTTGTATATCTGCTTCTCGGCATCAGTCATCGGAACTGCTGCCGAATCATCCGCAGGCTCAACCAGCAAGCTCACAGGCAGGGTCTTGAGCGCAACCAGTTGCAGGCGCCCATTCTTGCTCAGAACCTGTTGCAGAAGTTTTGCCATCTTTTCCGGCGGCACCAGTTTGTCGCGCCGCCCTTGCAGATAGGTATTTCCTTCGGCGATCTGTTGACGCAACAGGCGGATCCGTTCATGTTGCGGAGAATTGGTATCAGCCTGCCTGGACTGCAACAACACCTCGAGCTGCGACCGTACCTGTTTCATTTTTTCCTGCTGCTGAACGATCTGGGCGGAAATCTTCTTCTGCTTTTCCAGCAACGGATTGAGAAACACAGCATTGATCATCGACACCATCAGGGCAGCGACAGCAAAAAAGATCAGCACGCGTTCGCGTAATGAAAAACTGTCTATTCTGGTAACGATCCTCTCGATCTGCTCAGGCATCGTCATTGTTGTTCCTTTTCGATCGCTTCTGGCGAACGCAAGTTAAATTCGGCATAACGGGGAACGCGCCTGCCACCATCGTCATCCGGTTGCTGAATCTGCAAAGTCGAGAACGTTTTGCCTTGCATGACCTTTTCCTTGCCCAGTCGCTGAATATACGCAGGCACCAGTTGCGGATCCACCACCGCACCGCTCACGCTCATCTGCACACCGTCTCCCACAATATCAAATGCAGTAAGCCACAGCCCTTTGATCGACTGCCGCGCCAATGCGCGCATGTATTCCGAATAGCCACGGGTATTGCCAAGTGCACCGCTTTTGAGCAAATTCAGCAATGTCGTCTGGGCCGCCGCCCGGGCTTCCAGCTGCTTGAGTTCATTCTCCAGCCGCAGGCCTGTATTCTGGCGCGAATATTCATTGGTCAACTGAACCAGTTTCGCCTGTTCTGCAGCATATCTTTTGGCCATTTCGTCTGTCTGCCCGGACATGTGAACAACCTGATAAGCCGCGTAACCGTAAAACAGCGCAGAACCCAGCAGAATCAAACCCAGCGCCTGCAACATCGTCACCACAGAAAAATATTTTTTCTGCTTCATGAAAATCGGGTTGAACAGATTGATCTGCTGGCTCATAGCGCCTTTTTCTCCTGACGCAACGCTGCACCCAACACCGGTAAAGCATAACTGGCGAATTCACTATCCGACAATTCCGGCACTGCAGCAATATCCATTGCCTGCCCGATATCCAGCATCTCCACAGACAAGCCCAGGCTGTCCGTCAACAACTTGTCCTGTCCCAAAGATCGCGGTGCGGAAAGCAGCATACGACTTACAGGAATATGCTGGAACTGGCGATCGAAGTAATCCAGCGAACGCTGCACTTCCAGCTCTACACGATCCAGATACTGTTTCTGCAGATTCTCGTCCGCATCCTGCAACTGACCCCATGTAATATCGAGCCGGCGCGCCAGAAACAATTCGCCGTCGCTGGTGATCGTAAACAGACCGCCCTCATCGCCAAAAGCCAGCATCGCCAAAGCGCGTCCTTCCATCTCGTACAAAGCCGCGATGTTGCGCTGTGCCATCTCGGGAATATCGATCACGCTTAAATCGATCCTGGCTTTCTCAAACAGTTCTATGCGCTTGCGTATCGTCTCGTTGGAAGCGGCAATTGCGTAGAGTGATTGTGCCCGTTCGCTGCCGTACTTGTTTACCGGTATCTGCAATACGTCAACAGTGGCATCATCAATGTGGTAATCAAGTGAATCCTTGATCTTCCAGCGCACGGCGGTCTTCAATTCGTCAACTGGTACTTTTGGCGCATCCACCATCATGATCTGGTATTCGTTGCCGGATAGCAGCGTGGTAAACCTGGCGTCTTCCAGTTGTGCATCCTTGCGCACTTTTTCCAGCGCGGCTGCCGTCACTTCAGTAAGCGGGTAAAACGCACACTTCGTCACTTGCGGACGAAGTCCCACGTAGTCGGCCTGGGCGATATGGATTCCAAGCTTGCTGGTAACGACAGCAATCCACCCGCTGGCGCGGTGTTTTTGCTTGAAAGCCTTGAGAAATTGCAGCATTTCCATAATTAGCGTGAACTTAGTTCACTAACCCATTGCTGTCAAGGGATTTTTTTGCTTTTATGGCGTCCATTATCAGACATTGCCTGACCGCACCCCGACAACAATAGGCAAGTTCAATGATCTGGTAATGCCCGTATCGATTTATTGTTTGTCAAAAAACGGACATCAATAGCTCTCACGTCGATAGATGAAACCATTGTTATTGTTGTACACCCCAAATGTTGCCGTGCCCTGTATTACGGGCAAGTAGCAGGTTGCCGGAATTGCACAGCCGACAACCGCAGGCACGACCGTTGCCACTCCTGTCGCTCCGCCACTGGGTGGACCAAGACGAATGCTGAGCACACCCTGCGCCAATATACCCGTCGCGGGAGTCAGCGTCGTCGTACTCGTCCCTGTGCCCACTGTATAATTTCCCGGCACGGTCAGCGTCGTTACTGAATCGGTGGTGCTGTTCGTCCACCCATTTGCCGTGTAGTACTGCGCTGTTGCCGACAACGTCAAAGGCAGCAACTCCGAACCATATGCATTGGAAACCTTGATGCGCCCGTTCACCACCTTGACACCCCCTTCGTTCGAAGCAGCAGTCAATGAGGTCACCCCGTCCGTATCAATCGCACGAAGATATATATCGGTCGGATCGGTTGGCGTGGTGCCAAAAGTATAGACGGGTGCACCGGGCGTGCCCGGTGCGAGTGTAGTCCCCTGACTGAAAGCACCAGCAGCAATCGCTCCGCCGGCCGTGATCGACGACCCGGATGCTGCCGGCGGATTTTGTGTCGTCGTACTGCATACGCCGTCCCATGCTTCGAGCGTTACCGCTCT
>JBNLBY010000093.1:0-8962 GCA_050303535.1 Sideroxydans sp. | reverse complement strand
AGAATCCTCCTTTAAAGGAGGCGCCACTGTCGCCCCTGATCAAGCCCCTGATTGCCATTGCCGATATTTTGTCTGCAGACAGACAGTATTTGCGTGCCGCTATTACGGCGTATTTAGACGCAGCTCAATATTCCGCAGGCAAAGACGATGAACTCCACAAGCAATCCATGGTTGCACTACTTAAAAAAACGGAATTTCTTCCTTCCTCGACGGATCGCATCGAGATATACCGCCAGACCCTGCAAAAAGTGCCGGCTCAAAGCTCAATCGCCAGGCTGGCAAAACGCAAATACAAGGAACAGGAAAATCCGGTTTATTTCAGGATGAGATCGGCAAGAGAGATGCCTCGGCTTGATGAGGCGGTTATTGAAAGCGATCTGAAGGCAGTTTTTGACACAGAGATCAGGCGCGTCATTCGTCAGCAGGCGCCGTCGGGTGAAATCCAGTATTCCGTTGTGGTACCACGCAGTTTTTCACGCGGCAAGCTCGCCAAGGCGGGGGTTCAGAATACCTCGAAACTGCAGCGCAAAAGTGCCGATGATGATCTGGACCGGGTCATCGTCCCTTCTCATGACCTGCCGCAGCATACTCAACGCGATATAGATTTTCTGTCTCGTCTGCTGAGTTATGGCATTTACCTTGACGCAACCCATGGCCGCATACGCGATGCAGCAGGATCGGTAATTGGTTACAAATTCCCTGAAGGTGCGAATCCTGATCGATTGAGGTATATGGGCGTTGATGCGGATGCAATCATTCCGCAGGATGGAAAAATTTTCGTTCCCATGGAGAAAATCAACTTTTTTGCCGATCCGGCGCTGATCGGGAAATGGAACTGGATGCCTGCCGGCGGCGGCATTGTCAGATCGAGTGTCCCGGAAGATGAACGATCTACAATCATTCAATCCCTTCAGACGTTTGGAATTACACCCAGTGAGAACGTTACTGACACTACGAATAAGGACTTCATCGTGGTGGCGCGAAATGACAAGGGAAAATTAAACAAGATCATCCACCAGCATATCCTTAGGGAAAGAAGCAAACACCTTCTGAATTTTGCTGAAGCCCTTCCCGGCTTTGCAAGTACGATCGCCCTTGGGGCCTACAAGGATGCATGCGGCCCGATATTCGGCCTGAGACGCAGCAGATAGATCACAGCCCGCTCAATACCTTGATATGAGCCATGGCACTGCGTCCCAATGCATGCAGCGCATATCCACCCTCCAGCGTCGAAACGATACGCTTTTGACAATATCGCTCCGCGACGTATTTTAACTGCTCCGTTACCCAGCCATAATCCGCGTCCAGAAGCCTGAGCATGGACATGTCATCTTCCCAATGCGCATCGAAACCGGCAGAGATCAGCAACAACTCCGGTTTGAATTTTTCAAGCGCAGGCAAGCAATGATTGCTCACCGCCTCGCGAAATTCGCTACTCCCCGCCCCTGCCGCCAGCGGCACATTAACAATGTGTTCGTTGCCACTATCGGCACCTCTGTAGGGATAGAAAGGATGCTGGAAGGTCGAGCACAACATCACGCGCGGATCATCATGAAAAATGTTCTCGGTGCCGTTGCCGTGATGCACGTCGAAATCCGCAATTGCCACCCTGCTCAATCCGTGCCATTCCAAGGCATGGGCTGCGCCGACACAGACATTATTAAAGATACAGAACCACATTGTCTGCGCTTTTTCGGCATGGTGGCCGGGCGGTCGGACGTTGCAGAAAGCGTTTTCCACCTCGCTCGCCATCACCAAATCCACTGCCATCACCACAGCGCCCGCAGCGCGAAGTGCAGCCGGATAGCTAAACGGATTCATTGAGGTGTCAGCATCGAGCGCTACCATACCCTGATGCGGCGCGGTTGATTCAATGGCATCGATGTAGGCAGCATCGTGCACACGCTGCAATTGCTCACGCGTAGCTTCGGGGGCTTCGTGCTGTTGCAGATAGCTGAATAATCCCGATCCAATCAATTGATCCTCTATTGCATGGATACGGTCCGGACACTCCGGATGGTTTGCTCCCATGTCGTGTTTCAGACAAAATGGATGAGTTATATAAGCAGTCTGCATGGCATCTCTACTGTGACTTGACGGTGCTATCATACCCAACGATTTCATAACCCAAGGCGAAAAAACATGGGCAAGCACTATCTTAATCCTCTTTTCGCTCCAAAATCCGTGGCGGTATTCGGCGCCAGCGACCGTCCCGATTCGGTTGGCCAGATCGTGTTCAAGAATATGCTGGATAGCGGCTTCCAGGGCAAACTCTATCCTATTAATTCCAGGAATGCAGAAGTTCAAGGCCAGAAGGCCTACGCTTCTATCGGTGCTGTGGGCGCGCCGGTCGAACTGGTGGTCATCGCCACACCGCCTAAAACCGTTCCCGGCATCATCGAGGAATGCGGTATCAAGGGTGTGAAAGCGGCCGTCATCATCACCGCCGGTTTTGGTGAGGTGGGTACAGAAGGTGCAGCGCTGGAACATCAACTGCTGGAAAACGCGCGCCGCTACAACATTCGCCTGATCGGGCCGAACTGTCTCGGCATCATGCGTCCCTCCATCGGCCTGAACGCCACCTTCAACAAAGGCCAACCCAACATCGGCAACATCGCACTCATCTCGCAATCCGGTGCACTGTGCACAGCGATTCTGGACTGGGCCAGCCGCAACGATGTCGGCTTTTCCAGCGTCGTTTCCATGGGCTCTTCCACCGATGTGGATTTCGGCGAGATACTCGACTATCTGGTATCCGACCCCAATACGCGCAGCATCTTGATGTACATCGAGGGTATCCGCAATGCGCGCAGCTTCATGAGCGCTTTGCGTGCTGCAGCGCGCATCAAGCCCGTGATTCTGGTCAAGGTCGGCCGGCATCCCGCAGGCTCGAAAGCTGCGATGTCGCACACCGCCTCACTGGTCGGTGCGGATGACGTGTTCGATGCCGCCATCAGCCGCGTCGGTGTCGTGCGTGTACAGACGGTCACACAACTGTTCACCGCCGCTCGCGCGCTCTCCTGCGGTTTCCGTCCCAAGGGCAACCGTCTCGCCATCGTTACCAATGGCGGCGGTCCCGGCGTCATGGCGGCCGATCGAGCTTCCGATCTCGGACTGACTATGGCCACACTGTCGGATGAGACCGTCGCTTACCTCAACCAGCACCTGCCATCCAACTGGCCTCATTGCAATCCCGTTGACATCATCGGTGATGCGCAGGCAGACCGTTACCACCATGCCGTCAAGGCCTGCCTCGATGATGACAACGTCGATGGTGTGCTCGCCATCCTCACCCCGCAAGCCATGACCAAACCGCTGGAATCGGCACAAGTCATGATCGAACTGGCCGACACCGACACTGACAGTCACAGCAAACCGCTGCTGACCTGCTGGATGGGCGAGACGCAAGTCGCCGAAGCGCGAGACGCATTCATCAAGGCACACCTGCCGCATTTCCGTACCCCGGAACCGGCGGTCGAAGTGTTCTCGCACTTGTACGAGTATTACCGCAGCCAGAAATTGCTGATGCAAATGCCCGGCCCGCTCTCACACCACATCGAGCCGGATGTGGAAAGCGCACGTCTTATCATCGAAGGTGCGATGCAGGAACATCGCAAAGTACTCACGGAAATGGAATCCAAGGCACTGCTGGCTTCATTCAACATCCCTGTCGCGCGCACCATGGTCGCGCATTCCCCGGCGGAGGCCTTGCTCATCGCGCAGCAACTTGGTTTCCCGGTGGCGATGAAGGTCAACTCGCCGGACATCACGCACAAGAGTGATGCAGGTGGCGTGATACTCAACCTGAACAATGCACATGAAGTACGCGCCGCCTACCAGCACATCATCGACAACGTGCATCACAACCGTCCTAATGCCACCATGGACGGCATCTCCATCGAACCCATAATCGTCAAACCGAACGGACGAGAACTCATGATCGGTGTCACCAACGATCCGGTGTTCGGCCCGGTAATCACTTTCGGCGCGGGAGGCACTACGGTCGAGATCATGGGCGACCGGGCCGTTGCCATACCGCCATTGAATAAATTCCTGGTGAAAGACATGATCGGGCGCACGCGCATTTCGAAGATGCTCGGCGCTTTCCGCAACATGGCGCCTGCCAGAATCGAAGCATTGGAGGATGTATTGCTGCGTGTGTCGGAAATGGTGTGCGAACTGCCGCTGCTCAGGGAAATGGACATCAACCCGCTGATCCTCGACGAGAACGGGGCTCTGGCTGCCGATGCGCGCGTTATGGTGGAGTATCGCCAACCCAATCCTGATCGTTACGCGCACATGGCGATCTACCCCTACCCTACGCACTTGGTCAACCAGTGGCAACTGGCCGACGGCACCGACATCACCATCCGCCCTATCCGTCCGGAAGATGCCGCACTGGTCAAGAAATTCGTGCACGACTTGTCCGACGAATCAAAGTACTTCCGCTTCATGAACAGCGTTCAGGAATTGACCGAGGATATGCTGGCGCGACTGACTCAACTTGACTACAGCCGCGAAATGGCACTGGTTGCTGTCGCCCAAATCGGAGCGGCCGAAATCGAGCTCGGTGTCGCGCGCTACGCCATCAATCCGGATGGCGACACTTGCGAATTTGCGCTAGTGATTGCGGACAGTGTAGCTGGCAAGGGACTGGGGCAAAAACTCATGGTTTCGCTCATGGAAGCGGCCCGCTCCAAAGGCCTGTCTACCATCGAGGGTGAAGTACTGAACAACAACCACAGAATGCTCAAGCTGATGACCCGTCTTGGTTTTGACATCAGGAGCAGCGAAGAAGAACCGGCGGTAATGAAAGTCAGTAAGGCGCTGTGAACTGGCAAGTGTAAACAGGAAGCGCCAGAATTAACTCGTGCGCGCCTTGATTGCATGGTCAATTTTGATGATCAAATCTGCGACTTCCTTGTCTACCTGGGCCAGCAAGGTCTCAAGATCACTGAAAGATTTATTTTTGATATTACTTTCCACTTGTTCGGCCTGACTTCTCAATGATTCCGCCCCCAGCGTACCCGCAATGCCTTTCAAAGTGTGCGCCAGTCTTTCGGCTGTTTGCGCATCATCGGAAGCCAGCGCATCCCGAATGCCGGAAACCACATGTACCTGGTTGATTCTGAACTTATCCAACAGCGAATAATACAAATCAACATTTCCACCAATCCTGCGCAGACTGGCAGCCACTTTGACACCAGGCAGGTTTGGCGGTGTCTTTTTTGCCTGCATTGGAACAGTCGCTAGTATTGCTTCATGGGGTGAATCGCTTTCTGTTTCCCGGACTGCAGGATGCACCCATTTTGCAAGCGTTGTCACAAGGATATCCGGGTCGATCGGTTTGCCAATATGGTCGTTCATTCCTGCTGCCAGAATTTCATTCTGCTCGCTGACCATTACATTGGCCGTCAACGCGATAATAGGCAAATCTGCATACTGCGGGTCTTTGCGTATTTCACGGGTTGCGCTGATGCCATCCATCATCGGCATCTGCATGTCCATCAATACACCATCAAATTGCGTTTGCCTGACCAAGGCAACCGCTTCTTCACCGTTCTCGGCGATCGTTACGTTTACACCAAAATTATCAAGCAATTCCAGAGCTACTTGCCGGTTGATATCGTCGTCCTCGACCAGAAGAATATTTGCCCCGCGGAACTTCGAAACGAGTACCGGATTAAACTGTGCCCCAGTCATCCTGAATTTACCCGTTGCCAGGCTATCCCAGCCGGATATCTTGGCTACTGCATCAAATAATTTGCTCTGTTGAAACGGTTTTTCCAGCACTCCATCGACAATTTGATCCAATTCCTGAGGAGGGGCTTCGTTGTGCGCAAAGCCTGTAATCAACAGCACTTTCGGCTTGATAGATAACTCATTCATGTTGCGCAGTCTTGTGGCTAATTCAATGCCATCCATATGCGGCATTTTCCAGTCGAGAATAACCAGTCCAAATGGTTTTTCTTCATCATTTGCCTTGCGAACTGCGCTCAGGGCATCCAGCCCATTGGATGCAATCTCTACATCGAACGTGAAAGTTTCCAGGTATTTCTTTATATGAAGCAGAATGCTCTCATTGTCGTCAACAGCCAATACGCGTAAACCGTGAAATAATTTGAGATTAGATGGGTCAAAATCCATCTGCTGTTCTGCCTTATTGAAACGTACGGTAAAAATGAATCGGGAACCTTTTCCGGGTTCACTTTCAACCCAGATTGTCCCCCCCATCATTTCGATCAGGCGCTTGCTGATCGTCAGTCCCACCAGACCCGTACCACCGTATTCGCGTGTGATGCTGGTGTCGGCTTGCGTAAACGGGCGGAACAAATTGTCAATTTGTCTGGGTGACATTCCTATTCCCGTATCCTGCACAGTGAAACGAACCGTAACTACATCGCCTTCATCCTGTTCCAGTTCGGCACGAATTGTGACCTCACCCTTTTCCGTAAATTTGACGGCGTTCCCGGCCAGATTGATCAGCACCTGCCCCAACCGCAACGGATCGCCGATCAGGGAGGATGGAACGTTCGGAGCAGTCTCCAGCAGAAACTCAAGATTTTTCTCCTGCGATTTTATGCCAACGATCGTTGCCACATTGCCCATGACTTCTTCAAGTTCGAATGGAATCATGTCCATTTCCATTTTTCCGGCTTCGATTTTGGAGACATCCAGGATATCGTTAAGGATGCTCAACAGGGATTTTGCCGAATTATGAATTTTCTGAAGATAATCGTGCTGCTTGTCGGACAGATCCGTCTGTAAACACAAATGACTCAAACCAATGACCGCGTTCATTGGTGTACGCAATTCATGACTCATATTGGCGAGAAAAGCATCCTTGATCTGGCTGACAGCTTCCGCATGACTTCGTGCATCCTCGGCTTCTTTCAGTTTCTGGATATCCTGAATAAGTTCGGTATTGGCCAGCAACAACATCTTGTTCCGGTTTTCCAGTTCATCTTCCAGCCCGACAATACCGCGGTTGACCAGCAACGTCAGTACAGCAATGATGAACAGCATGATAGCGCCAATCACTGCACCCGATCCCTGGGCATGCTCTGATCTGCTGATTGCCTTTTTGATCGTCTTCTGAAACCGTTTATCGGCTATATCCCTGTATTCCACTGCGTCCTGTGAATAGACATCTCGCAAGGCACGCAGTTTTTTTATTTCTTCAAAAGTGGGCATGTTCGTGTTTGTCGACATCCCCTGTGCCACTTCGAAAGCCAATACATAGAAAGCATTGAATTCGGATTTCAATTTTTCGATTTCCATGGCGTGTTCAGGATCCATCTGAATCAGGGTTTCATAACGGCTCAATATTTCATATTCCTTCGCTTTCGCGGCATCCAGAAAATCCTCGTCTCCGGTTGCTGCTGCCGTATTCAGCGCCTCCACAACGCCCTCGAAACTTTTCAGGTTTTCGCCCGCGGCATTGAGTATCGGGAATTGGGTGTCACGAATTTCCTTTAGGATGGAATTTCCGCCGGATAAAACCAGAGAAGAGTAAATCAGATAAGTGACAAAACAGAATGTGGCAACAGCAGGAACCAGCAACAGTTTTGTTTTTAATGGATAGTTACTGAATTTGTTCATTTATACAAGCAAACGGAATTATGGTTTAAGCACTACCCTGACGCTGCGATTTACCGCTTTACTATCGATATATCCGATGGCATTCGGGTTACGGGCTATATCCCTTCTGACAGCCGCATCATCAGGTAGCATATCCGGTGGGCGACCATCGCCAGTAAAAATGACTTTTGCCCAATAGGCGGAAAGCTGTGCAGCATTCTTGTGAACCACTTTTTTATAGAATTCATCCCTGGCTTTGCTGCCTTCAGGCTGATCAATGGGTAAGGCAATCCGGCCGTCAGGGAAAGTGGCCGTTTTCCCGAGGAATATCCTTGAGGTCTGTTTGGCCGTCAGGCTTTTGACGGAACTCTTGGCAGAAACGACAACTACCACATCGGCATTTGCATTCATGGCAAACACCGATAAGGCAAGAAGCAGAAAAGGCATCAAGTAATTGCGAAACATATCGGCTGATCTTATCTGGTTTTCCTGCAACTAGAACACAAAATCAACAACAGCAGAAATCACATGGAACTTGCTTCCGTTAAGGTTTGCACCTGGCTGCAGATTCACGAGATAACCGTTCGAGTTATTACTAAGCCTCACCTGGTCATACTGTATTTTCAGATCATAATTTCTCATGAAATCCCAGCGAGTCCCCAGACTGATCGTGCGCTGAGATCGATTTGCCCGTTCTCTGGCTGCCGTCGACGGTGGAATCGTATAGGCATAAAAAGAACCCGGACTATTCTGGCTGTAAGCAAAAAAAGGCGTAAATTTGTTGATGCGGTAACCGCCACTGACATACATTGCACCAATCTTGGTTGTCGAACGTCGTTGCATCCATTCGGAGATAACAAACCAGTCACCCGGGTCATAACTTGCCCCCACTGAAAAGTCGCTGTTTTGCGTCCATGCTCCGGTTAGCCCGGTCTGGTAGCTTGTCGTCGCAGCTCTGCGATGCTGGTAAGAGACATGAAATGTTGCCGGACCGTATTCAAGCGTGTCAAATAACCCCCACATGTCTTTTGAGATTGTTTCACTGTTCGGTCTTTCATGTTTGTTCGAACCGTAAATGGCTTTAAGGGTGTTGCCGGCATCACCTATTTCAAAGCGATAGGTGGCATCGATGCCATCGCTGCCCGGAATGGACAACTGGCGGTAAAGTTCGACTGGTGGAGTAATCCAGACATAGGTATAGCCGACATCATGATTTTCGGAATCCATGAAAGTGGGCAAGGCAATACGCCCAATCCTGACATGGATATTCGGCGTAAAAGCATATTTCACATTGAGCCATTCAATCTCAGGGGCATAAGTCCCGTCGGTACGGTATTCAGAATCGATCTGCAATATTGCAGACACTTTGGGCGTAAAATTC
>JBNLBY010000092.1:0-9032 GCA_050303535.1 Sideroxydans sp. | reverse complement strand
ATAAATGTTGCATGGAATAAGGGTTTTGTACTGGAGGCTTGTATCTTCACGCATGATGTATTCACACAGGCGCGCAGTGACCACTTTGGCCAAGGCATAGCCTTCGTTGGTCGGCTCCAATTCGCCCTTGAGCACCATTTCTTCGCGCAGAGGATCATTGTGGTTACGCGGGTACATGCAGGAGCTGCCCAGGTTGATCAGTTGCTTGATGCCAGCCTGATGCGAAGCCCAAACGATGTTTCGCCCCATATCAAGATTCTCCAGCAGAAAACTGACCGGCTCGCGCATATTGGCCTGAATGCCGCCCACTTTGCCGGCCGCATGGATCACCGTTTCCGGCCGGTATTTGCATAAATACGCATGCACAGCCTTAAAATCGCGCAAGTCCAATTCACTGCTTCGTGGGGCGAACACTTCAAATTCGCCTATTGCCGGATGCTCGAGCACGTTACGCCCGACCATACCGCCGCCACCAGTCACCAGAATTCTCTTCTTGCTCATACTCGGGCTTTTATTCGTGTGAGTTAAAAGCCGTGTAACCGTACTTCTTCACCAGTTCATCACGTTCAGCACCTTTGAGGTCCTCGCGCACCATTTCGCTGACCAGTTCAGCGAATGTAATCTTTGGCGTCCAGCCAAGCTTGTTTTTTGCTTTGCTGGCATCGCCCAGCAGAGTTTCGACTTCGGTGGGACGGAAATAGCGCGGGTCGACTGCAACAATGCATTTACCCGCAGCGTCATAACCCTTTTCTTCCACGCCCTTTCCCTTCCAGGTTATGGCCATACCGAGTTCACTGGCTGCCGCATTCACAAAATCACGTACGCTGTATTGCACACCGGTGGCAATGACGAAATCCTCCGGCTGGTCCTGTTGCAGCATCAGCCATTGCATCTCGACATAATCCCTGGCATGTCCCCAGTCGCGCAGGGAATTCAAGTTGCCCAGATACAGACATTCCTGCAAACCGAGCTTGATGCGCGCCAGCGCGCGGGTAATCTTGCGTGTAACAAAAGTCTCGCCACGTATCGGCGACTCATGGTTGAACAGGATACCGTTGCACGCATAGATGCCGTAAGCTTCGCGATAATTGACAGTAATCCAGTATGCATAGAGCTTCGCCACCGCATACGGACTGCGCGGATAGAAAGGCGTGGTTTCCTTTTGCGGTGTTTCCTGCACCAGTCCAAACAACTCGGAGGTTGAGGCCTGATAGAAACGCGTCTTATTCGTCAGGCCAAGAATGCGGATCGCCTCCAGTACGCGCAGCGAACCCAGCGCATCTGAATTGGCAGTGTATTCCGGCTCCTCGAACGAAACTGCGACATGGCTTTGTGCCGCGAGATTGTATATTTCGTCAGGCTGCACTTTCTGGATGATCTGCATCAGGCTGGATGAATCAGTCATATCGCCATGATGCAGGGTGAATGGCTTGCCCTTTTCATGCACGTCATGGAACAAGTGGTCGATGCGTGCCGTATTAAATGACGATGCACGGCGTTTTATCCCATGCACTGTGTAGCCCTTATTCAGCAGAAACTCGGCCAGAAGGGCGCCGTCCTGTCCGGTAACGCCTGTAACCAATGCGGTTTTTTTTGATTGGGTCATTTTGATCTCTTTCTCTCTGGAATTTAAGGCTCCTGATTAATCTTCCTCAACATGTCATGGTAGGACAGCGCGATGCCTTCTCTCAACGGCATTTTGTGCTTCCACCCCAACGCATTGATACGTGACACATCCAGCATTTTGCGCATGGTGCCATCAGGTTTACTGGTATCAAAAACAAACTTGCCCCTGAATCCAACTACATCGGCGACCAGTTCTGCCAATTCGCGGATGGTAAGGTCTTCCCCGCAGCCAAGGTTGATCAACGGCGGTGTGTCCTCATTGAACAGAGAGGTCAACTTATCATCCATCTGTTCAAGCAGGTAAATACAGGCATCGGCCATATCTTCGCTGTAGAGAAATTCACGCCTGGGTGTGCCAGTGCCCCACACCACCACTTCCGGGGCGCCACTCTGCTTGGCTTCGTGGATCTTGCGAATGAGCGCAGGCAGTACATGCGAGTTGTTAAGGTCATAGTTATCATTTGGGCCATACAGGTTAGTTGGCATAACCGCCAGATAACGCGTCCCATACTGTCGGTTATAGGCATGGCACATTTCGATTCCGGCAATCTTGGCCAAAGCGTAGGGGCGATTGGTGGGTTCCAGCGGCCCCGTCATCAGACAAGCCTCGGACATTGGCTGCGGAGCATTCTTTGGGTAGATGCAACTGGAGCCAAGAAACAGCAGTCGCTTGACGTTGTTTTTCCACGCATTGTGGATAACATTATTCTGGATGAGCAAATTGTCTTCAATGAACTCTGCCGGGTAGGTGTTGTTGGCGTGAATGCCCCCTACTTTCGCAGCAGCGAGGATGACGTATTCCGGTTTTTCCTGGGCGAAGAAAGATTGCACAGCAGCCTGATTGCGCAGTTCCAATTCAGCATGTGTGCGCAACACAAGATTGTTGTAACCACTAGCATGCAAACGCCGCACAAGTGCAGAGCCGACAAGTCCATTATGTCCAGCTATGTATATTTTCGCGTCTTTATTCATTTATTTTCCGGGCCAGTTTTTATCTGCCGTAGTTGTCTTCATAACGTTGAATATCGTCCTCGCCCAGATATTCGCCGACCTGTATTTCGACGATGTGCAACGGCTCGGTTCCCAGATTTTCCAGGCGGTGCCGGGTACCGATGGGGATATAGGTACTCTGATTCTTGTGCACAGTGATGACATCGTTACCGTTTGTGACCGTGGCAGTACCCGAAACGACCACCCAATGTTCGGAACGGTGTTTATGGCTTTGCAGGCTGAGCCTTGCACCGGGTGCGACCTCAATACGCTTGAGTTTGAAACCTTCCGGATCCTCTTCCAGAACGGTATAGCTGCCCCACGGGCGGTTTACTTTGGTATGGTAGATGTGCTCAGTTGCTCCGCGCTGTTGAAGCGCATCCACAACCTTGCGCACATCCTGGGTCTGGTCGCTTCTCGAGATCAGCACAGCATCCGGAGTCTCGATCACGCACAAATCTTCCAACCCGATGGCAGCAACCAGGCGTTTTTCCGCCCTGACCAGACTGTTTTTGCAATTCACTGCAATAACATTGCCCTGCTGTACGTTTCCATCCTCATCTTTGGGTGAAATTTCATGAACGGCTTTCCAGCTACCGACATCGTTCCAGCCGATGTCGCAGGGAATGAGTGAAACACGATCCGATTTTTCAAGTACACCGTAGTCGATGGAGATGGAAGGCATCGCAGCGAAATGCTTCTCCACAGCTTGCTGGAAGGTTGATCCTGCCTGGCTTTCGGCAATGATGGTTTGCACTATCTGGTATACCTCAGGCAAATGCCGTTGTATCTCTGCAAGAATGACCGAAGCGCGCCACACGAACATGCCCGAGTTCCAGTAATAATTTCCTTCCTTGATGAAGCGTTCGGCCGTATCGCGAACCGGCTTTTCGGTAAACCGCTCCACATCTAAAACGCGTTGCCGGGATCCTTCAGTTTCTGCCCTGTTTTTTGTCTTGATATAGCCGAAGCCGGTATCAGGCCGGGTGGGTTGAATGCCAAAAGTAACCAGTTTGTCGCAGCGTGCTTCCTCAATGGCAACATCCAGAAGTGAACGGAATTGTTCTTCTTCCTTGATGACATGATCCGCAGGCAGCACAACCATTACGGGATCAGCCCCTTGCGCCATCAAAAAGGCTGCGGCCACTGCGATCGCGGGTGCAGTATTGCGTCCAACCGGTTCAAATAGTGAGTTGTAAGACCGCAGTGCATGGTACGCCTCACCCTTGGCAAGAGATTCCTGCGTTACGATTAATACGTTTTTTGCCTCTATCGTAGGCGATAAACGCTCAATGGTAGTTTGCAGCAGCGACCCTTCCCCATCCAGCACCAGAAATTGCTTAGGCAGGTGCTGCCTTGACAATGGCCAAAGACGACTACCGCTACCGCCCGCCAAAATGACTGCGTGAACTTCACTCATGTGCATTCTCCAGTAATCCCTTTTGCTCAGCTTCGCGCTGCAACTCCTCTATCTCGGCACGTAATCTCTCGTATTCCAGTACTTTTGATTTGAGAAACTGCACCGTCATGCGCGCCTTTTGCTCTACACCGCTTGGCGTGAGCAGATAGGCGTAGGCCAGCTTGTTTTCGCTGTTACGGAAATTCTTGATTTTGAGGTTGCCTTTTGCGACCAGGGCATTGAGACAGAAATTGACCTTGCCAAGACTGACGCCCAGCTTTTTCGCCAAATCCCTTTGCGAAAGGCCCGGGTTTTCTTCCAGCGTCTTGAGCAGACTGTAATGTGTGGTTTCGTCCAGCATTTATAGTGCGTTCAGTCAGTGAACAGTGCGCATTACAGCAGTCTATGATGGATACTGTCAAGCATCTAACAGGCTGGTTTCGATACAATGGAGAAGTCCTCAAAAAGCAGAATCCATGTGACAGACCCGACTTCCCACAAATTGCGCATCGCTATCGTCCGTTTTTCCGCTCTGGGCGACGTGGTAATGGTGTCAGCCGCAGTACGCGCATTGCAGCGCAACTTACCGGATGCTGCGATCACCTGGATCACCAGCCCGCTGGCGTATGAATTATTGCAGGGTATGGAAGATGTGCATTTCGAGGTGGCGGATAAGCCGCGTTCCTTGGCTGATTACCGCGCTTTTTATCGCACTTTCCGTCAGCGTCATTTCGATGTGGTATTGGCAATGCAGGCCAATTTACGCATCAACCTGCTTTATCCCGCGTTGCGTGCGCCCGTCAAAATCGGTTTTGACCGCAAACGAGCCCGTGAAGGACAGTGGCTGTTTTGCAATCGGCGCATCCCTTTTAGCAATACGCACCTGGTCGACAGCTTTCTGTCTTTTGTCGAAACGCTGACTGATCAGCCAGCCAAGGCAATCTGGGAATTGCCCGTAGCTGAAAATGACAAAGACTGGGCACGCGAACAATTGCAGGCCCTTCCCAAACCCTGGATCGCGATCCACCCCCATGCGAGCAAACCCGAGCGCAACTGGCTGCCGGAACGTTATGCAAGGATACTGACGAAGTCCGTTGCCCGCTGGCATTGCGGCATCGTATTAACGGGGGGCAACAGCCCGGCAGAACAGGCACTGTGCAACCAGCTGGCCCAACATGTCCCCGGCCACACACTTGACGTCAGCGGCAGGACCACACCCGGACAACTTGCTGCATTGTTAGGCCAGGCAGATATACTGGTCGCCCCGGACACAGGCGCAGTTCACATCGCCCGTGCAATGGGTACGCCGGTGATCGGCCTGTATGCTGTCGCCTCCCCCGGATTGACCGGCCCATACCGGCAAATGGAATATTGTGTGGATCGCTATCCGCAAGCTGTCAGAATGTTTCTGGGCAAGGACAGCGAACAGCTTCCATGGAACACACGAGTCCATCAAGCCGATGCAATGTCGCTGATCGAGGTTGGCGATGTCATGCTACAACTGGAAAAATTCTTCGGGCAACAAGAATGAAAAGGTTTTTCGATTTTCGTTTCGTCTATACCGCCTTGCTCTGGCTGCTGTTGCCGTACGTATTTATTCATCTGTGGTGGCGCTCACGCAAACAGCCGGAATATCTGGAACATGTTGGCGAGCGGTTCGGTCGCTACATGGTCATTTGCGAAAAACCCGTCATCTGGCTGCACAGCGTCTCTGTCGGTGAGACACGTGCCATTGCAACACTGGTGCAACAACTGCTTGAACGTTATCCCGGTCACCAGATACTGCTTACGCACACCACCCCTACCGGACGGGCAACAAGTGAACAGCTGTTTGGGGGCAGTGTAGTTCGCGTTTATCTGCCATACGACTATCCCTTTGCCGTACAGCGTTTCCTGCAACATTTCCGGCCTACTGTCGGCGTACTGCTGGAAACCGAAATCTGGTTCAACCTGATCCGGGCCTGCCATGTGGAATCGACCCCTTTGCTGCTGCTGAACGCGCGGCTTTCCGAAAAATCTGCGCGACGCTACGCACGTTTTCCCCACCTTACCCACACGGCATTGCATGAGCTTTACCTGATCGCTGCGCAAACTGAAGCAGACGCCTTGCGTCTTGCCGGCTTGGCAAACCGTGCCGTACCGGTGATGGGGAACCTGAAATTCGACATCGTCCCGCCGCCGGACATGCTGGAACTGGGCAGGCAATTGCGCCAGCAATTCGGCGAAGATCGTCCCGTATTTCTTGCTGCCAGCACCCGCGAGGGCGAGGAAGCGCTTTTGCTGGAAGCATTGCAACATGCGGATGTCGATCATTTGCTTGTTGTCATTGTGCCGCGCCACCCGCAGCGCTTTGACGAAGTAGCTTTACTTATCGAGAACCGCGGCCTGCACTCGCAACGCCGCAGTGCGAACGAGCCCATTTCCCGCCACACCCAGGTGGTACTGGGTGACAGCATGGGCGAAATGTTTGCCTACTACGCCGCTTGTGATGTCGCATTTATTGGCGGCAGCCTGCTGCCTTTCGGGGGACAGAATCTGATCGAAGCCTGTGCCGTCGGAACCCCGGTACTGATTGGTCCGCATACCTACAATTTTGAACAAGCCACAGAGCAGGCTGTTGCCAATGGTGCTGCAATGCAAATCAGGCTTGCAGATGATCTGATCAATCAACTGAACATCCTTTTGCATGACCATGCGCTGCTGGAAAAAATGGGCGAGGCCGGAAAGGCATTCGTCGACAACAATAGCGGTGCAACTAAACACGCCATGGCGCATATTGCACTGGCGCTCAATCACTCCCTCTATAATTAAATGGTTTTAGTACGGTAAAATCCCACATTATGAAAAAAATACTCATCACCGGCGGTGCCGGATTCATCGGTTCTGCAGTTATTCGTCAATTCATCAACGAAACTGATTGCAGTGTAATCAATCTCGACAAACTGACCTATGCAGGCAACCTGCAATCGCTGGCCTCCATTGCCGCCAACCCGCGCTACAAATTCGAACAAGTCGATATCTGCGATGCCGCCGAGCTGGCACGCGTTTTTCGCGAACACCAGCCCGACGCGGTAATGCACCTCGCTGCAGAATCGCACGTCGATCGATCCATCAGTGGTCCGGCCGACTTCATCCAGACCAATATCGTCGGCACCTATCTATTGCTGGAAGCTGCACGCAATCACTGGAGCGGACTGGATGCGGCTGGCAAGGCTGCTTTCCGCTTCCACCATATCTCGACTGACGAGGTCTATGGCAGCCTGGGCGATACCGGCTTTTTTACCGAAGAAACCGCCTACGAACCCAACTCCCCCTATTCCGCCAGCAAGGCGTCCTCCGACCATCTGGTACGTGCCTGGCATCACACCTACGGCTTTCCGGTTGTCACGACCAACTGCTCCAACAACTACGGACCGTATCAATTCCCGGAAAAGCTGATCCCGCTGGTCATCCTGAATGCAGTCAGTGGCAAGCCTTTGCCCATTTACGGCAAGGGCGACAACATCCGTGACTGGCTCTACGTGGATGACCATGCCACTGCATTGCGTCTGGTGCTGGAGCGCGGCGAACTGGGCCAGACGTACAACATTGGTGGCTGGAACGAAAAAACAAACCTGGAAGTGGTGCATTCCATCTGCGCCATTCTCGACGACCTTCACCCGCAAGGCGCACCGCACACCCAACTGATCACCTACGTGACAGACCGTCCGGGGCACGATAAACGTTACGCGATCGACGCCAACAAGATCGCCAGGGATCTGGGCTGGAAGCCGCAGGAGACTTTCGAGACCGGTCTGCGCAAGACAGTAGAGTGGTATCTGTCCAACGACGTATGGGTAAAAGGCGTCACCAGCGGTGAATATCAGAACTGGGTGCAGAAGAACTACACGGACAGGAGTAAAGCATGAAGGGCATCATCCTCGCCGGTGGGTCCGGCACCCGGCTTTACCCCATTACACAAACGATTTCCAAGCAGTTGTTGCCGGTTTATGACAAGCCGATGATCTACCATCCGCTCACAACGCTCATGCTGGCGGGCATACGCGACATCCTGGTGATCTCCACGCCGCAGGACACACCGCGTTTCGAGCAATTGCTGGGTGACGGATTGCAATGGGGCCTGAATATTTCCTACGCGGTGCAGCCCTCCCCGGACGGCCTGGCGCAGGCATTCATCATTGGAGATTCATTCATCGGCAAGGATTCGTGCTCCCTGGTGCTGGGCGACAACATATTCCACGGGCATGCATTTGAAAACCTGCTGGTACCCGCCGCCAAAAAAACCGAGGGGGGAACGGTGTTCGCCTATCACGTGCTGGATCCTGAACGTTATGGTGTCGTCGACTTCGATGCTTCGGGCCGTGCGCTCAGTATTGAGGAGAAGCCCCTTAAACCAAAATCCAACTACGCTGTCACCGGCCTGTATTTCTACGACAACGATGTCGTGCAAATAGCCAAGTCCATCAAACCTTCCGCACGCGGCGAACTCGAGATCACCACCGTCAACCAGATCTACCTGGAACGCGGCAAGCTTGAGGTCCAGGTAATGGGGCGCGGCTATGCATGGCTGGATACCGGCACGCACGAGTCGCTGCTGGAAGCTTCCAGCTTCATCCAGACCCTGGAAAAACGCCAGGGTCTCAAGATCGCCTGTCCCGAGGAGATCGCCTTCCGCAAGGGCTACATAACGGCCGGGCAATTGGAAGAATTGATCGTTCCGCTGGCAAAGAACGGTTACGGTCAGTACCTGCAGCGTCTGCTGCAGGAAGAGGGGCGCTAATGCAAGTTGTTGCAACTGCTATTCCCGATTTACTCATAATCGAGCCTAAAGTATTCGGTGATGATCGCGGTTTCTTTTACGAGAGCTTCAACCAGCGCCGTTTTACCGAGTTGACCGGGGTAACCGATTCTTTCGTGCAGGACAACCATTCCAAATCTGCGCGCAACGTTCTGCGTGGCTTGCATTACCAGATACAGCAACCGCAGGGAAAACTCGTGCGCGTCATCGCGGGAGAAG
>JBNLBY010000091.1:0-9200 GCA_050303535.1 Sideroxydans sp. | reverse complement strand
GATATTACCTACATGATCCGCAAGATGCGTGAAGGCATGTCCGCCTCCGGACATGCGCCGGAGGATCTGATCGGCGCAACCACGCGCGCGGTAACCATCGGCAGCCCGATGGGCGTAAAGTGGCCAGCCGTGCAGGCGCAGATCGGGCATGTACAGGCCGAGACCGGTATCGAAGTCCCGGTCGACAAGGAAGGCGCAGACTACCTGGTGTTGATGTCCTCGATGGAGATCATCAACTTCCCGGAATATCTTTCTGCCTTGAGCCGCATATTCAAGCAGGCCGGCGTAAGTTGGACCCTGGCGCCGGATGCATTCGAAGCGACCAACAGCGGCATCCAGATTGGCGCTTCCGACCTCGCACGCGAAATCGTCAGCCGTATCGTGACAGCCGCAGAGCGCCTCAAGGTGAAATGCGTGATCAGCCCCGAATGCGGCCATGCTTTCACTGCGATACGCTGGGAAGGCCCGAACCTGATGGGCAAACCGTTTGGCTTCGAAGTAAAACACATCCTCGAAGTGCTGGACGAATTGCATACTGCAGGCAGAATCAGGACCAGCGGCAAGGATAAACGCCCGTTGACTTATCACGACCCCTGCCAGATCACACGTCGCGGCGGTGTGGTACAACAGCCGCGCCGCCTGCTGGGCGAAGTCGCTGAAGATTTCCGCGAAATGCCGGATGCGGGTGTAATGAACTGGTGTTGCGGTGGCGGCGGTGGCGTGTCGGCCAACTCGCGTGCAGAGCCGCTACGACTGGAAGCATTCAAGGTCAAGAAACGCCAGATCGAAGCGACCGGCGTGCATACGTTGATCACCGCCTGTGCCAACTGCCGCATCGTGCTGGAAGAAGGCCTGGAACATAACCACATGAAGGTCGACGTGCTTGGACTGACCGAGTTGTTCGCCGAATATCTCGTCGAAGGAGAATGACGCCATGACGATCAGCAATGACAGCGAATTCAAATCAACCCTGAGCAAGCTTTCCGGAACGCAACAACGCCAGGTTGCGGCGTTGTTCACCGGGAACGTGCTTGCGCTATGCAGGGATGACAGGATCAAAAGCGTGATCGACACAGCCGGGCGCGCTGAAATCAGCGATGACGAGCTTAACATCGCGCTCAATTTGGCCAGGAAAGCCAGTGTAGACAGTTATACGCAGTGCGGAAAAGAGTGCGACTGGAACAGCCAGGCCGGACATTTTGTCGCCGAGGCAGCATTAGCCTGTCTGAAGCCGGGCGAAAATCCGGCATGGGAAGCCGCCATGCATGCACGCATGGCGCGCACCTGCGAGAGCATTGCTTCCGGCAAGGGTACCGACAATATCGAGTCGGCAACACAATATCGCATCCTGACTAAATTCATGAAGGATTGAGAGCAAACCCGTTCCCTCTCCCGCCTGCGGAAGAAGGAGTGAAGAACAAATAACATGAGGTGCCCAGCATGAACCAGCCAAACGCAAACCGCGTCGTCGTCGATCCTGTCACCCGCATCGAAGGCCATTTACGCATCGAAGCCGAGACCGATGCCTCCGGCCGCATCACCCGCGCATCGTCAGCGGGCACCATGGTGCGCGGTATCGAGATCATCCTGCGCGGCCGCGATCCGCGTGATGCCTGGGCGCTGGCACAACGCATCTGCGGCGTGTGCACGCTGGTGCATGGCATTGCCTCGGTGCGCGCGGTCGAGAACGCGCTTAAAATCGAAATACCGAACAATGCCGAACTCATCCGCAACCTGATGATAGGCGCGCAATACATCCACGACCACGTGATGCACTTCTACCACCTGCATGCGCTGGACTGGGTAGATGTGGTGTCGGCATTGAAGGCCGATCCCAAGGCAACCTCGGCGCTGGCGCAAAGCCTGTCCGGCTATGCCAAGTCTTCGCCGGGTTATTTCAGCGATGTACAGAAAAAATTGAAGGGTTTTGTCGATGCGGGCCAGCTTGGCATTTTCGCCAACGGCTACTGGGGGCACCCGGCCTACAAACTGCCGCCCGAAGCCAACCTGATGGCCGTGGCACATTACCTCGATGCACTGGAATGGCAGCGCGACGTGGTGAAACTGCATGCCGTGTTCGGCGGCAAGAATCCGCATCCGATGTTTCTGGTGGGCGGTGTGCCTAGCGCGATTAGCATAGACCCCAACCAGCCCGGGCAGAACAGCGGCAGCAATTCCGGCACGGCACTCAATGTGGTCGGGCTGCAGACAGTGCAGAACGTGATCAACCAGATGCGCCAGTTCGTCGACCAGGTCTACGTGCCGGACACACTCGCCATCGCAGGTTTCTACAAGGACTGGGCGAAACAGGGCGAAGGCGTGGGTAATTTCCTTACGTTTGGCGATTTTCCCGCCAAGGGCATGTCCGATCCGTCCTCGTACCTGATCCCTTCCGGCGTGATCCTGAACCGCGACCTCGGCAAGATCCACCCTATCGATATGAATGCAGAGGGCGAGATACAGGAATTCGTCAGCCATGCGTGGTACGACTACTCCGTAGGCAAGGCGCAAGGTCTGCATCCGTACAAAGGCGAGACCAAACTCGACTACACCGGCCCCAAACCACCCTACGACTATCTGGATGTGGACAAGGATTATTCCTGGCTTAAATCCCCGCGCTGGAAAGGCAAGCCGGTCGAGGTCGGCCCGCTGGCGCGCGTGCTGATGCTGTATGTCTCCGGACACGAACAGACCAGAGAACTGGTTGGCATGACCCTGAAAAAACTCGACGTGCCGGTGCAGGCGCTGTTTTCGACATTGGGACGCACCGCTGCACGCACGCTGGAAACCAAGATCGTCGCCGACGCAATGCAGGGCTGGTACGACCAACTGGTCGCCAACATCAAGGCGGGTGACGTAAAGACCTTCAACGAAACCAAGTGGGAGCCCTCCACCTGGCCCAGCCACGCGCAAGGCGTCGGCGTGACGGAAGCCCCGCGCGGCGCGCTCTCGCACTGGATCGTGATCAAGGACCAGAAGATAGATAACTATCAGGCCATCGTGCCCAGCACCTGGAATGCCGGACCGCGCGATGCTGCGGGAAATCAGGGGCCATATGAAGCGGCTCTGAAAGGCCACCTGCTACACGATGCCAAGCAACCTGTCGAAGTGCTACGTACCATCCACAGCTTCGACCCTTGCATCGCTTGCGCGGTGCATGTAACTGACCCGGATGGAGAGGAGTTGGTACAGGTGAAGGTGACCTGACCACCACGCCGTCAAAAACGATCAAGCTTGGCTTGATTCATTGTTTTTGAGTTTGCGGTACAGCGTTCGCTCGCTGATTCCCAGTTCTGCTGCCAGCGCTTTACGGTCACCCTGGAAATTCTCCATTGCCCAGGAAAGATAGCGCTTTTCCAGACTCTCCAGGGGAGCGATTTCCACGAAGGGTTTGTTTTCCGGAATCGCGTTCCTGCTGCTTCTCATTGAATTCAGGTAGAGATGTTGCGCCTGGATGGTATTGCCGTCAGCCATGATCAACGCATGTTCCAGTATGTTGCGCAGTTCGCGCACATTGCCGGGAAAGTCATGGTTTTTCAGAACAAACATGGCATCTTCGCTGAGTGTGATTTTTCTTCCCGGCTCCATATTGGACAGCAGGCTTTTTACCAGCATCGGCAAATCCTCCATGCGCTCACGCAGCGGCGGCAACTGGATGGGGAAAACGTTGATGCGAAAATACAGATCCTGACGAAAAGTCCCTTCGCGCACCATTTGCGCCAGATCGCGGTGCGTGGCGGCAATCAGCCGGAAATCGGCGCTTAGCGCTTCCAGTCCCCCTACGCGGCGGTAGGTACCGGCCTCCATCAACCGCAACAGTTTCACCTGGAGCGACAGCGGAATATCACCTACTTCGTCCAGGAACAGCGTGCCACCGCGTACTGCTTCCACCAATCCGATCTTGCGCGCGACAGCCCCGGTGAACGAACCCTTCTCATAGCCGAACATTTCGCTTTCGAACAAGGTTTCAGTCAGTCCCGAGCACTCCACTGTCACAAATGGCGCCGAAGCGCGCGGACTCATGTCATGAATGGCATGCGCGACCAGTTCTTTGCCGGTACCTGATTCGCCCAGCAACAGCACCGAACTTTCGTGCGCAGCGACGCGATTGGCAAGTTCCAGCATGCGGTTGAACGGACGGGAATACCCGACCATTGTCCGATCGCGCGCGCCACCATGGGCATGACGCAGCGAATGCATGGTTTCCACGAAATATTCGGGTTTTCCGTCAGGGCCTTTGACCGGTACCACTTCCACTTCCACATGCTCCCTTCCCTTCGAGGTGTGATGCACATGCAGTACGCGTTTGGGTTCTCCACTTGCCATGGAATCGCGCAGCGGGCAGTTTTCACCGGCCTGATCGCAAGGTTTGTCATAGTGATGCGACAACTCGTAGCAGAAACGCCCCAGGATTTTGCTGTCCAGGTCAAATTCCCTTAGGTAAGCGGCATTGGCAGCAATGATGTGGTATTGGCTGTCGAGCAGAATTTTGGGCTCGGAGAAACTGTCCAGCAGGCGCAGGGTTTCTGCCGGAATTCTGGATAGCAGGGGCTTAATGTCATTTGGGGCAGTCATTTTGTCAATTATATGCCATTTATGACACTTGGATCAACTTATCCGGGGCACTGCACTTTCGTTAGAGAGAAAGTATCTGGATGATAAATATCAATATTTTTCATTAATCAGATGTCTGGCACGGTGGTTGCATATAAGGCATCGATGTTCAACTGGCATGAAGCTTTTTTCTGTCGGTTGCAGACCTCCCTGATAGGACGCTCCCGTCCATCAGTCTCTGCCTGTGGTGCAATGCACCACAGGTTTTTTTTGACAAGCAAGGCCTGATTTGTGTGCCTTGGAACAAAAAGGTCATGGGGGCTTACAGCGACTTGAGGTGTAAATAAGCAATGGCGCTAATCATTATCAAAGGATGTATCAACTGCGATGTGTGCGAACCGGAATGTCCGAACGGCGCCATATCGCAAGGTGAAGATACTTACGTTATCGATCCCGATAATTGCACCGAGTGTGCGGGCCATTTCGATTCGCCGATGTGCATGGAAATGTGTCCTGTCGATTGCATCACGCAAGACCCGGAATATGTGGAAAGCAAGGCTCAATTGCTTGCCAAGTTTGATAATTTGATTGGCGTGAAAGCTTAGCTTGCTTCACGTTAATGGAGAAATTCGGCGGTGACGAACAAACGAATTATCCAGATCCTTTCCGCCATTCTCGCACTCGGGCTGATCTACTGGTTCGGGGTTCGAACAGATCCCAGAGTCGATGCACTGAATCAGATGCTCAATAAAGTCGGCAGCCCTGCCCTGCGCAATTATCCATATTCGTTCAGGGTGGTTCGCCTGGAAGGTGATTCGGCAGTAATGAGCACGCCACGCTCTTATAAAGTGCCGGTTTATCGCATGATCGGGGCCATCTATCCCAACTTGTCAGGCAGGGCACAGAATGATCCGGTTTTCATCAAGGCACAAACAGAGTTGGCAAAAATACAGTCTGAAGCACGCAAAATCATTCTCGATCAACCCGGTGTCACAAGCGTGAAATGGGAGTTGGACCAGAACTGGTTGATGGAACACAACATACAGATCAATTGAGCCGGCAAGAGCTCGAAAAATATGAAATCAGGAGGACTCCAAATTTTCCTGTTTGCAGGTCGGCTTGAATACTTCCTGTAAAACATGGTGCTTTGTGTCCGAGTTGATGGTTTTGTTTTCAGGTTAACTGACGCAAAGGAACCCAATCATGAAAATCGCAGTTACCAGCCAGAACTTCAAGCGTGTGACCGGTCATGCCGGGAGAAGCCGCCGTTTCATTATTTTCGATGTCGGTACGCCCGGCGATGCCCCTGAAGTGGTATGGCTGGATATTCCTGTGGACATGTCCCTGCATGAATTCTCAGGCGGCAAACATCCTCTGGACGACATCGATGTGATCCTGACAGCAAGTGCAGGCCAGGGACTCATCGCAAAACTGGCACAGCGGGGCATACAGGTAATCATCTGCAAGGAATACGATCCGCGCGAGGCGGTACGGGATTATCTCCTGGGTGAGGTGAAACCGGCTAATCCGCATACCCAATTGAAACACGGACATCACGAACAAATTCACGAATCCTGCAATTGCAGTTGCCTGCAATGATCCGTTCAAACCCGTTTACCCATGCAACGCCATCGCAATTGTTTTGCAGTTAACTTGAATTATTTCTGTTCCATTTTCGGGAGATATCCATAATGCTGAAAGTAGTCACAGGTTTTATTGCAGGTGCTGTCGTCACAGTGCTGCTCATGAGCAACTATATGGGGAGTCTGATGTTCAGGGAAGTACCCAGCCAGTTTGGCGAAGAGGAAACCATCGCGCGCATTCAACGAAACATCCAGAAAACCGGCAATGGCTGGGCACTGGTCGGCTTGCGTAATCCGGGTAAAGCGATCGAGGCCGACGGCGGAAACACTTTGCCGGTCATGATGATAGAAGCGTGCAGCACCAAATATTCTGCCCCCATTCTCAAGGACGACTCGATCCGGTTCCTCTCCAATCTGATGCCCTGCAAGATTTCCGTGTACAAGAAAAACGACGGCAAGACCTATATCGGCCTGATGAATGCCGGATTACTGGGCAGGATGTTCGGCCCCAAGGTCGGTGAAATCATGAGTCACGTTGCGGAAGATCAGGCGAAATTCATCCAGTTTGATGCGAATCTGCCGGCACCCCCGATGATCAGGGGAACGCCAGGTGCTGGCAAGGGAGGCGGTTCCGGCGCAGGTGCAGATGGCGGCTGCTGATGCAGCCATGCCACTCTGTAACCATACAGTTATTACACCCAGATCAGACAAGGTGATATCAATGTTTATAAGATTCAGAATTATCCTGCCGGTATTGGCTGCTGGCGCATTATTGGCCGTGCCGGATGCATCTGCCCTCCCCGCCCGACCGGATTCAATACCTGCGTCACAAACGGAGGCAGCAACCAAACCAGAAAATGCTTCCACGGCAGATCACAGCAAGTTCAAAGTGCTGCAAAAGAAGTTCAGGACCGGACCGCAAGTGACGGAAGCTTGCCTGACTTGCCATACCGAAGCGGCCAAGCAGGTTCAGCATACCAAGCACTGGACGTGGGAATCGCTTGATCCCGTGACCGGGCGGATGCGAGGCAAGAAGAACATCATCAATAACTATTGCACCTCTCCCATCTCCAATGAAAAAGACTGCATGGCCTGCCATGCAGGTTACGGCTGGAAGGACAGCAGCTTCGATTTCAGTGTTGAAAAGAATGTGGACTGCCTGATCTGCCACGACACCACCGGCACTTACCGCAAGCTTCCGGGTTATGCAGGCCATCCGGTGTACAAACGTGTGGAGTTCCCGCACAAGTCAGGCAAGTTCGTGGAAGCTGTTGATTTGAGAAAAGTCGCGCAAAGCATTGGTAAACCCAGCCGCAGCAATTGCGGTTCCTGCCATTTTTTCGGTGCAGGTGGCAATGGTGCCAAGCATGGTGATCTCGATAGCTCCCTGCGACATCCCGGCAAGTATCTCGATGTGCACATGGATGAGAAGGGCCTGAATTTCTCCTGTGTTACCTGCCATGTCACTTCCAGCCATGAGGTATCCGGCAGCCGTTACATTGTGGCAGCAGCAGTCAAAGGCCGGGCACATATTCGCGGAAAAACCGATGCCTCTCCGGCTTCATGCCAATCCTGCCACAGCAACAAGCCACACCACATGGATATGCTCAACCAGCATACAGACAAGATCGCCTGCCAGACGTGTCATATCCCGGAATATGCCCGCGATACCATCGGTACCGAACTGAGCTGGGACTGGTCCCAGGCCACCGTCATGGGGCCGGACGGCAAACCGGTATCGCGCAAGGATAGCGCCGGGCGCCGCGCTTTCGACTCCAAGAAAGGCGTCTGGGTATGGGATTCATACATCATTCCGGAATATCGCTGGTACAACGGCGTTTCCGTATACAAGGTGATCGGCGACAAAATCGATCCGAGCAAGACTGTACAGATCAATGAAGTGGGCGGCGCGCCGAACGCGCCAGACTCGCGCATCTGGCCGGTCAAGGTGCACCGCGGCAAACAGCCTTACGACAAGGTTAACCTGACGCTTACCGTGCAGCATACCGGCGGTGAGGATAACACTGCACTGTGGCACAACTACGACTGGCAGAAGGCGATTCGCGCCGGAATGAAAGTCGCAGGATTGCCCTACAGTGGCGAATACGGCTTCGTGAGACCGAGTTGACATGGCCGATCACCCATATGGTCGCGCCGGAAGGAGATGCCCTGACCTGCGCCCAGTGCCACAGCAAGAACGGACGACTGCAGGGAATCGAGGGGGTATATATGCCTTCTCGTGACAGCAGCAGGTTTCTTGATTTCCTTGGCTGGACACTGGTGCTGATGGCACTGCTTGGTGTGATGATCCACGGCGGTATACGCATCTATACCCACAAGATAAAAGGACGTAACAAATGAACGAATCCAACCGCATCTTCCTCTATAAACGCTACGAGCGTTTCTGGCACTGGTCGCAGGCCCTGCTCATCATCCTGATGATGATCACGGGTTTCGAAGTGCATGGTTCGTACCACCTGCTTGGCTTCGGCAAAGCAGTGCATTACCACAACATCTTTGCGTGGACGCTGTTGACACTCTGGGCCTTTACCATTTTCTGGCAGTTCACGACCGGTGAATGGCGGCAGTACATCCCGACACTGAAAAAAGTGGACGTTATGGTGCGCTATTACACTTTCGGTATTTTTCGGAATGCGCCTTCTCCATTTCAGAAATCGGCGGGTACAAAACACAATCCCCTGCAACGGCTGGCCTACCTGGCGTTATTGTCGATGGTCTCACCTGTCATCTGGGGTTCTGGCCTGCTTTATCTTTTTTATGCCAACTGGAAAAGTATGGGGGTGGATGGATTCCTGAGTCTGGAGGCTGTAGCACTTATCCACACGGCAGGCGCATTCATGATGCTGGTATTCTTCATCGGTCACGTTTATCTGACCACCACCGGACACACGCCGACCGCACACATCAAGGCGATGATCACCGGCTGGGAAGAAGTTGAATAGGACAGTTCCAGGCGTAAAAAAGCCGCTATTCGTAGCGGCTTTTTTATTGTTGCGCATTTGCATACTTTCCGGAACCTGCCTCCACATTGCGATCATGGAT
>JBNLBY010000090.1:0-9456 GCA_050303535.1 Sideroxydans sp. | reverse complement strand
GACCGACCCGCAGAAATTGCCGGCAACGGTGCTGTCGCGCTGCCTGCAGTTCAACCTCAAGCAACTGTCCCCGGCAATGATTGTCGAGTATCTGCAATTCGTGCTGGGCGAGGAGAAGATTCCATTCGAGCCGGGCGCGCTGAATTTGGTGGCGCGTGCTGCCGCCGGCAGCATGCGCGATGCGCTGAGCCTGCTGGATCAGGCCATCGCCTATTCTTCCGGCAAGGTGGATGAGGCGCTGGTGCGCACCATGCTGGGGGCAATAGACCAGGGTTACCTGTTCAACCTGCTGCAAACCTTGCGTGCCGGCGACGGTGCCGGATTGCTGCGTATCGCCGACGACATGGCTATTCGCAGCATCGCTTTTGAAGCGGCGTTGCAGGATCTGGCGACACTGTTACACCGCATTGCGCTGGCGCAGACGATTCCCAATGCCATTCCGGACGACGAACCGGAACGTGCGCGCCTGCTGGAACTGGCGCAGCAATTTACGCCCGAAGAAATTCAATTGAATTACCAGATCGTCATCCACGGACGTAACGAGATTGATCTTGCACCGGATGAATATGCCGGGTTCACCATGACGTTGCTGCGCATGCTGGCCTTTGCGCCGCAAGATGCGGCGGCAGGTGCCGGCCAGGCTGCACCAAAACCCGTACCGGCAATGGCGCCCAAAACAGTGTCAAGCGCTTCAAAGCACATGGCTGCCGAGCCAGCACCTGCGATGCAGTCGGCTCCGGCGCAGACTGTGGCAAGCGGCGCCGATCTGGACTGGAATACCCTGTTGTCTCAGCTCAATTTGCAGGGCATGGCACGGGAACTGGCCAAGAACAGTGTGCTGGCAAGCTTTTCAGAGGGGAAAATAGTGTTGACGCTGGCGCAGCAGTACAAGCCCTTGCAAAGTAACAAACAAGCCCACGACAAACTGCAGGCGGCGTTGAGCGATTATTTTGCCAGGCCGATCCGGCTGGTGGTGGAGTTGGGCGCGGTGCAGGATGTTGCAACCCCTGCTGCCGTCGAACAGCACGAGAAATTAACGCGCCAGCAGCAGGCGGAAGAAGCGATCAAGCACGATGCTTTTGTGCGCGAAGCTCAGGCGCACCTGGGTGCGCAAGTGATCGAGGGATCGATCAGACCCGTTTAATAACACCGGAGGAAGAAGTAATGATGAAAGGCGGAATTGCCGGGCTGATGAAGCAGGCACAGCAGATGCAGGCAAACATGAAGAAGGCGCAGGACGAACTGGCCTCAGTGGAGGTGGAAGGACAGTCCGGCTCCGGTATGGTCAAGGTAACCATGACCTGTGCGCATGAGGTGCGCCGGGTGAGTCTGGACCAGAGCGTGCTGGACGATAAGGAAATGCTGGAGGATCTGATCGTGGCGGCATTGAATGACGCGAACAAAAAAGTCGCTGAAACTTCGCAGAAGCGCATGAGTGGCTTTACTGCCGGGATGAACCTGCCGCCGGGCATGAGCTTGCCGTTTTAACGGACTTTCTCAGCTAATGAATCTGCCAGGCGTTGTCCGTTCCCTCACCCCCGTTCCCCCTCTCCCAGTGGGCGAGGGGTACGGTTGGTCTTCGCTACGCGAGGTTCTCGATAGATGAATACTCCTTCCAGCCTGGAAGAACTGATTGGTGCCTTGCGCTGTTTACCGGGCGTAGGGCCGAAGTCTGCACAGCGCATGGCGTATCATTTGCTGCAACGTGACAGACAAGGTGCTTTGCATTTGGCACGTTCACTCGATCATGCGGTGGAGAGCGTCAAGCATTGCAGCAAGTGTAATAATTTTTCCGAGGAAGAGATTTGCTCCATGTGCAGTTCTCCGCGGCGCGAGACGGATATGTTGTGCGTGGTGGAGATGCCGGCCGATCTGTTGATGATGGAGCAGACACAATGCTATCGCGGGATGTATTTTGTATTGATGGGGCGGCTCTCTCCGCTGGACGGGCTGGGAGCGCGGGAACTGCCGCTGGAGCGGTTGCTCAAACGGGCCCAGGAATTGTTGTGCGAGGTTATTCTGGCGACCAATTTCACAGTTGAGGGAGAAGCAACGGCGCATTACATTGCTACACTGTTGCGCGCGCAGGGAATCAAAGTGTCACGTATTGCGCGCGGTTTGCCGGTTGGTGGCGAACTGGAGCATGTAGATAGTGGAACGCTGGCACAAGCCGTGCTGGAGCGAAAGGCGGTGACGGAATGACCGGGCGATCCGAAACGAGTCTGCCGGGCGAACGATTGCAAAAAGTGCTGGCACAGGCAGGCATCGGTTCGCGTCGCGAGATGGAAACGTGGATTGAAGCCGGCAGGGTGGCTGTGAACGGCGCAGTGGCAAAATTGGGTATGCGTGTTTCTGAAGGCGACAAAGTGCTTGTAGATGGCCGCCATATTCGTTTGCGGTTACAGGCCGAACAGGCTATGCCGCGTGTTTTACTGTATCACAAGCAGGAAGGTGAAATTGTCAGCCGCGACGATCCTGATGGGCGTACCAGCGTTTTCGATGCGTTGCCTAAGCTGCGCGGACAAAAATGGATTGCTATTGGACGGCTGGACTTCAATACCAGCGGTTTGCTCATTTTTACGACCTCGGGTGAATTGGCGAATCGCCTGATGCACCCGCGTTTCGAGGTTGAACGCGAGTACGCGGTGCGTGTCCAGGGGGAGATGACGCCGGAGCAGATGCGCCAGATGACCAAAGAAGGCATCGAACTGGAAGACGGCCTGGTGCGTTTCGAGCAGCTCAGCGATGAAGGTGGTGAAGGCTATAACCACTGGTATCGCATGGTTCTGAAGGAAGGGCGCAATCGCGTGGTTCGTCGCACCTTCGAAGCCCTGGGTTTGCCAGTGAGCCGTTTGATGCGTGTGCGTTTCGGTATCATCAACCTGCCGCCGCGCATAAAGCGGGGGATGATGGCTGAATTGGGAGATGGAGAAGTGAGAAAGATACTCAAGTGGGTTGGTTTGCCTGTTGGCGTTGCCAGGCAGCAGGTTGACGCTGGACGAGGCAATAAGCTACAACGTGTGCGACGAAGAAATTAAAACTAGCGATAGTGGCTGATATGTCGTTAAAATCCGACAGATAGGCCGGAAATATAAAGACAACGAAAAGGGGCGCGAAAAGCGAACAGGATAAATGGAAGGGCGAGGCACCAAGACCATCATCTGCAGCGTGTTTTTTCTGGATATCGTCGAATATTCAAAAAAATCTGTTGCGGAGCAGATATCGTTAAAAGAGCGCTTTAACGCTTTTTTATCTATCGCCATTCGCGATGTGCCCGTTAACGATCGTATTATTCTCGATACGGGTGATGGCGCGGCGATCAGCTTTCTGGGTGATATCAGCGACGCTTTGCATGCTGCGCTGAGCATGCGTAGCAGTCTGCTGAACGAAGGGGTACGTATGGAGCCGCCGTTGCTGGTGCGCATCGGCGTAAACCTTGGGCCGGTGCGTCTGGTTAAAGATATCAATGGCCAGCCGAATATTGTTGGCGACGGAATCAATGTTGCTCAGCGCGTGATGGGTTTTTCCGATCCCGGACAGATTCTGGTCTCTCGTTCCTATTACGACGCAGTGTCGCGCTTGTCGCAGGAATATGCAGGTATGTTCCACTACCAGGGCTCACGTACCGATAAGCATGTGCGTGAACATGAGGTTTACGCGATTGGATATCCTGGCGACTTCACCTCGACACAACGGAGTCTGTCCAAACAATCCAGATATCTTGGCGCGACAGGCTTTAATGCCGTCATGTTCAGGCTGGAACGTTTTTGGGACAGGTTTGCCCGTCGTATGGCCAGGTGGGGACGCCGCAGTATTGAGATTTACGGTAATGCAACCCGCTGGCAACGTATAGCTGTTATCGGAACAACATTTGTTGTCCTGCTCTCGTTGTTGACTGTGTTGACAGTCAAATTGGTAACTCGTCCGGAGGCGCAAGCAACAGCGTCGTCTCCAGATACGAAAACCGTAATTGACAATAAAACTCAAGCATCCAGGGACGCAGACAATGAAGTACTGGAAAAGTCCCGTGCTTCGGATAAAAAGGTGCAGGGGGTCAAGCGGAGTTCCCGGGTTCGAACACTGGCAGAAACAACAGGGGCTCCGGCCGTATTGAATCTGGTGATTGTGCCATGGGGAGAAGTCTATCTGGATGGTAGAATGCAGGGGGTCAGTCCGCCGCTGCTGGAGCTACAAGTTGTAGCGGGAAGGCATGTTATAAAGGTTCGCAATACGACATTTCCGGAGTTCACCAAAGTTATCAAAGTGAAATCGGGCGAAAAAATTAAAATCAGGCATAGCTTCTCCAAGTAGAATCTGGTGATCGAAAGAATAGGGGCATTGGAATGTTGGCTCGCCGTGGTGTGTTACTGGGCGCGATGTTGGTATGGACGCTGACAGGTTGTCGGGTTCTGAATACTTGTGACGAGTGCTGGTGGTATAACAGGACTGCAGGCCACAAACTGACCCAGGGCGTCGAGAGCTACGAAGAGGGCAATTATTATGCCTCGGTAAAGGCCTTGAACAATGTGTTACAAACCAAACTGGCGCAAAGGGATGATAAGGTGAGTGCGTATAAATACCTGGCTTTTATTCATTGCATCTCCGGAAGGGAGAAGATGTGCTATGAGTCTTTCCGTAGTGCTTTAGCCTTGAATCCGCATTTTGAACTGACGCCGGCAGAGGCAGGGCATCCGGTGTGGGGGCCAGTGTTTCGCAGTGCAAAAGCCAAATTTGGCAAATAACTATTCCTTGCTGGAAACATGATCACTCATCTGGGACGTTATGAGATTGTTGGTGAACTCGGTCAGGGGGCGATGGGGGTTGTTTATAAGGCCACCGATCCGCTGATCGACCGTATCGTTGCAATCAAAACCATCACTTTGAGTCTTGCGCTGGATGAGCGTGAGGAATACGAGGGGCGGTTTTATCAGGAGGCCAAGGCGGCCGGACGTCTGAGTCATCCCAATATTGTCACCATTTACGATGTCGGTCGTAGCGGCGATATCGCTTATATCGCGATGGAATTCCTGCAAGGCCGGGAGTTGCGCGACATCCTCGATGACGAAAAGCTGTTGCCGGTTGACCAGGTGCTGGATATCGTGGCTCAAGTAGCGTTGGGACTGGCCTATGCGCACGAGCACGATATTATTCATCGTGACGTAAAACCATCCAACATCATGGTGCTGCGCGATGGTCATGCAAAAATCACCGATTTTGGTATTGCACGCATGTCGTCAGCAGCGGTGCGTACGCAGACGGGTATGGTACTCGGATCTCCAAAATACATGTCCCCGGAACAGGTGATGGGAAAGCTGACGGACAGACGTTCTGATATCTTCTCGTTGGGTGTGATGTTGTATGAAATGTTGACCGGTACCCCGCCATTCCTGGGCGAAAACGTCAACGCCATCATGTATCAGACGTTGAATGCGATTCCACAACCGCCGAGTTCATTGAATAGCGCGGTGCCGGATATGCTCAATTTCATTGTTGCCAAGGCGCTGGCCAAGGACATTGATGACCGTTACCAGAATGCCAGAGACCTTGCGAATGATCTTCGTGCCTGTCGGGGTACCGTGCCGGACAGCGCGGGTACATTGGATATAGTCAAACCGGCTGCAGTTGGCTCAAAGCACGATGCTGCCGCTGGAGATGTGGACGCGGAAGATGAATCCGAGCCGGCTTTAACAATGCGGTTGTCACCTTCATTTGATTCAGTCGAAGCGACCTTGCGTTTGGCTGCGATGACGGCCAGCCAGGAAGATGTGGACGAATTATCCAAAACCTTCAAAATGGTCCGTCCCAGCATGGAAGAGATCGATCAAGCTGTTCCGCAGTCCCTGGATAAGCATTCTCCTGTCCATCAGGAGGTGGATTTGCCGTCGACCCGAGGTGGCGCTATCGTTTTGGTGGTTATTACCACCTTGATTCTCATCGGGATAATTTTGGTACTCCTGTTCCTGTTTTAACCTGCCCAGGGCGTGGCTGGAATGCGGCTATTCTGCAAATTACATCCATCCCGGGTTCTTGTATTGCTGTTTCTTTTTCTTTGCGGGGTCACGCTTGTTTCGATATGGATGCTGACCTTGTCCAATCTCTGGAAGCTTGTGTTGACAGTGCTAACGTTGAGCTGGATTGGCTATTGCTTGTTGTTTTACGCCAGCTTGAATATGGGGCAGTCATGTGTGGCTTTTCAGATGGATAGCAAAACAGAGATAGATCTAGCGCTACGTAACGGCAAGCATTTGCCAGGCCGGATTTCTCTGGACAGCTTTGTTACCCCCTACCTTGTCATATTGAACGTTATTTTGACCGAACAGCGCGGAAGACGCTGCCTGTTGATTATGCCTGATGCGATGGAAAAGGAAAGTTTTCGTCGTTTGCGTATCGACCTGAGATGGGGTAACCAGGTTGATCAGGTTGCGACGTAATTATCTGGTGTCAATATGGTCGGGGAGGCTTCCGGGAGCATCTGCGGATAATCCTTGCTGAAGTGCAATCCACGGCTCTCGTGCCGGGAAAGCGCGCTTCGCACGATCAGATCTGCTGTCAGAACCAGATTGCGCAGTTCCAGTAAATCAGCGTTGACATGAAAATTACTGTAATACTCGTTTATTTCCTCATGAAGTAATCTGATCCGGTGTTGCGCCCGCTGAAGCCGCTTGGTGGTGCGCACGATGCCAACATAGTCCCACATGAAGCGGCGTAGCTCATCCCAGTTATGCGAGATGACTACGGTCTCGTCTGCATCCGTCACACGGCTTTCATCCCAGCGTGGAAGCTCGGGTATTTTTTCTGAGGCTTTTTCCAGGATGTCCTGAGCGGCAGCTTCCGAAAATACCAGACATTCCAGCAACGAGTTGCTGGCCAAACGGTTGGCGCCATGCAGTCCGGTGCATGCGGTTTCGCCGATTGCGTAAAGTCCGCTCACATCGGAACGTCCATGCAGGTCTGTCAGGATTCCACCACAGGTAAAATGCACGGCCGGGACGACCGGGATAGGCTGTTTTGCAATATCTATCCCCAGTGCCAAACAACGCGAGTAGATAGTCGGAAAATGTTCCTGCAAGAATTTGGGGGACTTATGCGATATGTCCAGATAGACGCAATCCAGGCCGTGTTTTTTCATTTCGAAGTCGATAGCTCGTGCAACAACGTCGCGGGGAGCCAGTTCGGCTCGCTCGTCGTGCCATTGCATAAAGCGGGTGCCGTCAGGCAGTTTCAGAATACCGCCTTCACCGCGTATTGCTTCGCTTATCAGGAAAGATTTTGCATGTGGGTGGTATAGGCAAGTTGGATGGAATTGGATGAATTCCATGTTGGATACGCGACAACCGGCACGCCAGCCCATTGCAATGCCGTCGCCGGTGGCGGAGTCCGGATTGGTTGTATACAGGTACACCTTACCTGCGCCACCTGTAGCAAGTACCGTGTTATCTGCTGCGATGGTGATTACTTCACCAGTCAAGCTGTTCAGTACATATGCGCCGTAGCAGCGATTTTCATCTTTTCGCATTTTTTTGCTGGTGATAAGATCGACCGCGATGTGTTTTTCCAGCAGGGTAATATTGGGATGTGTACGTGCTCTATCGGCAATGGTTTCCTGCACGGCCTGTCCTGTGGCGTCAGCGGCATGAATGATGCGGCGGCGGCTGTGTCCTCCTTCCCGGGTAAGGTGGTATCCGCTGTCTGAGCTGGAGTCGCGGGTGAATGGCACTCCCTGAGAGATCAGCCAGTCAATGACTGATGCACCATGTTCGATTACGAAACTGGTTGTTTTGGGGTCACACAAACCTGCTCCAGCGACCAGGGTGTCGCGGATGTGCTCCTCCCGTGAATCCTCGGGTGAAAGCACGGCGGCGATTCCTCCCTGTGCCCAGGCACTGGCGCCATCAAGAAGCGACTTTTTGGTGATGACAGCGACTTTTTGTCGGTCTCCCAGCTTGAGTGCCAGCGAAAGGCCGGCAAGCCCACTGCCAATGATGAGAGTATCGAAGCGCAACACGCTATTTGTCCAATTGGGTTGTTTATCCAATGAACTATATCAAACTTGAGAGAAGGGTATGCCTTAGAATGAACTTATTTCCTGTCATGCTGTCAATTTGGCTGAAACTGGCTAGGCTGACGTTAGGGTACCCATCCGGTTATACTAACAGGCCGCTTTTTAGCGGTTCAAATCAATAGACCGGAAAACGGAATGGGTGACAGGGAGGTTGATCAGCAACTGGTAGAACGGGCGCAATGTGGCGACAAGTATGCGTTTGAGTTGTTGGTGTCAAAATATCAGCGTCGCTTGGGCAGATTAATTTCGCGCTTCGTGCGAAATGCGGCCGAGGCCGAGGACGTGACACAGGATGCATTTATCAAGGCATATCGTGCCTTGCCTTCGTTCCGTGGGGATAGCGCATTCTATACTTGGCTGTATCGGATTGGCATCAATACTGCAAAGAACCATCTGGTGGCGCAGGGGCGCAGGGCACCGACGAGTACACCGTTCGATGCGGATGATGCGGAAGATTTTGAAGAAGCGACGTTGTTGCATGAAGTGGCGACTCCCGAAAATGAGTTGATGAGCAAACAGGTTGTTGAGGTGGTGAACGCTTCTTTACAGGAATTACCGGATGATTTGCGTACTGCACTGACTTTGCGTGAGATTGAAGGGTTAAGCTACGAGGAAATTGCAGTTGTGATGAATTGTCCGATTGGTACGGTCAGGTCCAGGATTTTCAGGGCGCGTGAGGCAATTGCTACCAATCTGCGTCCTTTGTTGGGTACAAGTGAAAATACAAGGTGGTAATTATGAAACAGGAAATCTCGGCATTAATGGATGGGGAAATGTTTGAGGATCAGGCGGAAGCCTTTCTGGTTAAGCTTAAACGTCATCCTGAGGCTTGGCAGGATTGGGAAAATTATCATCTGATTGGTGATGCATTGCGCCAACCTGACCATGTCTGCAAAAGCTTCGGAAAATCTTTTCACCAGCGATTACAGGCCGAACCTATTGTATTCTCCCCTTATAAACATACTTCCCAGCGTGTCCGTAACTTTGCTCTTTCTGCAGTTGTCTCCGTGATGGCATTGGCTCTGGTCGCATGGATGTCACTTCAGGTCGGGAACGAAACTGCCCCCGTCCCTCAAGTTGCTGAAGTGCAGTACCGGAATAATACAATCATGCCAGCTTCTGCACAGGCGAATGATTACCTGATGGCGCATCAGGAATTCTCGCCAAGTGCAGAGGTACACGTTTCTGCTCCTTTTATTCATACGGTGGCTGGCCGATAGTGCAAGTTTCAATGCAACAATCAAAATACCTGTTTTTCTTGATGTTGCAATTTGGTATTGCAACTGCATCTGCCAGTCCTGTGTTGGACAAAAAGGTGGACTGGCTGGAAGCCATGGCCTATGCAGCACACCAGATTAATTACAGCGGGGTGTTCGTTTACCAGTCAGGCGGGA
>JBNLBY010000089.1:0-9503 GCA_050303535.1 Sideroxydans sp. | reverse complement strand
AGATCTCTGGTGTACCGGTTATGACGCCAGTCGTATTGCCGGGTAGCTAAATCTGGAAGAGATAAACGCTGAAAGCATCTAAGCGTGAAACTCGCCTCAAGATGAGACTTCCCTGGGGACTTGATCCCCCTGAAGGGTCGTGGAAGACCACCACGTTGATAGGTCGGGTGTGGAAGCGCAGCAATGCGTTAAGCTAACCGATACTAATTGCCCGTGCGGCTTGATCCTATAACATTAAGTAAGACAGGAATGAGGATTGAGGAATCAGGATTTAGGAAAGACAAAATCCGTTCCCGAAATCCCGTTTCGCAGCAATCAAAACCATTTACTTCTTCCAGAATGCGTCGGGCAGGACTGGGTTGGCTAAATCCTAGCGCCTCAATCCTCAATCCTGTCTCCGACAACAGTTATTCTGACGACCATAGCGAGTTGGTCCCACTCCTTCCCATCTCGAACAGGACAGTGAAACGACTTAGCGCCGATGATAGTGTGGATTACCCATGTGAAAGTAGGACATCGTCAGAGCCTTACAAAGTAAAACACCCCGCCTTGTGCGGGGTGTTTTACTTTATGGGGTTGAAAATGGCCTACTTGAACGAAGTGACTTCATGTCGCATGACATGAAGCGGCGTACACACATGCGTTTGCGAAGTTAAGTCCCAACGGGACGGCCGAAGGCACAACAAGCCAAAGGCGCGTTGCGGCGTACACTAATTTGCGTAGCAAGTTACGTGGGAGCCAAAGTAGGACATCCCTTCGATAAACTCAGGACAGGCGTCAGAGCCTTACAAATAGAAAACCCTCAGGTGAAACCTGGGGGGGTTTTATTTGCCAATGGTATTTAGCGATACGTCATACTCACAATAGCAGTTCTTTCCTGATTGCTTGGCCAGATACATAGCCTGATCGGCATGACGTATCAGGAAATCGGCATCTGAATCGTCATTCGGATAAAGTGTCACGCCGATACTGGCGGCAACCTGCATCACAAGTTCTCCGATCTGCACCTGTTCGGCGGCAGCCAGCAATAATCGCTCTATCAAAGGTTTCCAGTCTTGTGGTTGTTCCAGATCGACCAGTACGGCCACGAATTCATCACCACCGATACGAGCCAGTGTGTCTCCCTCACGCAAGACCATTCGCATTCGCTGCGAGATGGCTACCAATAGTTCATCGCCGATCTTGTGTCCATGCACATCGTTTACCGTCTTGAAACCATCCAGATCCAGAAACAGAACTGCAATGAATTTATCGCGCCGCAAGCCTTGGGCCATGGCCTGCTGCAAGCGGTCGGCCAGTAATACGCGATTGGGCAAACCTGTCAGGGCGTCGTAATGAGCGATATGTTCAAGCTGGCTCTGGTGCTCTTTCATCAAAGTGATATCAGTGAACAGTGCGACGTAGTTTTGCGTGACACTGTTCGAATCGCGTACAGCACTGATGGTGAGCATTTCGGCATATAACTCGCCATTCTTGCGCCGGTTCCAGAGTTCGCCAAACCACTCACCATTTTCTATGAGTTCTTTCCACATCGCAGTATAAAACTCAGGCCCGTGCTGGCCGGATTGAAGCATGCGCGGGTTCTCGCCCAGAGTTTCTTCGCGGCTATAACCGGTAATACGAGTGAATGAATCGTTGACCTCAATGATATTGCCCTGCGCATCAGTGATCAGGATACCTTCACGAGCATGAGTGAATACGTTTGCCGCAAGTTGCAAGCGACTCTCACTTGTTTTTCGCTCGTTGATATTACGTATCAGAGGACGAAAGACCAGAAAATAGAATATGGGAAACAGCAGGATCGAAAGTAAAGTGGCATCGACCAATGTATTTACTACCTGAGTCTGTGGAGGTAATAAAGACAATAGCAACATCACCAGCGCCTCGATAATGAATACCGAGACCACCAATACCACCAGCATCCAGACTGGTGATTGGCGCGGTTCTTTTTTACTCAGGGCTTCGTTTGTCCCGTTCATAGATTTTCACCATGATCAATGGCCGAATACAGACCATCAGTCCGGCAATGATCGTTTTCCATCTGCCTTAATTCCGGACTAAATTGAGCATCATTGCCTTAATCATCCGGGAATTGTACACCTTGCCATTCTGGGGACAATCCGCCAGTCGCATCAGTTTGCAGGGATTTATCCCTACAGCTATCTGTACATTTTGCTGTTTTCCCTCACCTGTGTTCCTGTAAATTAAAGAGTCATAAAACTTAGCAAGCCAGTCTGGTTTGCTGGTAACGCTTTGATTGGAGCGCATCTCCTTTGAGGGGTACCTGTTTTGCGCTACAATCGCCTTCCATGACAAAGTACATCTTTATTACCGGCGGCGTTGTCTCTTCTCTAGGAAAAGGCATCGCCGCCGCTTCACTTGCGGCCATCCTGGAATCGCGAGGCCTCAAGGTTACGATGCTCAAACTGGACCCGTACATCAATGTCGATCCGGGTACGATGAGCCCATTCCAGCACGGTGAAGTGTTTGTCACCGAAGACGGGGCAGAAACCGACCTGGATCTGGGGCATTACGAGCGTTTCATTTCGGCCAGGATGCGCAAGGCCAATAATTTCACCACCGGACAGATCTACGAGAGTGTGATCCGCAAGGAACGGCGCGGCGAATATCTGGGCAAGACGGTGCAGGTGATCCCGCATATCACCAACGAAATACAGGCCTTTGTCGAGCGTGGTGCGGCTGCTTCTCTGGATGGGAAGGCTGATGTCGCTATTGTCGAGATCGGCGGAACAGTGGGCGATATCGAATCTTTGCCGTTTCTGGAGGCGGCACGCCAGATGGGACTGCGCATGGGACGCAATCAGGTGGCGTATGTCCATCTGACGCTGGTTCCCTATATTGCGACGGCAGGTGAATTGAAGACCAAGCCGACACAGCATAGCGTACAGAAATTACGCGAGATCGGTATTTTTCCGACCGCATTGATCTGCCGTGCCGATCGCCGTCTTCCCGAAGATGAACTCGCCAAGATTTCGCTGTTTGCCAATGTGCGTGAAGACAGTGTGATCTCGATGTGGGATGTGGACAGCATCTACAAAATACCGCAAATGCTGCACGAAGAAGGTCTTGATCGTATTATCTGCAAAGAGCTGGCACTGGATGTACCGCCTGCCGATCTGGCTGTGTGGCAGAACCTCGTCATTGCGCAAAAAAATCCCCAGCACGAGATCACGATCGGCATGGTTGGCAAATATGTCGATCTTACCGAGTCCTATAAATCACTGATCGAAGCGCTGCGCCATGCAGGTATTCATACCGCTACGCGCGTGAACATCAAGTACCTGGATTCCGAACTCATCGAGACTGAGGGCACGGACAGCCTGAAAAAACTTGATGCGATCCTGGTGCCCGGTGGTTTTGGCGCACGCGGAACAGAAGGCAAGATAACCGCCATCCGTTATGCACGTGAGAACAAGATACCCTACCTTGGAATCTGCCTTGGAATGCAACTTGCGGTAATCGAATACGCCCGTCATGTAGCCGGAATGGAGGATGCGAACAGTACGGAGTTCAATCTCGAAACCGAGCATCCTGTCGTGGCGCTGATTACCGAGTGGCTGGATCGCGATGGCAGGGTTGCCAAACGCAGCGCAGACTCGGATATGGGCGGCACCATGCGTCTCGGTTCGCAGCGTTGTCCGGTCAAACCCAATACAATGGCGCAGCGCATTTATGGTGATGAAGTGAACGAACGTCATCGCCATCGCTATGAAGTGAACAACTATTATGTGCCGGCACTGGAAAAAACCGGGCTGATCATATCTGCGCGTACGCCGTCGGAAGATCTGCCGGAAATGATGGAATTGCCGCAAAGCATGCATCCTTGGTTCGTCGGCGTGCAATTCCACCCCGAATTTACATCATCTCCCCGAACCGGACATCCATTGTTCATCGAATACGTGGAAGCGGCAGTCAAGCGCAAGGAAAAAGCATGAACCTTTGCGGGTATAAAGTTGGTTTGAGCCAGCCGCTGTTCCTAATTGCCGGTCCATGCGTGATCGAGTCCGAGCAGATGGCAATCGATTCCGCAGGACAGTTGAAGGAAATATGTCTGCAAGTTGGTATTCCGTTCATCTATAAATCCTCCTACGACAAAGCCAATCGTAGCTCCGGCAAAACCTATCGCGGCTCCGGTCTGGAGGCGGGGCTGAAAATTCTGGAGAAAGTAAAAGCACAGATCGGGGTGCCGGTGCTGACCGATGTGCATGAAGATACCCCTCTGGATGAGGTGGCGGATGTGGTGGATGTATTACAGACGCCGGCCTTTCTCTGTCGTCAGACCAATTTTATCCAGGCCGTGGCAAATCCGGCAAGCCTGTGAATATCAAAAAAGGCCAGTTTCTTTCGCCGTGGGACATGAAGAATGTCGTGGACAAGGCGCGGGAAGTGAGCGGCGGCGATACCATCATGGTCTGCGAACGCGGCGCCACGTTTGGCTATAATAATCTCGTGTCGGATATGCGCTCGCTGGCCGTCATGCGCGGAACCGGGTGTCCCGTCGTGTTCGACGCGACGCACTCAGTGCAATTGCCCGGCGGGCAGGGTACTTCCAGCGGAGGACAACGAGAATTTGTGCCGGTACTGGCACGCGCGGCCGTCGCGGCCGGAGTGGCAGGGATATTCATGGAGACACATCCTGATCCTGCAAAAGCAATGTCGGATGGTCCCAATGCATTTCCGCTGGGACATTTGAAAGAAATGCTGCAAACACTGAAAGTGCTGGACGCTTTAGTGAAACAGCAAGGTTTTATCGAAGAAAACATTAACCTTAAAGGCGTGTAAGCGGGGGGAAATAATGAGTGCAATTGTTGATGTCGTAGCGCGTGAAATTCTGGATTCTCGCGGCAATCCAACCGTTGAAGCGGATGTATTGCTGGAGTCCGGTGTGATGGGTCGTGCAGCCGTTCCTTCCGGTGCATCCACCGGAACAAAAGAAGCCGTTGAACTGCGCGATGGCGACAAGCAACGCTATCTGGGCAAGGGCGTACTGAAGGCAGTCGAGAACGTGAACACCGAGATTGCGGAAGCGATCATCGGCCTGGATGCCGCCGAGCAGGCGTTCATTGACCGGACCATGATTGACCTGGACGGAACAGAGAACAAATCGCGCCTTGGAGCGAACGCGATGCTGGCCGTCTCCATCGCAGTCGCCAAGGCGGCAGCAGAAGAATCCGGGTTGCCGTTGTACCGCTATTTCGGCGGTGCAGCACGTATGGAAATGCCGGTGCCGATGATGAATATCATCAACGGTGGTGCGCATGCCACCGGCGGGGCAGACATGCAGGAATTCATGATCGTTCCGGTGGGCGCGCCGAGCTTCCGCGAGGCATTGCGTTATGGTGCAGAAGTATTTCATGCACTCAAAGCCGTGCTGCATCATCGCGGCCTGCCGACAACAGTCGGTGACGAAGGCGGTTTCGCGCCTGCACTGGGTTCCAACGAGGCTGCATTGCAAGTCATCGTCGAAGCGATCGAAGCAGCCGGATATGTTCCCGGCACGGATATCGCCATCGGTATGGATCCGGCCGCTTCCGAATTCTTCAAGGATGGCAAATATCACCTGAAAGCCGACGGCGCGACACTGACCTCGAAACAGATGGTCGACCTGTATGCGACCTGGGTAGAAAAATATCCCATCGTCACCATTGAAGACGGCATGAGCGAACTCGACTGGGAAGGCTGGAAAATGCTGACCGATCGAATAGGCAAAAAAGTTCAACTGGTTGGTGACGATGTCTTTGTGACCAACACCAAGATACTGGCTGAAGGCATCAAGCAAGGCATCGCCAACTCCATCCTGATCAAGGTCAACCAGATCGGTACCCTGACTGAAACTTTCGCAGCGATCGAAATGGCGAAGCGCGCGGGTTACACAGCCGTGATCTCACACCGTTCCGGCGAAACGGAAGACTCCACCATTGCCGATCTGGCCGTGGCGACCAACGCCCTGCAGATCAAAACCGGCTCCCTGTGCCGTTCCGATCGCATGGCGAAATACAACCAGTTGCTGCGTATCGAAGAAGACCTCGGCGACAGCGCTTCCTATCCCGGACGTGGTGCCTATTACCAGCTCGGGTAAGGGACACTGTCAGGTTCAGGTTTTTATGCCGCGCGCAGCAGATATAGCATAGGGATATCCTGATGCGCGTTGTTACCTACATACTTTTGGTCCTTCTCCTGCTGTTGCAGTATCCACTCTGGGTGGGGAAGGGCAGCTGGCTGAAAGTATGGGAAACGGACCAGCAGATACAGGAACAGAAGCAGCTCAACGAACAGAACCGCAAGCGCAACGCAGCACTGAATGCCGAAATGCACGACCTGAAAAAAGGAACCGAAGCCATTGAAGAGCGAGCACGCAGCGAGCTTGGCATGATCAAGCAGAACGAAGTCTTCTTTCAGGTGGTTGGCGAAGAGGCAACTGCAACAGCTTCCGAAGCATCCCCCGCAAAGCCGGTGAAAAACAAGTCTAGGTAATGACCGTAGGCCGGTCTCGTCCCGTACGCGTCTGTAGTTCCGAAATGCGCAGCGCGATCTGAATCAACTCCTTCAAGGCATCCTGCGCATCCAGATGATGCTGCGAGGCATCTGCCTCGAACGCCTCCAGATACACGCGCAATGTCGCACCCTGCGTACCCGTGCCGGAAAGGCGGAAGATGATGCGCGAACCGTCGCTGAACAGGATGCGCACCCCCTGGCCCGTGCTTACACTGCCATCCACCGGATCGGTGTAGCTGAAATCGTCGCAGGTGCCGATAGTGTACTTGCCGAACTGTTTGCCTGCGAGCGTGGCAAAACTGTCGCGCAGATGTTGCATCACACCGTTTGCCGCATCTGTCGGCAATCCTTCATAGTCATAGCGCGAATAAAAGTTGCGGCCGTATTTCGCCCAGTGCTCGCGCACGATGGTTTCCACGGATTGTTTGCGCATTGCCAGGATATTCAGCCAGAACAGCACCGCCCACAGGCCGTCCTTCTCGCGCACATGGCTGGAGCCCGTGCCGAAACTTTCTTCACCGCATAGCGTCACCTTGCCGGCATCCATCAGATTGCCGAAGAATTTCCAGCCGGTCGGGGTTTCGTAGCAGGGGATATTCAACGCTTTTGCCACACGATCCGCTGCTGCGCTGGTCGGCATCGAGCGTGCAACGCCCGCCAAACCTTGCTTGTAACCTTTGACCAGCATGGCGTTGGCCGCCAGCAAAGCCAGGCTGTCCGATGGCGTCACGAAAAAATGCCTGCCCAGGATCATGTTGCGGTCGCCGTCTCCGTCCGATGCTGCACCAAAATCCGGCGCATCCTCGCCGTACATGATCTCAACCAGATCATGTGCATAAGTCAGGTTGGGATCGGGATGGCCGCCGCCGAAATCCTCGAGCGGTACGGCATTCATCACACTGCCTGCCGGAGCATTCAGACGTCCTTCCAGAATCTCTTTGGCATATGGGCCGTTTACCGCATGCATCGCATCGAACCGGATGCGGAATCCATCCTGCAACAGGGAACGGATCGCCGCAAAATCGAACAGCGACTCCATCAGCTCTGCATAGTCGCTCACCGGATCGATCACTTGCACCTTCATGCTGCCTAATGTCGTTTCGCCCAACTGATCCAGCGGCACATCGGCTGCATCGAGAATGCGATAGCCGGTGATCGTCTTGCTCTTTGCGAAGATCGCCTCGGTCACCGTCTCGGTGGCCGGGCCGCCATTGCTGCTGTTGAACTTGATACCGAAATCGCCCTCGGGCCCGCCGGGGTTGTGGCTGGCTGAAAGAATGATGCCACCGAAAGTTTTGAACTTGCGAATCACGCAAGAGGCCGCAGGCGTGGAAAGAATCCCGCCGCGTCCCACCATCACCTGACCGAAACCGTTCGCTGCCGCCATCTTCAGAATGATCTGTATCGCCGTGCGGTTGTAAAAACGTCCGTCGCCGCCCAGCACCAGTGTGGCGCCCTGCGGGGCGGCAATGCTGTCGAAAATGCTTTGAACAAAATTTTCCAGGTAGTGCGGTTGCTGGAACACCCGGACCTTTTTGCGCAGGCCGGAAGTGCCGGGTTTCTGGTCCGGGAAGGGCTGGGTGGTCACAGTGCGGATACTCATCAAATAACCTTTCAGAACAGATTGCAGATCATGCTATTCCGGCCAAATCATACCATCAGCGGTACATGATTATTCCCGGAGATCATTCAGCATTGAACACACTCGCCACTTAGGGCAAGATGCGGGTTTGGGAATTTTGTAAATGCAAATTCAGAATCCGGCACACATCATGTGTATGTCGAGCTGGTACAAACAAGGAGCCGGAATTGAATAAACACCGCATTATCATCGGGTGGCTGTTTGTAGCCATGACCATGCTGCTCGCTGTATTCCTCACCTTCATCTGGGAGCATACCTTCGGTCCAGAAGGCACGCCGCAGGAGCAACAGGTTGCCTATTATGGCATTGTGGTTGCAGCGCTCTTTCTTGTCGTCGCCCTTACACTCATCCTCAATTATCGGCATGCCGCCTGGATTTGCGTACCGTTCTCGATCGCAATGCTGATCTACTTTCCGATAGGGACTGTGCTGGGCGGATACTACCTGTGGTATTTCTGGAAGTTTGTTTACAGGAAGGAAAAAGGTTAGTTGTCGTCATTCGCTTCGGTAATTGTAATAGTGCGGACCGGCGCATTTATCTAAACATGCTAGACGTGAAAAGGAAAATTCAACATGAAGACATGTAAAACATGTTTCTCTGAAATTGACGAAAGAGCAAAGAAATGTCCAAACTGCCAAAGCTGGCAGTCTAAAACTCGAGCGATTTCTAATAATCCTGCTTTTTCATTAATAATGTTTTTAATTGTTATGTTTGGTATTTCAAGCTACTTCCAATCCGGACTTACTCAAAAAATAGCTTTTGCTGATTATGCGGACAAAATTACCATAACAGAAAGCAGAATAGAATTTGGTGGAAGTTCTTGTGGGGAGACTGTCGCAATAATAGGTAAATTAAAAAACGAATCAGAAATAGAGTGGAGGGATATTACTTACGAAATAACCTTTTTAGATAAAAATAATAGTGTATTAGATACGGGCCAAGAACATAAATATTCTTTCGTTTTGCCTGCCAATGAAGAAGTGCCATTCAAAGTTTCAATGAAAAAAGAGTTTGGTACTGAAAAATATAAAAACTATAAAGTTCGCCTTGTATCGGCTAGGGCCAAATTACAATTTTTCGAATAGCAAGGTAAGGCGCAATAACCAGCAGGCATTGCGCCGAAAGTATCCCGACAAAACATGAAATTTCCATCTATCTGATCCACGTGCAAACCAGCTCCTTTTATGAAATCAAAACAAGCGGAGATCATCATGCCTTTATTTCCACACCGACTCATGGTCGTTTGTTTGCTTGCTGTTTTGTCTTACCGACGTCCCCCCGTTTTTCAGTAGCACGCGGCTTTAGAGTCCGCAGTTAATGTAACCGATTTTTCTGCCAGTTGCGC
>JBNLBY010000088.1:0-9549 GCA_050303535.1 Sideroxydans sp. | reverse complement strand
TGATTGATGTCCATTTGTTCTTCTCCCTCTGCGCAGCAGAGCGTCATTATTCTGCAAGCAGCCTGACCAATGTCTGGTAGTAGATTTCGGACAGTGCATCCAGGTCAGCCACTGCAACGCATTCGTTGATTTTGTGTATGGTTGCATTCAACGGACCAAGCTCGATCACTTGCGGGCAAATGTCGGCGATGAAACGGCCATCGGAACTGCCACCGCTGGTGGAGAGTTCTGTATCAAGGCCAAGCACCTGCTTGATCGCTGCGCTTACAGCATCCACCAGATCGCCACGAGGAGTGAGATAGGGCTTGCCGGAAGATTCCCATTCCAGTTCGTATTCCAGATCATGATTATCAAGAATGGTCCGGACTTTTTGCTTGAGCGCATCTTCGGTGCTGGCAGTAGAAAAGCGAAAATTGAACTGGATATCCACGGTTCCCGGGATGACATTGGTTGCACCTGTTCCTGCACGAATATTGGATATCTGCCAGGAAGTCGGCGGGAAGAACTCGTTGCCGTTGTCCCATGTGGTGCTGGCGAGTTCTGCAATGGCCGGCGCGACCATGTGGATCGGATTCTTCGCCAGATGTGGATAGGCGATATGCCCCTGAATGCCCTTGACAATAAGGGTGCAGGATAGCGAACCGCGACGGCCATTCTTGATGGTGTCCCCCGTTTTTGCGACGCAGGTCGGCTCTCCAACGATGCAGTAATCCAGCTTTTCATTGCGCTCCTGCAAAGCTTTTACCACTTGCGCTGTGCCATCGACTGCGACACCTTCTTCGTCTGAAGTAAGCAGCATGGCGATAGAGCCACGATGTTGCGGATGTTCGGCAACGAATTTCTCGATGGCGGTGACGAAAGCAGCCAGCGAGCCCTTCATGTCTGATGCGCCACGTCCAAAGAGCATGCCATCGCGTATCGTCGGAGTGAATGGATCGCTATCCCATTCTTTTGCAGGTCCCGTCGGCACCACGTCAGTGTGTCCGGCAAAACAGATTACAGGAGAAGCATTGCCGCGCCGGGCCCACAGGTTGTCCACATCGCCATAAGGCATTTTTTCGAGATTGAAACCAAGCGATGCAATACGCGTGCCGATGATCTCCATACAACCATCATCCATTGGCGTCAGCGAATGGCGGGAGATGAGTTGTTTGGCGAGAGAGAGTGTTTCACTGCTATGGGTGTCGCTCATAACTTGAGTTTTTCGTAATCGATTTCGTTAAATCCGGTCGCCAGTATTTTACCTTTGTGCTCCAGTACCGGGCGTTTGATGACGTTGGGTTTTTCCATCAATAGTGACAGGGCGGAGGCATCGTTCCTGATGGAGGTTTTTACCGCCTCAGGCAACTGTCCCCAGGTGGGCCCGGTCTTTTTTAACAGCTTTTGCCAGCCGATCTGTTTGAGCCAATTTGAGAGCATTGCTTCAGTGATGCCCTGTTTTTTGAAGTCGTGGAATTCATAATGCACGTCATGGTTATCCAGCCAGGCACGTGCCTTTTTTACGGTGCCACAGTTGGGGATGCCATACAGCTTCATGTATCCTTTTCGGGCGTATCAAGATTGAGCTTGATGCCGTCAAACTTGACTGAGGGTGAGGCAGGTTGTTTGGGCTGGTGCGCATTCGGATCGTAAGCCTTGACTTTGCTGGTTTGCGAATAGTCGATCAGCGAAGACAGGTTGCTGGCCGAGTCGGCATTGCGTAAGGCTTCCTCTTTGCTGATGTGTCCCGACTTGAACAATTTATACAATGCCTGTTCGAACGTCTGCGAGCCCGGAGAGACACTTTGTTCGATCGCGTCGCGGATCTGGTCGATCTGATCTGATTTTATGAGCTCGGCGATGAGCGCAGAGTTCAACAGTACCTCAACGGCCGGCATCAGCTTGCCTTGTGCATTGCGAATCAGGCGCTGCGAAATGACGGCGCGCAGGCAAAGTGACAGATCGGACAGAATGCTGGGGCGGGCATCGTAGGGAAAGAAATTCACCATACGGTTAAGTGCGTGGTAGCTGTTGTTAGCGTGCAGGGTAGACAGGCACAAGTGGCCGGTTTGCGCAAAGATCAGCGCGTGTTTCAGTGTTTCCCGGTCGCGCACTTCGCCGATCATCAGCACATCCGGCGCTTCGCGCATGGCGCTGACCAGCGCACTACCGTAGTCGGCGGTATCTGTTCCGACTTCGCGCTGGTTTACGATCGACTTGCCGTGGCGGAACATGTATTCGAGCGGGTCTTCAATAGTCAGAATATGTCCGCTCTGGGTTTCGTTGCGATGCTGGATCATTGCCGCCAATGTGGTGGATTTGCCGGAACCTGTGGCGCCGACCATCAGTACCAGCCCGCGTTTTTCCATGACAAGCTCTTTCAGCACCAGCGGCAGGTTCAGTTCTTCCACATTGAGCACGTCGCCGCGCACATAACGAATAACCATGGAGATGCTGCTGCGCTGGCGGAATACATTGACCCGGAAGTTGCCGATGCTGGCAACCCGGAAGGAGAAGTTCATCTCCATCGTCAATTCGAATTCGTTGATCTGCTGCTCTGTCATCATCTCGTACACGATGCGCTTGACAGACTCTTCGTCGAGTTTCTGCGAGTTGACCGGCATGACTATGCCGTCAATCTTGATATTGATCGGTGCGCCAACCGAAAAGAACAAGTCGGAAGCTTTCCGGTCTGCAGCGAGTTGGAGTAGCGGTGTAATGATCATCGGGTCACCTCGATTTCAGGATTAAGGAGACGGGATACAGGATACAGGGAAATCGTGCATGGCTGTATCCCGTATCCTGCTTAGATTCCGCGCAATAACTCGTTGATGCCCGTCTTGCTCAGCGTCTTGGCATCGACCTTTTTTACGATAACCGCACAATTCAGGCTGTATTTTCCGTCCTTGGAGGGCAGGGTGCCGCTGACCACGACGGAGCCGGCTGGAACACGGCCATAATGAATTTCGCCGGTATCGCGGTCGTATATTTTTGTGCTTTGGCTAATGTACACGCCCATTGAGATCACCGAATTTTCTTCCACGACCACGCCTTCGACGATTTCCGAGCGCGCACCGATAAAACAGTTGTCCTCAATGATCGTGGGAGCGCTCTGAACCGGCTCCAGCACGCCACCGATACCCACACCGCCGGAGAGATGGACGTTCCTGCCGATTTGCGAGCAGGAGCCGACGGTGGCCCAGGTATCGACCATGGTACCTTCGTCCACATAGGCACCTATATTGACGTATGAGGGCATCAGTACCACATTTTTACCGATAAAGGCGCCGCGGCGGGCGGTAGCGGGTGGCACCACTCGAAAACCGCCTTCGCGGAACTCCTTGGAATTGTAATCGGCAAATTTGGACGGCACTTTATCGAAATAGTTGGTAAAGCCGCCTTTGATGAAAGTGTTGTCTTCGATACGGAAGGACAGCAGCACCGCTTTTTTGAGCCATTGATGGGTTATCCATTTTCCGTCGATTTTTTCAGCCACGCGTAATTTCCCCTGATCGAGGTATTCGATTACGGTATTGAGGGTTTCCTTCAATTGCGCATCCACGTTGCGCGGTGTGATGTCGGCACGGCGTTCAAATGCTTCTTCGATGATTGCTTGCAGTTGCGGCATGGTTTTTCCTAGTCTAGTTTTTGAGTGAATTCGGCGATACGTCGTGCTGCTTCCAGGGTTTCATCCAGATCGGCTACCAGCGCCAGACGGATGAAATTCGCCCCGGGATTGATTCCGTGCATCTCGCGGGCAAGAAAGCTGCCGGGCAGTACGGACACATTATAGTCGCGGTACAGTTGTTGCGCGAAGACTGTATCGGAGATGGGTGTTTTAATCCAAAGATAGAAACCCGCATCCGGTTTGGAGACGGGCATGACCGGTGCGAGCAGGGCAATGACTTTGGCAAACTTTTCCGAGTAAAGAAGGCGGTTTTCGGCGACATGATCCTCGTCGTTCCAGGCTGAAATGGTTGCTTTCTGGATTGCAGGGCTCATGGCACAGCCGTGATAGGTACGGTACAGGGCGAATCGCCCAAGAATGTCGGCGTCACCGGCAACAAAACCGGAACGCATGCCCGGCACATTGGAACGCTTGGACAGGCTGGAGAACACCACCAGATTCCTGTAATTGCCACGTCCCAGTTGCTGTGCGGCCTGTAGCGCACCCAACGGCTTGTCTGTGCCGAAATAGATTTCGGAATAGCACTCGTCGGAAGCGATGACGAAACCGTAGCGGTCGCTCATTTCAAACAGGACTTTCCATTCAGCCAATGGCATTACGCGTCCACTCGGATTGCCGGGTGAACAAACATAGATCAGTTGGGTGCGTTGCCAGACGGTTTCCGGCAACTGGGCGAAATTCAGGGCATAGCCATCGTCAGGCAAGGTATTGAGGAAATAAGGCGTTGCCCCAGCCAGCAACGCCGCACCTTCATAAATCTGGTAGAAGGGGTTGGGGCAGACGATGGCCGGATCGTTCCTGCTGCGGTCGATTACTGCCTGCGCAAAAGCAAACAAGGCTTCCCTGCTGCCGTTTACGGGCAGGATCTGTGTCTTGATATCAGGCCCAAGGATGCCATAGCGCGAAACAAGCCAGTTGGCAATGGCTGCTCGCAAAGCTTCGCTGCCGTTGGTTGTGGGATAATTCGCCAGCCCGTCGAGACCGCTGATCAGGGCATCCTTGATAAATTGTGGCGTGGCGTGTTTGGGTTCTCCAATATGCAGGCAGATCGGTTTTAACGTTTCATTGCTTGTTACTTCGCCGAACAGTTGGGAGAGTTTCTGGAAAGGATAAGGCTGCAGCTTGTCTAGGTCGCGATTCATCAAGGTTTTACTTCGTTCTGGAAATCAACGCGCATTATATAAGGGTCGGGCAAGTGCCAACAAAACAAAATATGATGCCGGTTGCGGGCGTTCTAAGCGGAGCTTTGGTATGGGGTTTGGTCTGGTATCCCTTTCGGGCACTCCAGGATGCCGGTGTATCAGGCCCATTGGCGACATTCATTACCTATTTTCTGGCTATGCCGTGCGGTGCTTTTATGCTGTCGCGGGTGTGGCGGGAGCGGGCTACATTTGGTAAATGGGCGCTTTTGCTGGCATTGAGCATTGGATGGGCAAATCTGGGCTACGTGCTGGCAATGCTGCATGGCGAAGTAATGCGGGTGCTGTTGCTGTTTTATCTGGCCCCGCTATGGACCATTCTGTTCTCGTACTGGCTGCTAAATGAAAGACTCAATCGATACGGCTATTTTGTAATTGCCTTGTCGATGTGCGGCGCGATGATCATGTTATGGGAACCGGGCCTGGGGGCGCCAGTGCCGAATACGATTGCCGAATGGTTTGGTCTGTCGGCAGGGATGGGGTTTGCTTTTTCCAATGTAGTCTCTCGGCGTGCCTCACATCTCAGCGTCGAAGTAAAATCATTCAGTTTATTGCTGGGTACGACCTTTTTGACCTTGCCATTCCTGTTGTGGCAAGGTGGGCTGGCGGAAAAAATATCAGCGATCCCGTTGCAACTCTGGGTATTACTGTTATTGATGGGGGGGGTGCTCAGTGCCACCAGCTTTGCCGTGCAATATGGCGTTACGCATCTTCCTGCAAACCATGCTGTGGTACTGTTTTTATTCGAACTGGTCGCAGCCGCTATTTCAGCCTACTTCCTGGCAAACGAAGCGATGCAGGCGCGCGAATGGGCAGGCGCTGCCTTTATCATTTTTGCCAGTTTTCTGTCTGGGAAATTGTATTCGGGCAGGCTCGTGGGTTAGACTGTGACTGTTTCTGAAGTTTATACTTTTGAAAACATGCGCCATGAGAGAATTCACAGGACATGAACAATAGCCCGCAGCAAATCGAAATTGACGCGCTTTTCAACAATAACGATCCGGCAATAGTGTGGTCGAAAGCCGTTGACATCATTCGTCGTATAAACCCCGACTACGATTTTGCGTTTATTCAATCCGTATTTGACGATGTCGTCCGGCTATTCCGCGGCGAATACCCGGAGTACGGTTCTATTAAGACGATGTACCACGATCTTCCCCACACGCTGGAGGTTTTTCTGTGCGGCGTGAGGTTGATGCACGGCGTTCATCTTTCCGGTGACTGCCTGTCGGATGACGAGATCACCATCATGATGCTCGCCATCCTGATGCACGATATCGGCTATGTGCAACGCAAGGGAGAGGAGAGTGGAACAGGTGCACAATATACCCAGACGCATGTTCAGCGAGGCATCGAATTCATGCGGCGATATTTTGTTGAGCGGAACATAGCACCTGAAGTGACTGGCAAGGTGACGGACATGATCCTTGGCACGGAGTACAACCGTCCATTTACACAGATAGAATTTGATGGCGAACGTACCCGTATGCTGGCAAGTATCGTTGCCACTGCAGATATTGCCGGTCAGATGGCTGATCGTATTTACCTGGAAAAGCTGCTGTTTTTATATCTGGAGTTCAAAGAAGCCAATTTTGGCAGCTATCAAAGTATGTATGATTTACTCTGTCAGACCCATCGCTTTTATGAAATGACCCGTCAAAAACTGGATGAAACGCTTGGTGGAATATATAAGAAGTTGTCATTCCATTTTCAGGATGTGATGGGTGTCAGCAACAATTACTATCTGGAAGCGATTGAAAAGAACATGGCCTATTTATCCAAAGTCGTTGCGAACGATGAAGCAGAATTTCTTGCCATGCTCAAGCGAAACGGTGTAGTTGAAAAATCGCGCACTCTCTTTGGCTGATATTTCCTAGCTCTCCTCTCTGGTATTCACAATGTTTGAAGCGTTGCTGACAGGCAATGTTTTTTATTGTTGAATGCGCAGAGTTGTCCTGTTTATTCATATAGTTAAACATTTTCCCTTTGCCACTCTGTTTATGCCTGGCTTGGTGTGTATTTTCGAGGAAAATTCTGCACACCCCTTGTTCTGACTCATTCCCACACACATAAGATGGCTAATAATACGTGGCGCATATGCAGTCAAAACATAATTATTGTTTATATTTCAGTTGGATATATGGGGTAAAGGCATAAAGCATGGAAATTGGAACAAAGTACAAATTTAATTGACTAACTAGCTTATGTTAAAATTCCGTTAATATTTCGTCAAAATATCGTTAGCATATAGACTAACTTATTGATTATTAATGTTTTCATGTAAGTTGTGACGTAAACAGGGCGATCCTTAGGTGTAGGTGTATCAATAAACTCGGTCAAGAGGCAGAAGTTTATTTGCAATGCCAAGGTTGCCGAACTGACCTGCCTGGTCTGATGCTCATGTGCTGGAAATTCTTCATCATCAACTGCTCTGTGCTGTCGATGGATGCAAAAGTGGCCTGCATGGATATCAGTTATTCCGTGAATTTAACCGGATCATCTGTAAGGTGATCGGGTACAAGTTTGGTGTTTTTTTAGTACATATATAGATGACTACACAAACAGCAACAAGAAATCTGATAGAGCGGCGCAGACCAAAACACAGATACCGGCCCAGGGACTACGGTTGGACACTGTATTTGATAATGATCACCGTGTTGATGGCGGCCGGTTTATTAGTCTCACAGGACAAACTTTACAAACCTGGCGACGATGTTGGATACAACATCGGATTGGCGGGTGGATTGATGATGCTGACGCTGCTGTTTTATCCGGTTCGCAAGCGGATAGGCTTCATGAGGAACTGGGGGCTCCTGCCGAAATGGTTTAAATGGCATATGGTATTCGGTATTCTGGGGCCGGCACTTATCGTATTTCATTCCACCTTTACGCTTCGGTCGGTTAATGCAAGCGTGGCGATGCTGTGTATGTTATTGGTTTCGGGGAGCGGAATTTTCGGGCGCTTTTTCTACACCAAAATCCACAACGGTCTCTACGGCAGAAATACAACTTTCCAGCAACTTCAGGACGAACTGGATGGATCTAAGGACGTTAAATCCGTTTTCAGTTTTGCACCAGCGCTTCAGCAGAAACTGGTCAATTTTCGCAACTATGCATTGAATCTCTCCAAGGGAGGGCGGATCAGTGTCTGGAATTTCCTGACAATTGGATTCCGCATTCAATGGTTTGCAAGGACGTTAATAATCGAGTTGGAAGACGCCATGTATGCGAACGCCAACGAGATGCAATGGAATGATGCCCAGATGAAGCGGCTCGACGAACTCTTTTATCAGAATGCTCAGTTTGTTCGAAACTACCTCACGACTATCCGGGACATTACCCAGTTTTCGACCTACGAAAAACTGTTTTCACTGTGGCATATCTTTCATGTGCCGTTGGTGTATATGTTGGCTTTCAGCTCGATATGGCATGTCATCTCGGTTCATAAATACTAGATGCATATTTTTTCTGCACTGACAGCATTATTCAGGACGTTAATGTTTACGATGTTTGTTTCGTTCTGTGCTTCGTATGCATATGCCGATTCGGTTAGTAGTTTATTGTCACCGGGAAAGCTTATCCAGGGGCATCTGAAATACGAAAGCGATTGCGAAAAGTGCCACAAACCATACGATAAAGCGGCTCAATCTGACCTTTGCAAGGATTGTCACAAAGAGGTTGCGAAGGACATCGACGGACAACAGGGTTATCACGGCCTGCTGGAGGAAGAAAAACCATGTAAAGAATGCCACACGGATCACAAAGGACGGGATGCGCGTATTGCCAAATTGGAGACTGTTAATTTTGATCACGACACCACCGGCCATATCCTGAAAGGTGGTCACTTAAAAGAGAAAGTGCTTTGCAAGGATTGTCACCCCCCGCTGAAGAAATATCGGGATGCGCCAACCAAGTGTATTGGATGCCACAAGAAAGCAGACAAACATAAAGGCCGTCTGGGAACAGAGTGCCAGAGTTGTCATGAGGAGAAAGACTGGAAAACGATCCATTTTGATCACAGCAAAAAAGGTTTTGACCTGGTGGGCAAGCACAAAGAAGCGAAATGCGAGGCTTGTCACCCGAAAAGAAGATTCAAGGATACGCCCAAGCGCTGCAACGATTGTCATAAAAAAGATAACAAACATAAGGGGAAATATGGTTCCAAATGCGAAACCTGTCATAACGCCGTGAGCTGGAAAAAGATCGTGTTTGACCACGGCAAAAAGACCAAATACCCGCTGTTGGGGAAACATCGCAAAGCAAAATGCAGCAAGTGCCACAAAAAAGATAATCCGAACAAGATTAAGTTGAAGAAGGATTGCAATTCGTGCCACAAAAAAGACGATAAACACAAGGGAAAATTCGGTACCAAGTGTGAAGTCTGTCACGTTGAGCAGAGCTGGAAGGAAATTGTGTATGACCATAATAAGAAAACCAAGTACCCGCTGCTGGGAAAACACCGTTATGCCAAGTGCGTTAAATGCCATAAAGGAAATTTGTACAAAGATAAACTGAAAAAAGATTGTTTCTCATGCCATGAAAAGGATGACAAGCACAAAGGCCAGGAGGGAAAAAAATGCGAATCCTGCCATCACGAGGATTCATGGAAAAAGGTCGTGTTTGACCACAGGGTGTCGGTTTTTCAGCTAACCGGGAAGCATATATTGGCAGAATGTAAAAAAT
>JBNLBY010000087.1:0-9578 GCA_050303535.1 Sideroxydans sp. | reverse complement strand
TTTTGCGCTTGTCGTTTTGGGCGGGTATTCGTTGACCGACGCATGGCTGATGGCAACCTATTTACTGTTCATTCTGGCAGGAGCATGGTGGTTGCCTGTGGTGTGGTTGCAGATACAGATGGCGAAAATGGCCAAAACATCTGCTGCCACCCTAGGAGAATTGCCTCAGGAGTATTGGCGCTACGCCTTGTATTGGGAGCGGCTCGGGAAGTTGGCTTTTCCCGCAATGCTAGTCGTATACGGGCTGATGGTACTCAAGCCAACACTTTGAGGTCAGTGTACTGGTTTACTTCGGATAGAACAGGAACACGCGATATCCAGTCGGCTTGAGGTCGGTCGTGTCCATGCGCAGTCTGATGTCAAGATCGCGGTGAGCCGGGACGCCAAGCTTGCCGTCGTCGCCTTTATTCAGGTAATCCGACGGGTGAAATACGCGGCGGGCGATCACCTGGTCCCGCAAATTGGTGAGGGTAAGTTCCAGACTGGGGTGCGCCTGGGCAAAAGGAGCGCGATTGTGGACCAGGACGTGCAGTGTGACCAGATTGCTTTGGTCAGGGTCGGATTCCAGTTCGGAGGAGTCGATGGCGATCAGATCCACTTCTTGCGGCAACGCAACGGTACAGTGAAGTATTGAGCAGTATTTCGACAGCAAAGGTTTCAGTCCGGGCAGGTGCGCACCGAGTTCGACGCGGAAGTAAAAGGAAAATTGGGCAAGCAGCACCAGCAACAGGAATACTGGAAACATTATGCTGTACCCGTTTATCTGGTCTGCTGGTCTTTCCAGTACTTCGTCGGTCAGTTCTTCGACAAATTGTACCTGCTGTGCCAGCGTAGTGCGTTCTGTTTCCAGTTTCGGGATATTCGGTTTGTACGCCGGTTCGGGTTTGTCCGTCTGGAAATCATCCTCGATCGGCAAGCTGAGTTGCCGGCTGGGTTCGTAGTCGTGCAGGTACTTGTTGGCATCGAAGATGTGATGACAACGTCCGCAACGCACCAGCCCTTCATGGGCATTGAGTTGCGCTTCGGTCACCTTGAAGCGGGCGTTGCATTTGGGGCATTTCGTGATTTCAGTCATTTTTTTTGCCGGATACACAACACCACCCATCTTCCAATACGGCGGGCGCGAGGTCAAACCATTGCGCGTAAATACGCATGATTTCATCCGCCTGTTCGGCAAGAATGCCGGATAGGACGATCCATCCCTGTGGTTTTGTGGCGCCTGCCAGCAGCGGGGCCAGTGCTCGCAGCGGGTTGGTCAGGATATTGGCAACGACGACATCAAAGCGGGCGGGTTCCACACCGTCCGGAAGATGGAAGTCTGCACGTACCCGGTTGACATGAGCATTGTCACGGCTGGCTGCCACGGCTTGCGGGTCGACATCCACACCGATGGCACTGGCTGCGCCCAGCTTCATGGCTGCGATGGCGAGGATGCCGGAACCGCATCCGTAATCAAGCACTGTTTCGCCACCCTTGATATTTTCATCAAGCCAGCGCAGACACAGGCGGGTGGTGGGATGGCTGCCGGTACCGAAGGCAAGTCCTGGATCAAGTACGATATTGATTGCATCAGGGTCGGCCGGGGTATGCCAGGTCGGCACGATCCATAGTCGTTGCGAGATGCGGATGGGGTCGAACTGTGCCTGGGTGAGGCGTACCCAGTCGTTTTCTTCCAGCGTTTCAATATTGTGTTCTGGCGGGGTGTTAATGCCGAGATCGGCATAACTGGCCTGCAGGATGCCGTCAACATCGGCATTGTTTTCGAACAGGGCGTTAATAAGGTTGTGCTGCCAGACATGTTGGGGCGGCACTTCGCCTGGCTCGTCGAAAATGGCCTGCTCATCGGGTGTGTCGGCATCGGCATCCAGCATGTCGACCGAAAGGGCACCGCGTGCCAACAGCATCTCGCTCAATGCTTCAGCGTAATCGGCTTCAGCGCGTACGGATAGCGTGAGCCAAGACACTGCTTACTTTCCCTTTTTTTCTGCCAGCTTGTGTTCCAGATAATGGATGCTGGTGCCGCCGCGCACGAACGCCGCGTCATTCATTAATTCCTGATGCAGCGGGATGTTGGTGTTGATCCCCTCCACCACCATCTCGGACAATGCCGTACGCATGCGGGCGATCGCCTGATCGCGTGTGTCACCGTAGGCGATGATCTTGCCGATCATGGAATCGTAATGCGGCGGGATGAAGTAGTTGTTGTATACATGCGAATCGACACGGATACCGGGGCCGCCGGGAACATGCCAGTTGGTGATGCGTCCGGGCGAAGGCACGAAGGTATAAGGATGCTCGGCGTTGATGCGGCACTCCACGGCATGGCCGCGGAATTCGATGTCCTTCTGGCGTAAAGTCATTTTTTCGCCGGCCGCAATGCGGATCTGCTGCTGCACAATGTCGACACCAGTGATCATTTCGGTGACCGGGTGCTCGACCTGTACACGGGTGTTCATTTCGATGAAATAAAACTCGTCGTTCTCATACAGGAACTCGAACGTGCCCGCGCCGCGATAACCGATCTTGCGGCAGGCTTCGGCACAGCGTTCGCCAATTTTGTCGCGCAACTTGGGATTGAGATGCGGAGCCGGTGCTTCCTCGATAATTTTCTGATGGCGGCGCTGCATGGAGCAGTCACGCTCACCCAGGTACACCGCGTTGCCGTGCTGGTCGGCCAGAATCTGTATCTCGATATGGCGCGGGTTTTCCAGGAATTTTTCCATGTAAACCATGGGGTTGTTGAATGCCGCTTGCGCCTCGGTTCTGGTCATGGTCACTGCGTTGATCAGTGCGGCCTCGGTATGCACCACACGCATGCCGCGACCGCCGCCGCCGCCTGCGGCCTTGATGATGACCGGGTAGCCGATTTGTTTGGCGATCTTGATGATCTCGGCCGGGTCTTCCGGCAAAGCGCCTTCAACACCGGGTACGCAGGGCACACCAGCCTTTTTCATCGCGCTTTTGGCTGAGACCTTGTCGCCCATCAGGCGAATGGTCTCGGCGCGTGGGCCAATGAACACGAAACCGGATTTTTCGCAGCGTTCGGAAAAGTCGGCACTCTCTGACAGAAAACCATAGCCGGGGTGGATGGCCTGTGCATCGGTCACTTCTGCTGCGCTGATGATGGCGGGCACGTGCAGATAGCTCTGGCCGGAGGGCGGGGGGCCAATGCAGACGGATTCATCCGCCAGCTTCACATACTTGGCATCGGCATCTGCATCGGAATGTACCGCGACGGTTTTGATGCCCATTTCGCGGCAGGCGCGCTGGATACGCAGCGCAATCTCGCCTCGATTGGCAATCAGTATCTTTTCAAACATAACAGGCTTCTCCGGCGGTGCGGGGGTGCGGGGTTTGCGCTCAAAAACGGCCATGATAATTTAGCCAATGATGAACAGCGGTTGACCGAACTCCACTGCCTGACCATTCTCTACCAGGATGGCTTTGATCACGCCGGATTTGTCGGCTTCGATCTCGTTCAGCAGTTTCATTGCCTCGATAATGCAAAGGGTATCGCCTTCGCTTACGCTCTGACCTACATCGACAAAGGGGTTGGCACCGGGAGAAGGAGAACGGTAGAAGCTGCCGACCATGGGCGATTTGACAACATGGCCTTCAGGCTGGACAGGCGCAGCCGGAGCGGCAGCGGCTTCCGCTGCAGGCGCAGCCATCGGCGCAGCGGCATACACCTGCTGCACGGGAGCGGCAACCGAGCATGCCCGGGAAATACGCACATGTTCTTCGCCTTCTGTCAGTTCCAGTTCGGCGATCCCCGAGTTTTCAACCAGCTCGATCAGCGTTTTCAGCTTGCGTAGATCCATTATTTACTCCTTAAACAGAATGTTGTAATGCAAATTGCAGTGCAAGTTCGTAGCCCATAGCGCCCAGACCGCTGATGACGCCGGTCGCGATATCGGAAAAATAGGATTCCTTGCGGAAGGCTTCGCGAGCATGCACGTTGGAAAGATGTATTTCGATGAATGGGATGGCTACCGCAGCCAACGCATCGCGCAGGGAAACACTGGTATGGGTGAATGCTGCCGGGTTGATAATGATGAAGTCCGTACCGTCGGTGCGCGCCTTCTGTACACGGTCAACCAGCTCTGCTTCGGCGTTACTCTGCAGGTGTGCCAGTTTTGCCCCCTTAGATTCCGCTAATGTCGTTAACTTGGCATTAATTTCGTCCAACGTGATGCGACCATACACCTCCGGCTCACGAGTGCCGAGCAGGTTCAGGTTGGGGCCGTGTAGTACGAGGATGTTCTTCATGGGGGGCGGAGTTTGCCGAAAAAGAGGGAAATTGTCCACCTTTTCGGCGAATTTAAGAAAAACAGCCTGTTAGCGGGGGGTCAGAAGCCATGAAAGAGACAGAATGCCAAAGCGATACCGGGCAACCGGACCTTTCGGGTTCCGGAATGCCAGCTCAAAGTCCCGCGCGCTTCAGCGATTCCATGAATTGGGCGACATCCTGGTAGCCGATAACGCGAGAACCGGTTTGTTCCTTGCCATGACGGTCGAAAAACAGGATCGCAGGCGGTCCAAAAAGCTGGAAGCGGTGCAACAGGGCCTTGTCATCTGCATTGTTGGCGGTGACATCGGCTTGCAGCAGTATCGTGTTCTTCAATCGCGCCTGTACTGTTGAGTCGCTGAAAGTGAAACGCTCCATTTCTTTGCACGAGGTGCACCAGTCGGCGTAAAAATCCAGCATGACGTACTTGCCGCTGGCCTGGGCAATGCGCGCATCCAGTTCTGCCCCGCTCTTGATGCGTTCGAAATGCAGGCTTGCAGGCGCTTTGGCAGAAGCATTCACAACACTGCCGAGCGGACGCAGAATGTCTCGCGCACCAGACAGCGCGCCGATGAGATAGGCCACCCCGAGCAAAAGCGCGAGTATGCCGATGCTTTTTCCCAGCTTGTTCATGCCATGTGCGTTATGCGGCAAGGGATCGAGCGCACGCAGAAAGATCGCCGAGAAGATCAACAGGGCCGCCCACAACAGCATTTGTATGCTTATCAGGAGAATGGGGGAGACGATCCAGATCGCCATCGCCAGCATCAGCACACCGAAAAAGCGTTTGACGGATTCCATCCAGGCGCCTGTCTTGGGCAATATTGCACCGGCCGAGGTACCGATGATGAGCAGCGGAACGCCCATGCCCAGTGCCAGCACGAACAGCGCGGCACCACCCAGTACGGCATCGTGAGTCTTGCTTATATATAGCAACGCACCTGCCAGCGGGGCGGCAACGCATGGGCCCATGATGATGGCAGATAATGCACCCATGCCAAACACGCCGGAAATATGCCCGCCGTGCAGCTTGTTGCTGGCGTCGGACAGTTTGCTTTGTAGCGCGGTGGGCAACTGCAGTTCATACAGGCCAAACATGGCCAGCGACAGCACGACGAAAATCGCGGCGAAACTGCCCAGCACCCAGGGTGTTTGCAATGCGTTGGAAATGAGATTGCCGGAATAACCTGCGGCCACGCCCGCGATGGCATAGGTGATCGCCATGCCCAGCACATAGGCCAGCGACAATACGAAAGCGTGCAGGTGGGTGATCTTGTGCCCGCGGCCAACGATGATACCGGAGAGGATGGGGATCATCGGGAACACACAAGGCGTCAGGGAGAGCAGCAAACCGGCACCAAAGAAAAAAGAAATGATGAGCCAGAAATTGCCGTCCCTGAAAAGCTGTGCGATCCGGGTGTTATCGTTTTCGGGCGGACTTTGCGCGTTGGCTGTGTCCGAAGTTGCAGCAGGCGGCGCGGCACTGATAGTTTGCACCAGATCAATGTTGAAGGTTTTTTCAATAGGCGGGTAGCACAAGCCTTTGTCGCTGCATCCCTGATAACTCGCGTTCAAAACCAGCGGCTGGGCCGTATTTACTTTGTCCAGCGTAATTTCAGCCTGAAAGGAATGGTGGTAGACCTCTGTCGGGCCGAAATTCGGGTCATCCTTGGTTTCGCTTTGAGGCAGGGAAACCCGGGTAATCCTGGTCTTGCTGTTGGCAACGTTGAAGATGAGCTTGTCGCGATACAGGTAATAGCCCGGCGTAATGGTGAAATTCGCGATCAATGTATGCTGGTCTGCTGCCTGGATGCTCAGTGCAAAAGCCTTGTCGGCGGGCAGGAATTTGGGTTTCTTGCTGCCGAATGAAAGAAAGTCGGCCTGGGACAATGGTGCAAGACATAGCAGGAGCAAAAAAACGAATAGTCGACGATTCATGAGTCTTTACTTTGGTGAGGTCTCTTGTGCGACCCAGTTTAAATATTCCGGCAACCCGGCGTTGACGGGCAACGCGACGATTTCCGGCACTTCATAAGGATGCAGCTTGCGCAGCGCACTTTCCAGTTGCGGATAAGCCGCACGCGTGGTCTTGATCAGCAGCGGTACTTCTCCGGCGTGTTCAGTCTTGCCCTTCCAGCGATAGACCGACGTGCATTCGGCCAGTATATTCACACAGGCGGCGGTGCGTTCTGTGACCAGCGTTTCCGCGATGCGTTCCGCAACAGCGCGATCCGGCAGGTTGGTGATGACCACCAGAATTTCCTGTTCGCTCATCTGGCACCTGCCCTTGCACAACGCACACCGAGTTGCATCAGTTCATCCCACACATCACCCTGGCGCAAGCCTTTGATCAGTCTATCGATATATGCGGCCTGGCGCAGGGCACGTTCCGCAAATTTTGGCGTAAAGCGGCGCACTGCGCGTTCCACCAGTTTCTGCCGGACACCCCACACACGTGCACTGCGCAATGCACCGGAAAGATTGCCATTCTGCTGCATGGCACGAGAAACCTTGGCCAAAGCACGGATATCTTCCGCGACAGCCCACAGGATCAGTACCGTCGCAGTACCTTCGGCGCGCAATCCGTCGAGAATGCGCACATAGCGTTCGGCATCGCCTGCCAGCATGGCTTCGGACAGCTTGAATACATCATAACGCGTTACGTCCATTACCGAGTCTTTGACCTGGTCGAAAGAAAGCGGTCCGGCGGGGAACAACAAGGCGAGTTTCTGTATTTCCTGGAAAGCCGCCAGCAGATTGCCTTCCACGCGCTGTGCCAGAAACGCCAGCGTGTCCGCATCGGCAGACTGTCCCTGCCGTTTCAGACGCGCCGCGATCCAGGCGGGCAATGCGGCCAGCGAAACTTCATTGGCACTGATGACGGTGGCGTGTTGCTCCAGCGCGGTGAACCATTTGCTTTTCATGGCGGTGCCGTCGAGATGCGGCAGGGAGATCAGCGTGAGCGTATCCGGGTTGAGGTTTGCGCAATGATCCTGCAATGCCTGCGCACCCTCTACGCCGGGTTTGCCGGAAGGGATGCGCAAGTCGATCACCTTGCGCGAAGAAAAAAGCGACATGCTTTGTGCACTGTTGCGCAACTCGGCCCATTTGAAACCCTGCTCGGCGATCAGTGTTTCGCGCTCGCCATATCCCGCCTCGTGGGCGGCGGCGCGTATGGCATCAGCCGCTTCGATGGCGAGCAGCAGCGCTTCACCGTGAATGACATACAGTGACTCCAGACCTCTGGATAAATGCTGCGGCAGATCTTCACTGGAAATTCTCATGGCAATAAACTACAACTGGGGTTTTGCCCGGATCAGGCGGCGCACGGCCTGCGACACGGCATCAACTCGCATGTCTTTGTAAAGCGCTGCCTCTTCCTGCTCCTTGGCGAGCACTTGCTCATCGTCATACGGCAGGATGCGTGACAGCGATATCTCTTCGGCAGGCAGCCAGTCGTTCTGCTGGTTGTCGTAAGCGCGCAAAGAGACACGGTAAAACAACTGGTATTCTTTTACGCGGCCGGCACCGGAAAGCGAAAGAATCTGCTTGGCGGTTTGCTCAGAGACAACTTCCAGCACCAGGTCAGCCTCGTCGACAGTGTTCATCAACTCGATATTGTTGGATTTCAGGATTCGCCGCAGGTCTTTGACAAAAGGCGTTTCGCCGGGCGCTTTCAAATAGAGTGATTTGAACGCGAATTGCACATCCTTGAGATTGCTGCCGCGCAGATGAAAGCCACACGCTGCCAGCGTCAGTGCCATCAGCAATAAAAATGTGCGCGTTATGTTTGTCATCAGATCACCACGTTGATCAGGCGACCCGGTACGACGACGACCTTCTTCGCCGTTCCGCCCGCGAGTTGTTTTTGTACAGCTTCATGCGCCAACGCAAGCTGTTCCAGTGTCGCCTTGTCCGCATCCTTGGCTACACGCAGATTGCCGCGCAACTTGCCATTCACCTGGATCACCAGTTCGATTTCGTCCTGTTCCAGCGCCGCCTCCAGTGGCTCGGGCCACTCGGCGGTGAGGATGTCTTCGCCATAACCGAGCTCGCACCACAGGTGGTGAGTGATGTGCGGCGTGATGGGAGAGAGCAGGCGCAACAATATTGAAAAATCTTCTTTTATGTCAGGATGGCCTACCCCGGCCAGACGATCAAGCGCGTTCAGCATTTTCATGGCAGCGGAAGCAACGGTATTGAATTGATGCTTGGCCATGTCATAGTTTGCCTGCTTGAGGACTGAGTGAATTTCAAAGCGCGTAGCTTTAAGCAAACGTTCGTGGATTTCGGGGCCGCCGCCTTCATTCAATCTCATACCGAAATTCCATAATCTGCGTAAGAAGCGGTGAGCGCCTTCCACGCCGGAATCGGCCCACTCCAGTGTCTGTTCCGGGGGCGAGGCAAACATCATGAACAGGCGCGCGGTGTCGGCGCCGTATTGTTCGATCAACGATTGCGGATCGACGCCGTTGCGCTTGGACTTGGACATGGTGCCGATACCCTGATAGTCGATCGTTGAACCGTCGCTCAGCAGCTTGGCACCTGTCACCTTGCCGTCCGTATCGTGCGTGGGCGTCACTTCTTCGGGGGCGAAGTATTCGATACCGCCCTTGTCTGTCTTGCGCGAATAGATATGGTTGAGCACCATGCCCTGCGTAAGCAGATTGGCAAAAGGTTCGTCGTAGCTTACCAGATTGAGGTCGCGCATTACTTTGCTCCAGAAGCGCGAATACAACAGGTGCAAAATCGCATGTTCGATGCCGCCGATGTACTGGTCCACAGGCATCCAGTAATTCGTTTCCTCATCTACCATCGCATCGTCCTTGAAGCCGCTCGCGTAGCGCGCGTAATACCAGCTCGAATCCACAAAGGTATCCATCGTGTCGGTCTCACGCTTGGCGGGCTTGCCGCATTTGGGGCAGGTGCAATTCAGGAAATCGGCGCGCTTGAGCAACGGATTGCCCGACCCATCCGGCACGCAATCCTCGGGCAATACTACCGGCAACTGATCGTCAGGCACCGGCACCGAGCCGCAACTGTCGCAGTGGATGATGGGAATCGGGCAGCCCCAGTAGCGCTGGCGCGACACGCCCCAGTCGCGCAGGCGCCATTGCACCTGTTCGTCGCCCAAGGTATTTGACTTTAAGTCGGCAGTGATTGCATCCACAGCCTGCTGAAAATTCATGCCGTTGTATTTTCCGGAGTTGATGCAAACACCTTCATTTGAGGCATACCAGTCCTGCCACTTGTCAGTGCTGAATAATTCACCTCCCTTTTGCGGGTTAGG
>JBNLBY010000086.1:0-9582 GCA_050303535.1 Sideroxydans sp. | reverse complement strand
ACCCGATTACGCGCACGCTGGAACGTATCGAAACGCTGTTTCATTCCATCGGCTACGCTGTGGAGGAAGGTCCGGAGATCGAGAACGATTTCTATAATTTCACCGCGCTGAATATCCCGGCAGACCATCCGGCTCGCGCCATGCACGATACTTTCTATATCGACGACCAGCATGTACTGCGTACGCATACCTCGCCGATCCAGATTCGCTACATGCAAGCGCATATGGAGAAGTACAAACATCTGGATACCATGCCGGACATCCGCATCATCGCTCCGGGACGTGTCTACCGTGTCGATTCGGATGCTACTCATTCGCCGATGTTCCATCAGGTCGAAGGTTTGTGGATAGGCGAGCGCGTGAGTTTTGCTGACCTTAAAGGCGTGATCGCCGATTTTCTGCAGAACTTTTTTGAAACAGATGACATGCATGTGCGCTTTCGTCCTTCGTTCTTTCCGTTTACCGAACCTTCGGCAGAGATCGATATGAGCTGGAAAGGCGGCTGGCTGGAGATTGGTGGTTGCGGCATGGTGCATCCGAACGTGCTCAAGCATGTCGGTATAGACAGCGAGAAATACATCGGCTTTGCCTTCGGTATGGGGGTGGAGCGTCTGTGCATGCTGCGCTACGGCGTGAATGATCTCAGGCTCTTTTTCGAGAACGATTTGCAATTCCTGAAACAATTTAGCTGAACATGCAATTTTCCGAATCCTGGTTGCGTACCCTCGTTAATCCATCGCTGTCCAGCGAGGAGCTGTCTCATCTGCTGACCATGGCCGGACTTGAAGTGGAAGAAATGAGCCCTGTCGCACCTGCCTTTGAAAAAGTCGTGGTGGCACAGGTACTGACCAAAGACAAACATCCGGATGCGGATCGGTTGAATGTACTTACGGTAGATGTAGGACAAACTGAACCACTGAACATCGTGTGTGGTGCGGGTAATGTGACCGTGGGCATGAAAGCGCCGTGTGCGCTGGTCGGTGCAAAATTGCCCGGTATCGAGATCAAGCAGGCCAAGGTACGCGGTGTTGCGTCCTTCGGCATGATGTGTTCGGAAAAGGAGCTTGGTCTGGCAGAGGAGAGTGATGGATTGCTGGAATTGGCAGCAGATGCAGTTGTCGGCCAAAACATCCGAAAGCATCTTGATCTTGACGATCAGTTGATTACCCTCAAGCTCACGCCGAATCGCAGCGATTGCCTGTCGCTGTGCGGCATTGCACGAGAAGTGGCAGCGTTGACCGGGGCTCCTCTGCAGGCGTTTCCGCAAAAGACCTTCAAGCCATCCGACAACCAAAGCCGCAAGGTCAAGGTGTCGGCAACTGCTGCCTGTCCCCGTTATACGGGGCGGGTGATCTCAGGCGTGAATGCTAGGGCAGCGACACCGGCCTGGATGGTGCAGCGCCTGCAACGCTGCGGTCTGCGCAGCATCAGCGTATTGGTGGATGTGACCAACTATGTGTTGCTGGAACTGGGACAACCGCTGCATGCTTTCGATTTGAACAAGCTGAACGGTGATATCGAAGTACGTTTTGCGCGCGCCGGAGAAAAACTGAAGCTGTTGAATGATCAGACGGTTGATCTGCAGGACGATATGCTGGTGATTACCGATGCTAAGGGGCCGGTCGCTTTGGCAGGCGTGATGGGCGGTGCGGATAGCGCAGTAGACGATGCCACGACCGATATATTCCTGGAAAGTGCTTTTTTTGCGCCCAGCGCCATCATTGGCAAGTCGCGGCTTCTTGGCTTCAGTTCCGATTCATCCTATCGCTTCGAGCGCGGTGTGGATTTCATGAGCACACTGAATGCACTGGATCGTGCCACGCAACTGATTCTCGATATATGCGATGGACAAGCCGGCGCAGTTTCGGAAGTGCAGGGCGAACTACCGGCCCGTCATGCGGTGAAGTTGCGTACTTCACGTGTGAATCGCGTACTTGGCGTTGCAATTGAGTCCAGCGAAATCGTAAAGATACTGACCCGGCTTGGTATGGCATTCCAGCAAAAAGGCGATGAATTTATTGTGGTGCCGCCCAGCTACCGCTTCGATATCGCCATTGAAGAAGACCTGATCGAAGAAGTAGCACGCGTATATGGTTACGAAAACATTCAGCCAGCGCCGATTCAGGGACGCATGGATATATTGCCACTGGTCGAAGCTCAGCGTCCTTTGGACAAAGTACGCCAGGTTGTCGTGCAACGCGATTATCTGGAAACCATCAACTATGCATTCGTCGAAGCCGGATGGGAACGTAACCTGTGCGGCAATACCGAGCCTATCACCCTGAAAAATCCCATCGCCAGCCAGATGAGTGTGATGCGCAGCAGTCTGCTGGGCGGATTACTGGCATCGCTGCGGACCAATCTGGCTCGCAAACAGCCCCGCGTGCGCCTGTTCGAGATCGGTGGCTGTTTTACTGCCGAAAAGGGGAGTTATTCCCAGCAAGAACGTCTGGCAGGATTGGCCTACGGTGGCGCTTTGGCAGAGCAATGGGGATCGCAGGAGCGCAATGTGGATTTTTACGATGTGAAAGGTGATGTTGAAGCGTTGTTCGCACCGCGTGAACTGGGCTTCCAGGCTGCTCAGCATCCGGCATCACACCCAGGCCGCTCGGCCAGCATTCTGCTGGATGGACAGTTTATTGGCTGGATAGGTGAATTGCATCCGCAGTGGCAGCAGCAATATGATTTGCCACAGCCTGCGGTATGGTTTGAAGTCGAACTGGCTGCTTTATGTCAAATCAGCGCTCCCAGACTGGTGGACATCTCGCGTTTTCCCCCGGTTCGACGGGATCTTGCTGTATTAGTTGATGAAAATGTAACAGTATTGTCACTTTTGGAGGCTATGCGGGCTGAAGCGCTTCCAAACGTGGTCGAGTTGGCATTATTTGACGTATATCACGGAAAAGGTGTAGTTCAAGGTAAAAAAAGCCTTGCATTCCGTGTGTTATTGCAAGATACTCAAAAGACTCTGACCGATAATGAGATTGAAGAAAATATGGCTCGTCTGGTTGCGTCTTTGCAACGTCAAGGCGCGCAATTGCGAGTGTAAGAGGGGATTATGACGACATTGACCAAGGCTGAACTGGCCGATCTACTGTTTGAAAAAGTTGGTTTGAACAAGCGCGAAGCAAAAGATATGGTGGAAGCGTTCTTCGAGGAGATACGCTCGCAACTGGAACATGGCGAAAGCGTCAAGCTTTCCGGCTTCGGCAACTTCCAGTTGCGCGACAAACCGCAACGTCCCGGGCGCAATCCCAAGACTGGAGAGGAAATTCCGATCACAGCGCGCCGTGTGGTCACTTTTCATCCAAGCCAGAAACTCAAGAGCATGGTAGAAAAGACCTATCATGGAACACCACTTAGCTAATTCCGATCTGCCGCCGATTCCGGCAAAACGCTATTTCACCATCGGTGAAGTCAGCGAATTGTGCGGGGTGAAGGCACATGTGTTGCGATACTGGGAACAGGAATTTACCCAGCTCAAACCGGTAAAACGCGGCGGCAACCGCCGCTACTACCAGCACCACGAAGTGATGCTTATCCGTCGTATCCGGCAATTACTGTACGAAGATGGTTTTACCATCAGCGGAGCACGCAGCAGGCTGGATCAGCATGCCACCCGGCAGGAAGAAGTGGCGCCTGCTTTTAATATCACAGCGTTTCGGCAAGAGTTGCGCGAGATCATCTCGCTACTGCATGCGTAAGTGGATGTAATTGCCTAATACTGCTTCAGAAAAAGCGCAGAGCTCTGTTATAATCCGCGCCCTCGGGGCGTAGCGCAGCCTGGTAGCGTACTTGCATGGGGTGCAAGGGGTCGGAGGTTCGAATCCTCTCGCCCCGACCAGTAGTAAAAGGACTTATGACTTGACCGTCGTAAGTCCTTTTTTATTTCTATTAGCCGTTTGGCTAATACTCAATCATTTTCCCATCTCTTCAGGAGCTTAAAATTACTCCAGATACTTGCGTGTTCTGGCGGCGAATTTTAGTCATGAGTAGTTGATCCGGCCGTATGAGCCTGTGCAGTTTGAACTTGTAATTTTCCCGCAGTCTTGCCGCGGGGTAGTTCGTTATGCATGGAGAGCTTGCCAAAAGTATGAAGGTCTGGTCTTATTAAGCGATTCTGTATACTGAGAAAGACTGCACAATGCACAACAAGAACCTTTCTGAAAAATATTCGGGATTTACATTGCTCGAATTGTTGGTTGTAATGGTAATTATCGGGTTGTTGGCGGGATATGTTGGCCCCCGTTATTTTGCTCAGATCGGCAAGTCTGAAGTTAAGATGGCACGTTCGCAAATTGATGCTTTTGGAAAGGCTCTGGATCAGTATCGCCTTGATACGGGGCACTATCCAAGTAGCGAATTGGGATTATCTTCGTTGACGTCACGGCCTGCTAATGAACCTAAATGGTCTGGACCGTACTTGACCAAAGCCGTTCCTCAAGATCCTTGGGGCAATGACTATCTTTACAAATATCCGGGTGAGCATGGCGAGTATGATCTATTTTCATACGGTAAAGATGGACGACTAGGGGGGAAGGATGAGGCTGCAGACATCGGAAATTGGTGACGTAATGGATAGCAACTATTTGCAGATCAAATGGGTTGAAAGCTCAAAAAATGCGTTTTTTGATCTGCAATGAATTACGAAATCAAAGCATTTAAAGCGCCTCAAGGGGTTGTGCTTCTACAATATGAAGCAATCAGTGTGGAAGAAGCATTGCGGCGTGCAGAAACCGAAGGATATCGGGTCGTTTCTTACAAGACAAAATCATTTGCTCTTACTTTCAAGCAGAGAAATCGCTTCCCATTGTCTTTTTTTAGCCAAGAGTTATTGTCGTTGTTGGATGCCGGGTTGCCATTACTGGAATCTATCGAAACCCTTGCTCATAAAGAACAGAATCCCAATGCTAAAGAGGTCTACATAGGGTTGATGCGGATGCTGCGCGAAGGGCGTCCGCTATCTCAGGCCATGCAGGAGTACTCAGGCAGCTTTCCCTCTCTATATGTGGCAACTATCCGTGCCAGTGAACTTACTGGCGACGTACAACAAGCGCTAAGCCGTTTTCTGGCATACCAAAATCAAGTTGATGTCGTGCGTAAAAAGGTGGTGAGCGCAGCGATCTACCCCTCTTTATTGATGGGAGTAGGCTTGCTCGTCATCTTGTTCCTGATGGTGTATGTGGTACCTCGTTTCAGCAAGGTCTATGAAGACATGGGGGGCGACCTGCCTCTGCTATCGCGTATCTTGATGGAGTGGGGGCGTTTATTCGATGCTTATACCAACACAATTATTACGAGTGCATTATTGTTGGTGTTTACTCTTGGGTATGCATTCACACGAAGCTCTGTTCGCGACTGGCTCCAGCGCAAGCTTTGGCAGATACCATCGCTCGGTGAACGACTGCGACTTTATCAACTTGCACGGTTATATCGTACGCTTGGTATGTTGTTAAATGGAGGTATCCCGCTCGTGATTGCTTTTGATATGGTTACTGGTCTGTTGTCTCAGCCAGCAATGCAAGCAAATTTGCAAAGTGCCAAACAGTTAATCAGCGAGGGGCAAACGGTATCGGAATCAATGGAAAAATGCTATCTGACGACCGAGGTGGCTTATCGTATGTTGCGGGTGGGGGAGCGATCGGGCAACCTGGGTGAAATGTTTGAGCGGATTGCGAAGTTCTACGATGAGGAAATTGCCCGATGGGTAGAATGGTTCACGCGGTTGTTTGAACCGATCTTGATGATCTTTATTGGTTTCGTGATTGGAGGCATTGTGCTGTTGATGTATATGCCGATATTTGAACTGGCTGGAAATCTTCAGTAAATCTTTTGCGCAAAATGGCAATGTATACATGGAAAATATCCTGATTCCGAGCAAATTGATCTCCGAGTGTCAAGCCAAGAGTGCTAGCACAGGACAAGGCACTTTGGAACTTCTGCAAGAAGTGCTTGCCGAGCCATCTTCGATTTTTACTCAACGTTTGGGTAAGACATTGCATTATCGCGTTCTCGATATGAACGATTTGCGTGAACTTACCCCGCTTTTTGAGGTGCTGTCATTCACTGAGGCGATGCGCCGAAATTCTGTGGCTGTACGGAATGAGCAGGGAACGTTAATGGTGGCTATAACCGATCCTTTCGACACCACTCTAATTGCCTGGTTGCAGGAACATATCGCACAGCCTTTTTCATGGTGCCTGGTGACGTTGGACGATCTTACCGCTTATCTTGCATTGCATGAAGAGTCCATGCATGAGATTGATCGGGTTTTGCGCCGGGGTGATTCGACACAGATCAACGAGTTTGCTGACGAGGAGTTATCGCTTAAGTCCATTTCTGAAAATTCAAGCCCGGTCGTAAAACTGGTCAACTCAACCTTATATGACGCCCTGAAGAACGGCGCCAGCGATATTCATCTTGAGACTTATGACAACGGAATGGCAATTAAATATCGTATTGATGGCGTGTTGTGCACAGTAGGCTCTGTTGTGGGGGTTGAGACCGCAGAGCAAGTGATTTCACGCATCAAGGTTTTGTCTGAACTGGATATTGCTGAAAAGCGCACTCCTCAAGATGGTCGTTTCAAGGTTTTGGTCAAAGGTAGAGATATTGATATTCGTGTTTCCATTATGCCCAATATTTTGGGTGAGGATGCGGTACTGCGCATTCTGGACAAACAAACTCTTGCTGATCAGGTGCAAGGGTTGCGTTTAGATTATTTGGGTTTTGACGAAGAGTCGTTGCAAGTGATACGTCGTTTATCAAGTGAACCATATGGGATGGTTTTAGTGACTGGCCCAACAGGGAGTGGTAAGACGACTACATTGTATGCGGCAATTTCTGAGATCAATAACGGGCAAGATAAAATCATTACGATTGAAGATCCGGTCGAATATCAATTGCACGGCATATTGCAAATTCCAGTGAATGAGAAAAAGGGACTGACTTTTGCTCGAGGATTACGCACCATTCTTCGTCACGATCCAGACAAGATATTGGTCGGGGAAATTCGCGACTCAGAGACTGCGCAGATCGCAGTTCAATCTGCTTTAACTGGGCATTTGGTTTTTACTTCTGTGCATGCAAACAATGTTTTTGATGTGCTGGGCCGGTTCCTGCATATGGGGGTTGATCCATATAGTTTTGTGTCGGCTTTAAATGGCATTGTGGCTCAAAGGCTATTGCGTGTTGTGTGCACAAATTGTGCCGCCGAATTTCAGCCTGATGAAATGATGCTGCGCGCTTCCAGGATAACGCCGGAAGAAGCGTCAAACTACCGTTTTGTTCAAGGTGCTGGGTGCGGACATTGTCGGGGTACAGGCTATAAGGGGCGCAAAGCGATTGCAGAAATATTGCAACTGGATGACGAGATTCGCGAGTTAATTATTTCGCGGGAACCTATACGTCGCATCAAAGAATTAGCGAGAAAGAATGGTACACGCTTATTGCGCGAAGCAGCGCTTGAGTTGGTGCGTGACGGTGTAACCTCTTTACAGGAAGTTAATCGTGTTACCTTTGTGGCGTAAAGAACTGCGCATCGTATTGTGTCCGAACAAGGTGGTAGTTATTGCCTTGAATAAGGGGCTGCGTCGCAAAGTCTTGTTGCAGGCAATTCTTCCTGTCATTCCCGATAGCACTTCTGATTGGCATGCTGCGATGGCTGTTCTGGAGCAGTGGTTGACGGATAACGATCTTAACAACGCAAATTTGAAAGTACTACTCTCGAGTAGCTTTCTACGTTACGCAATGATGCCATTTTCAGATGGTCTGAGTAGTTATTCGGAAAGGCTGGCCGTGGCCGGTTTGATATTGGAAAGCATCTATGGGGAAACTGCGACTCAGTGGAAATTGACCCTGGATGATGATCAATATGACAAACCGTGTTTGATATCTGCAATGGATTCGGAGCTCTGGGACGCATTAAAGCAAATGTCTTTGTCCAGGCAATTAAAGATGATTTCAATACAGCCGTATGCTACCTCTATCCGTAATTTATTCAGCAATCAGATACAGGACGGCGATAACTTGCTTGTAGTGCTTGAAGATGAGCACGCTGTTCTGATTGAAACCAGGAACAAGAGTATTTCAGGCGTTCGCAAAACGACGTTGGATGAGGATTCCGGCGGATTAAGTGTCATTGATATGTTGCATCGCGAAATGTTGATCAGCGGATTGAGTGAGGAAACTGCGAAAATATACCTGCATGATGCGAGTGATCAGGATCACAGAATGCAAGTGGATGCGGGGATGGACATTGTTTTGCTACGTGATGAAAATATGGAAGATCCGTCGCAATGCAGCAAGCAAACAGGCTACGAAATGGTACGCATGAAAGAGTCAGGATTGAGAAGGGTCGTCGATCTTGATTTTTACAAAACCAGGGTAAGAGTCAATGTTGCTGCGGGCTTATTGCTACTGTTTGCAGGCCTGCTTGCTTCGACTTCGATGGTGGTTATGCATAAAAATATCAAGGTTGAGCAGCAGCGTATTCAATTAGAACTGACCCAACAGCAAAATGAGAATTTAAATAATTTCTTATCGTCAAGCACAGATTCCGAGACCAAACAGCAATTACAGCGAGCAGCTTCGATTATTGAACAATTATCTTTTCCGTGGAACAAGCTGTTTTATGCAATTGAAGAGAATGTAGGGAATGATATAGCTCTACTCTCAGTTAGGCCAGATATGCCAGCCAGTACAGTAGAACTGGATGCAGAAGCAAAAAACTGGGGTGCCATGGTGAGTTACATAAAGCGTCTCGAAAAAGATTCTTTCTTCTCAGATGTGCATCTGGTCAGTCATCAAAATAAACAATCCGATCCACAGCGCCCCGTACGATTCAAGCTTTCGTGTGCTTGGGGAACGTGATTGACGATTCTCCCAAAATCAATTCACCCAACAGGCCAATAATTGATGGTTTTGTATATATATTTGGTTAGGCGCGATGCCGTAAGTACGAATTAAACTCAAAAAAAAATTCTACGAAAAATCGAGTTGCACAGTACAATTTAAAAATTGTACTGTTTTCTATCTCCTTGACTCATAGGGAAGATATGCCCATAGGTATAGATAAATAACGAATATATCTAGATATCGGTCTATATACTATTTTTCATTGACTATCACTACGTGATGCAATTAGAGTCGTGCAGGAATTAAGTTGATATCCCAGTTTTGAGAATTTGCCTAGTTTCAAAGAAAATAACAGAAAAAGAAAATAGAGAAAATAACAGAAAAGTATTCGGACGCAATTGTATGCGTCTCGTGTCAGAGCCGATTGTCAGGGGGAGCACAGTGAATAAAATGAAACGCTGGATAGGCCGTGCATTAGGTGCGTTGTTCTTCCTGTTTTTTTCCATTGGTGCAGTTCAGGCTGCCACTACCCCATCTCCCGAGGTCATCAAAGGCCTCACTTGGCTACAAGGCCAGGTTCAATCATCAGGCGCATTGGCAAACGAAACACTCTCCATCGCTACCCCCCTTCAAAACCGAACCGAAGCACTGCAAACCCTCAAACTTCTGGCAACCGCACCAACCGCGTTGACCGACCAGCTTGCTTTGGAAACAGAAAACAACACC
>JBNLBY010000085.1:0-9583 GCA_050303535.1 Sideroxydans sp. | reverse complement strand
GTTCGACTTGCATGTGTAAAGCATGCCGCCAGCGTTCAATCTGAGCCAGGATCAAACTCTTCAGTTCAATCTAGCTATTTTATTTGCAAGTTCTTCCGAACCCGCAGATCTCACTCTAACGAATTTACTTTCGTATCTTCGATTGCGTGAGTACTTCTGTATATCTTTGAGTTCGACTCCATCACCTAAAATGATTTCGCCTGCCCAAACACAGGTACCCACACTAATCAGTTGTTTCTTCTAGCTTTTAAAGATCTATCCCCAACTACCTCTCCACCGCCTAGGCCGCAAAGAGGTGCGCATTATATAGACGGCGAACTTCCCGTCAAGCATTTTGTAAGAAAAAATACATATTAATTATTCATGTGCGCTCGCTCTGCGGCATATGAAACGTAAAATGCACCTCTCATAAAAATTGCAGCAAACATCCTTCATGAAATTGACACTGGGCATCGAATCTTCCTGTGACGAAACCGGCATCGCGCTGTACCACAGCGAGCGCGGTCTGCTGGCGCACACGCTGCACTCACAGGTCGCATTGCATAATGAATATGGCGGCGTCGTTCCGGAGCTCGCATCGCGCGATCACGTGCGCCATGCGTTGCCGCTGATCCGCAACGTGCTGCAAAAAGCGGAATGCGGGCTCAATGATATTGATGCGATCGCCTATACGCAGGGCCCCGGACTTTCGGGCGCGTTGCTCGTCGGTGCAAGCATTGCCTGCGCGCTTGCTTATACACTGGATATCCCCGCCATCGGCGTTCATCACCTGGAGGGACATTTGCTCTCGCCATTACTGTCCGATCCTGCGCCGGAATTTCCTTTTGTGGCATTGCTGGTATCCGGCGGACATACGCAGTTAATGCGCGTGGACGGCGTGGGCCGCTATGAACTGCTTGGCGAAACCGTGGACGATGCGGCAGGCGAAGCATTCGACAAGAGCGCAAAACTGCTGGGACTGGATTACCCCGGCGGCGCTTTGCTCGCAAAGCTGGCGCAAGGTGGAGCGCCGGGACGTTTCAAGCTGCCGCGTCCCATGTTGCACAGCGGAGATCTGGATTTCAGTTTCAGCGGATTGAAGACTGCCGTACTGACGCTCGCCCAGCAAAATGAAACTGACAAACAAACACGTGCCGATATCGCGCATGCGGCGCAAGAGGCCATCGTTGATGTATTGGCCAGCAAATCGCTGGCTGCGCTCAAACAAACCGGACTGGATCAATTGGTCGTAGCGGGAGGCGTAGGCGCAAATCAGCTGCTGCGAAGTCGTCTGGACGAAGCCATCGACAGGCGCGGCGGCAAGGCGTTCTATCCCGACCTGGAGTTCTGCACCGACAACGGTGCAATGATCGCCTTTGCAGGCGCAATGCGGTTGTTACACCAACCCGCGCAGTGGGACTACCGTTTCAATGTGAAACCGCGCTGGGATTTACAGGAATTGAATTACGCAGACTGAGTATCTTTCTTTTTGCCGCCGATCTTCGATTCTTTGCCCGTCATTAAATTCTGGATGTTGCCCTTGTGGCGCCAGATCAGCAGCAGGGACATGATTGCCGTGGACAGCACCCACTCTGTTGGCAAATGAAGCAGCATGGCATACACCGGCGCAACAACAGACGCCACCAGCGCGGCCAGTGAGGAATAACGAAATGCCAGCGCCATCAGCAACCAGGTGGCCAACACCAGCAATCCCATCCAGATATTCAATGCCAGCAACACCCCCAGCGCCGTCGCCACGCCTTTGCCGCCCTTGAACTTCAGGAATACCGGGAACACATGGCCGAGGAATACCGCCACTGCAACCAGCGCCACAATCATCAAACCCTGCGCATCGTGCAATGCAAACCGAATCGCCAAAAACACCGCCAGCCAGCCTTTGGCAGCATCGCCAAGCAAGGTTAATGCTGCCGCCGCCTTCCTGCCGCTACGCAACACATTTGTTGCGCCGGGATTGCCGGAGCCGTACGAACGCGGATCGGCAAGACCGAACGCTTTACTCATCAATACCGCAAAAGAGACGGAACCGATCAGGTAGGCACACGCAACAAAGACTAGGATGCTCATCTGGTAATATCTTAAAATGTAAGGCGGCTGATTTTACGCGATTGCGCCACTGCCACCAAACGACCGGCCCACACCACATATGGATATTATTTTCCTGCGCGAACTCAAAGTCGCCACCCTCATCGGTATCTACGAGTGGGAAAAACGCGTGCCGCAGACCCTGCAACTCGACCTTGAAATCGCGCTGCCCAACAGCCGCGCCTGTCAGAGCGACGACATCAAGGACGCACTGGATTACACCCATATCGCCCAGCACATCCAGTCCGTCCTTAGCGACGGTCACTTTTCCCTGCTGGAAACGCTGGCAGAACATATTGCCCAGATCATCCTCAAGGATTTCAACGCGCCCTGGGTCAAAGTTAACGTGGCCAAGCTACAAGCCATCCGCAACTGCAAACAGGTTGGCATCAGCATTGAACGTGGGCAAGTGCGATAGAAAACCTTCTGACTGGATTTCTTAACTGCTTAAGAATTCTGGTTGGCGCACCGATATATCTCTCTTTCCAGCATTGACACTCTCCAAGCAACTCGCCTAAAGTCAAGGGCGCAAGCAAGTCCGCCATACGTTTAAGGACACTTCATGTTCGATGCCATTAGCAGCGACACGCTGGCGGCCATTTTACTGGTCGTCTTTGTATTCCAGCTCAATCGGCTCATGGGATTTCTCAATCTGTCGAAAGTCCGCATGCGGTCTTCCGAATGGACCCCGGTAATGCGCTCCCGCGTACCTGCAGATACGCTTCATTTACTGGATTGTGCGAAAACAGGCCTGGAAGGAATGGGTTTCGAATTGATCGGAACCCAGACATTCGAACCGCCCAACTTTTTTGATCCACGCACTCACGATTTTGCAGATTTCTACTGGCATCCCGAAAAAGCGATCGTGGCAATTGTCGAACTGGCCGAAAGCCTGAGCGGCCAGGTAACCAAGGTCCATTTCGTATCCATGTTCGAAGATGGCAAGACCCTCATGACGGTAAACAGGGAACAATGGTCTCAGCTTCCCGTTCCCGAAGAAATCCTCATAGTGGATGCCTACGCAGACGATCTGGCCGAGCAATGGAAATTTCATCAGGAAACCCTGGCAAAGGAAACAATAAATCGCGTTGTCATAACCGACCGGCTCAAGGTATTCCAGCGACTGCCGGACATCGGCCTGCCACGCTGGCTTGCCCATATGCAGGAGACAGGGTGGGCAAAAAAAGAAGTTTCCGGAACCTACCGTTTCACACCCCGGGGTGCCTGGCGCTATTCCGGACAAGTAAGTAAACCGGGAGCCAGGGCTCGCAGCGCCCTGGCACGCACGTATCGCCATGTTCCGGCACCCGATATCAAAATCGCTCGCATGACCGAAATGCATTCGGTCGCAGCCCACATTGAACTTGCTTCGCAACCGCTTCCTTCCTGGGTCAAAGCAACGCTATTTATAGTAACCCTGATTCTGTCGGCCATTCTTTTTGGCAACTATTTCACTCCCATGAGTGCTGCTGCCGTGCTGTCGGTATTGCTGGTCCATGAACTCGGCCACTTGACCGCCATGTGGGCTTTCGATTACCGGAACCTGTCCATTTTCTTTTTGCCGTTTCTCGGCGCCGCAGCAACGGGTCACAAGCCGCACGCCTCGCCCTGGCAAGAGGCTATCGTCCTTCTCGCCGGCCCTGTACCCGGGCTGATACTGGCGCTTGCCGCCACGCAAATCCCTTCCGAAACCTTGCCGCTATCTGCAATCGAATTCATCCGTGAATTTGTTTTTTTCAGCCTGGTAGTCAATCTGTTCAACCTTCTGCCTGTCGGCGTGCTGGACGGAGGGAGATTGTTCGAACTGGCGGTACTCGGACGGTTTCCGCTTGCCCGGGCATTGTTTGCCGCCCTCGGCGTGGCAGTTGGCCTGACCTATGCGTTCTGGGCTGAATCCTGGCTTCTTGGCGTTGCGATGCTTTTGCTGTTGATCGGTATTCCGCTCCAATTCAAGGTGGCAAAAATAACCTCTGCCATTCGCGCCAGGACCGGGGTTTCAGGACTGAAATCACTGGGCAAGGAAGAAGTGATCACGGCGCTGGGACAGGAATTCAGCAGCGAAAATTACGGCAGTACCAATGCAAAAGGATGGATACAACGCCTGAACATCGCCAAACTTGCGTACCCCAGACTCCTGCAGGGAATCCCGCGGCTGAGCGTGAGCATCGGCGCACTGACCCTGCAGGGATTTGCCTTTTTTGTACCACTGGTACTTTACGTCTGGTCTTTGCAACAACCGGAGCAGACACCGCTGATGCGTCTCTCGCAAGCCGAGCAGGAGAAAATCGAAAAACAGATATCCGAGCGGCCGGTGACCGAGGAAACCAGAGTAGCACGCGAAGCATTCATGGCACGCTATGAGGCGGAGCACGATCCGGCAGCAAAATGGACCATGTTGGAAATGGACTTCGAAGATGCCAGCGAGGTTTACTTTCTCGATCCGGCCTGGGTAATGCAACAGAAAACCGCATTGCTGGAATCGTTGCCAGCCGACCATCCGGGCAAATTGCGGCATTTGCTGTACATGGCCGCTCCTGACAGCCCCGGCAAGGCAGAAACCATCCTGTCCGTCATTGCCCTGCTCACGGAAAACAAGGCACGGATTGCGGATCTGGACGAAGAGCGATTGGCACTGTTGATGGATGCCTACACACTCCTGGCCATTGCAGCAACACCTGATGTGCTGACAAAGCAGACAACCGCACTTGATGCACTCTGGTCTGATCTGGAAACAGCTGATCCCCCCAAAGCCCTGTTCAAATCGCAACTGGCATCGATCAGGGCGCACATGTCTTTTTCTGCCGGCAATTTTGAAGAAGCAACCACCTGGATGGATCGCTATGTGGCAAACGCCGAACAGACTGGCGGTTTTGCAACCTTGACCAAAGGCTGGTTCCTGATAGACATTGGACAAGCAGATCAGGCACTGGCACTGGCGACACGCACCATCGCCACAGACGAACAACGGCCCATCAACCGCAGCCAATGGCAGACACTGGCCGGATGGGCAGAAATGAATAATGGGCATCCGCGCGAGGCGGACGTCCATTTTCAAGCGGCGCAAGAAGAAATAGCCGCACAAATGGAAGAAAGTCTCGATGCCCTGCCCTGGTGGATGCGGTTGATAACCGGGGATACCGCTGCAAACCTGCAGGCGCAAATGCCAGTCACCCCCCAGATACTGGATCACCTGGCCGCCCTGGAAGGCTATGACCCTCAACAGGCAGCGCTTCTTCAGGCGGAACTGCGTAACAAAATAACGCCGGAATGGAAGGAACGCATGCAGTCTTTCCCAGGCAAATTCAATGGTTGGGGCAAAGCCCGCGAAGCAGCCCACGAAAAAATCATAAAGGCAATATATACAGCCACCACTACAGATTCCTGACGGGATGCGCAGCATAGCGATCCCTGTTCGGCCACCATGCCGAAGACCACTTCGGAATCAAGGGCGCAGGATCAGCCTGTCCATTCCCGGCCTACAAAACAATTTGCCCACACCCCTGTTTTTATGGATAATGCGCCCCCTTAACGGTATCCGTGCGCGTACCAAAGCCGCGCCCAACTATAGCAAGGAAGACAATGATGAAGGCCGATATCCACCCTGAATACAAAGAGATCGCAGTGACATGCAGCTGCGGCAACAAATTCAGCACCCGTTCCACCATGAGCAAAGCGGAACTGCACATCGAAGTGTGCTCCGAATGCCATCCGTTCTACACCGGTACTCAGAAGATTGTGGATACAGCGGGCCGCATCGAGAAATTCCGCAGCAAGTACGGTACAGGTACAAAAGCAAGCGCTTGATGGAACTTCGTTAAGCGCGAGAACCAAAAGGCAGCGAAGGCTGCCTTTTTCTTTTCCGGATCGATATCATGCGTAATCTCATCATTCTTCTGCTCGCTGCCACTGCCCTGGCCTTGAGCGGATGCGCCGTCAATCCTGTCAGCGGCAAGCGGGACTTCGTAATGATGTCGGAACCGCAGGAGATCGAACTGGGCCGCGCCACCGATGTCGAGATACGCAAGCAATATAAGGTCTATGCTAACCCCGCCCTGCAAAGCTACGTCAACCGCATCGGGCAGAAAATCGCCGTCCACAGCCACCGTCCCAACATCCGTTACACCTTCACGGTTCTCGATTCGCCGGAAATCAATGCTTTTGCCCTGCCCGGCGGCTATGTCTACATCACGCGCGGCATCATGGCCTACCTGAATTCGGAAGCCGAACTCGCTGCCGTGCTGGGACATGAGATCGGGCATGTCACCGCCCGCCACGGCGTACGCCAGCAAAGTGCGGCACAGGCCGCCAACATCGGCATTTCCATCGCCTCCATTTTCGTGCCGGAACTCAACACCCAGGCCGGGCATGATCTCTCCAACTTGCTCGGCGGCGCATTGCTTTCGGGTTACGGGCGCGACCATGAGTTGGAATCCGACCGTCTGGGCGCGCAATACCTGGCGCGCACTGAATATGATCCGCAGGCAATGATCCGCGTGATCGACGTACTCAAGAACCAGGAATTGTTCGATGCGGCAATCGCGAAACAGGAAGGGCGCGAGCCGCGCCGTTATCATGGCACCTTTGCCACGCACCCCGACAACGACACGCGCCTGCAACAAGTCGTGGGGGAAGCCAGCCACCTGGCTGTCGCCAAGCCCGTTGAAAACAGAAACGAATATCTGAAACAGACTGCAGGGCTCGTTTTCAACGACAGCGTCGATGAAGGCGTGGTGCGCAACAACAAATTCATGCATCCCGGACTCGGCATCGCGCTCACTTTTCCGCCGGATTGGCGCGTGAGCAACTCGCCCACACAACTCATTGCACTCAGCCCCGGAATCGATGCCGCCATCCAGCTGAAAATCGATCCCAAGCCCGCCGGCACAGCCGTTGAGTATGCGCGCCGTGCGCTCGGCAACAGCGCCTCCGTCGAAACACTGAATATCGAAAAACTGCATGCTGCCATCGGCAGCACCAGCAACATTCTGCTCGGTGTTATCTATTTCGACCGCAAAGCCTTTCTCATACAGTGCAACACCAGGACAGAAGACGTTTACAATGCACAGCGTGAAACAATGAAAAAAACCATTCGCAGTTTTCATGTTCTGAGCACAAACGAGCGCAAACGGATCAAACCGCTTGCCATCAGACTCATCACTGCCAGAAAGGGCGATACCTACAACAAGCTGGCGCAACACTCGCCGTTGGGTAAAAATGCAGAAAACCACCTGCGGCTCATCAATGCCCAGTATCCAAAAGGCGAACCCGTCGCGGGGCAACCACTCAAGATCATTGAATAAAACAGGATGTACGCTTACTACACCAGATTAAAAGAACCCGAGATCACCCCTCTCAAAGCTTTCTTCCTGTTTTTGCTGTGTGCAGTATGGGTACTCACCGGACTGACCGGGCACGACCCATGGAAACCGAATGAAGCATATAGCTTCGGCCTGATCTTTCAAATCATCCAGAACCATGACTGGCTCGTTCCCACGCTGGCGGGCGAACCTTACATGGACAACCCCCCGCTGTTCTACTGGACTGCTGCAATTCTTGCCAAACTTTTTTCCCCAATCCTGCCCTTGCATGATGGCGCACGTCTGGCGAGCGGCTTCTACACTGCACTGACCCTGCTCTTTGTCGGCTTCAGCGGACGCGAACTGTTCGGCCAAAACCGGGGCTGGGTCGCAGCCATCACACTCGCCGGCTGCCTCGGCATGCTGCTGCACACGCACGAAATACTCACCGACAACGCCATGATCACCGGCTGCGCCATGATGCTGTACGGCTACGCCCTCAGCCTGCGCCGCGCAAAACTTGCAGGCGTATTCATCGGCATCGGCCTGGGTATCGGTTTCATGAGCAAGGGATTCTTCACCCCAATGCTGTTCCTGTTCATCAGCATCGGTCTGTTGTCATTCCGCAATTGGCGCAACAAATCTTTCTTAATTACACTGGGAATTGCAATACTTTGCGCGTTGCCCTGGCTCGCCGTATGGCCCATCCTGCTGTACCGGCATTCACCGGAGCTCTTTGCCGACTGGATATGGACCAGTAATATCGGACGCTGGTTTGGCTTTGTCCTTGCCGGCGATTTTCATGAAGTGTTTTATTACCTGAAATCATTGCCGTGGCTGGCATGGCCGGCAGCGCCGCTTGCCGCGTGGACGGTATGGGAGGCGCGCAAACATGTCTGGCATAAAGCCGAATTTCAACTGCTGCTGACCAGTCTCATCGTCATGCTCGTTTTGCTGAGTTTCGCGCCGGAGGTCAGCGACCAGAACAGCCTGCCCATGTTGTTGCCGATCACACTCCTGGCGACCGCAGCGCTATCCACCCTGCGCCGGGGCGCCGCAAATGCACTGGACTGGTTCGGCATCATGACCTTCGCCCTGCTCATGATTGCACTATGGTGGGGCTGGGCCGGTTTGCTGCTCGACAACAACGCCAAGATCACGCACTGGTTCAAGGATATGCAGCCCGGCTATACGCCTGAGTTCCTTGCAATCCCTTTCTGGATTGCCGTCGCCGTCACCGTACTGTGGATCGTGATGGTATGGCGTGTCGGCCGCTCGGTACGCCGCTCGCTCATCAACTGGGCTTCGGGCATCACCCTGCTGTGGATACTGACCATGACACTGTGGCTTCCCTGGCTGGATGCCGGCAAGAGCTATCGCCCCATGGTCGTCGACCTCAAAGCCAACCTGCCCGAAAAATACAATTGCATCGCCGGACTGCGCATCGGCGACAACCAGCGCGCCATGCTGCAATATTTTGGCGACCTCAGACCGCGCCGCATACACACAAAAGGATGCGAGCTGCTATTGGTACAGGGCAACCTCAACACCAGGCCCATCGAAAATGAGACCAACTGGGAAAAAATGTGGGAAGGTGGCCGCAAAGGAGACCTGGATGAACGGTTCAGGTTATATCGAAGGGTGAAAGAACAGGAACAACCCCCCATTGATGAAAAGCCTGTTGAACCACAAACGGATTCTATCCCTGACACCCAAATTCAAAATTAACCCCATCAGGAATTAGCCGACGGCTTCAGCCGTTCGTGCTGAGCGCCTCTTGTTCCCTCTCCCTCTGGGCTAGGGTGAGGAAAGACTCGTTGTATTCTCACTTATCTTAAAACCAACACCGTCGGGGGTAGCCCGACAGCTAGTCACTTTTTCTTGCTTCGCCAAGAAAAAGTAACCAAAAAGAAGGCGACCCTGGTTTGCCGCCCCTTCGGGGTTCCCTCGATCAGTCACGAACGAGCGGGGCTGCGCAACTCGCACGATCCGCTACGCGGCCACGTGCTCAAACAGTGCTCGCCCAACCCCACCGCCCGTCCGCGCCTGATCGAGGCGGCGCACAAGGGGCCGAAAAACCAAACCCAAAAACCCGCGAGGCGGGCAATGCCCGCCTCGCTAAAACCAAACAAAGAGAAACGTGCGCAAAGCGCACACAAAACCGCTTTTGACTTTCTTTCCCCTGTGCGCCGCCGAGTAGCGCA
>JBNLBY010000084.1:0-9798 GCA_050303535.1 Sideroxydans sp. | reverse complement strand
CTTAACGGCATTACCAGGACATTCTCCGGCAGCAGCGGCGATTTTACGGCGCTCGACGACGTTACATTGCAATTCGAGAAGAACACGTTCATCGCCATCATCGGAAAATCCGGCAGCGGCAAGTCTACCTTACTGAACATGCTGACTGGAATAGACCACCCCGACCAGGGCACGGTCGTTATCAATGGCACACAGGTACACACGCTTGACGAAAGCCGCCTGGCTACTTGGCGCGGCATCAATATCGGCATCGTATTCCAGTTCTTCCAGCTTATTCCGACACTGACTGTCCGGGAGAACCTGTTGCTGGCTATGGACTTTGTCGACGTAATTCCAAAGCACGAACGGCACAGTCGAGCCGATGCCCTGTTGAAGCAGGTCGGCATTGCTGCCCATGCGAACAAATTTCCATCCGCCCTGTCCGGCGGTGAACAGCAGCGAGCCGCCGTTGCCCGTGCCCTGGCAAACGATCCGCCCATCCTTGTGGCGGACGAACCGACGGGCAATCTCGACAGCCGTAATGCGCGTGCCTTACATGAACTTTTCCGCCAACTCGTCGATGCAGGCAAGACCGTGATCGTCGTTACGCATGAAGAGATATCCGGCACAGGATACGACCGCGTCGTAACCCTGCATGACGGCATGCTGGCCGGGGATGAAAGGAAGACAAAATGAACGTCAGACTCAAGAAAGCCCTGAACGACCTGTTTGTCAACCCGGGACGCACCCTGCTGGTTGTTTGCGCATTGATCATCGGGTTATGGGGGATCGGCTCGATCCTGGTTTCCTACTTCATCCTGAAGAACGACCTGAACGAAAATTATCTTCGAACCTCCCCATATCACATCGCATTGACCTCCAATGATTTCGCCAAACTTGATCTGGCTGCATTCAGGCAGCGGCCGGAGATCGAAAGCGCAGAGTTCAGGGACTTTTCATATCAGCGCGTCGAAGTTTTCCTCGACCAGTGGCTGCCATTGTGGTTATTCGGCGTGGAAGACTTCGGCAAATTCGACCTTGCCCGCATCTATCCTGAAAAAGGAGCTAGCGTACCGCCGAAAGGAACCATACTGATCGAACGTAACGGACAACTGGTTTCCAGTCTGAGAATCGGCACGCTTGCACAAGTGCGTGTGGCAGGCAAGCAATTGCAGGTTCCCGTATCGGGGATCGTGTTCGATCCGGCGCAGGCGCCGGCCACCCAGGATGCTTTTATTTATGCCTACACCGACAAAGCGACCTATTCCGCAATCACCGGCGAACCGGCAAACCACAGGCTGATCTTGCGTTTGAAGCATGCAGCCGACAAACCGGAAATAGAAGCTGCGGCCAGAAACATCGTGGACGGGCTGCGCCGCCAGGGCATCGTTATCAATGGCATCAAAATTCCCAAGCCCAATCAGCATCCGCATCAATTCCAGTTGAATACGTTGCTTTCCTTTCAGGGCGGAATCGGCCTGCTGGCTTTCCTGATGGGGGCCGTGCTCGTGTCGCAATTGATCAATGCCATTCTTGCACAGCAGGTCAGGCAGATCGGCGTACTGAAAGCCATCGGTGCCACGCGGCGACAACTACTCGGCATCTATCTGCTCATGGTGCTTCTGCTGGGTGCCATGGCGAGTGTGGTCGCCATTCCGCTTGCGGTGGCCTCCGGTTTCGGGTTCGCCGGCTTCGTGGCGAAAATGTTGAATTTCAATATTCTCACCAGGACGCTCCCGTTCTTGCTGTATGCAGGCCTGATCGGATGTGGCCTGTTGCTGCCCATCCTTTTCGCATTACCTGCTTTGCTGAAAGGAAGCCGTATCCCGGTCAGGCTTGCACTGTCCGATTACGGGCTTGGTACCGATGCGGCTCAACCCGTAAACGCAGCGGGCAATACTTTGCCTTTCCGTACCCGGCTCGCATTACGTAACGTGTTGCGGCGCAAGAACCGGCTGGTGGCCACCGTGGCGACCATCGCCCTGGGCGTGGCGATATTCAATGCGGGTTTCAACGTGCGGCAATCGCTGCTCGACTTCCTCGAAACATCGAAGGTTGCCCTGCAATACGACGTGCAGCTTGTACTGAAAAAATCGACTCCACGCAAACAGGCGCTGGCGCCGTTTTCCGGACTGGACAACGTCCAGCACATCGAGACATGGAATGGCGGGAGAGGGCGCCTGGAATCCTCGGTTGTTTCGACCGGCAGGGGTATCGGCATCGTGGCGCTGCCCCGCGATACTGCGCTGATCAGGATGAATGTTATCCAGGGGCGCTGGCTGCAACGTTCCAGCGAGCTCGAGATCGTGATGAACCGGATGGCGGCTGATGATTTTGGCGAGCCAGTCGAAGTGGGAAAACAGTATCTGATCGATTTGAATGGCCGACCAGCGCAAGTCAGGCTGGTCGGCATCATCAAGGAATTCGACGTAGCAAAAATCTATATCGACAAGGCACAGTATGATGAATATGCCAACCCGGAACACCTGGCCAACAGCCTGATGTTCGTTGCGCGCGACAGACATTATGAGCAGCAAGTCAAACTGAAACGGGATATTGAAAGACGGCTTGCCAAAACGAACCTGAACGTGTTTTACGTCATGTCGCAGAGCGAACGTGCAAAGATCATCTATGACCATCTCAACATCATCCTGACACTGTTCACGTTACTGTCGACGCTGGTATTGGTGGTCGGTGCACTGGGCATGGCTGCGGCCACGAGTACCAACATCCTGGAACGCACGCGGGAAATTGGCGTTATGCGCGCCATCGGTGCGACTCCGAAAATCGTCTATCGGCTGTTCGAAGTCGAAGGTGCGATAGTCAGCATGGCTGGAATCATCCTGGGATTGCTCTTGAGCTTGCCAATCAGTTTCTATGCCGCAAAATTCTTCGGAACATTGATTCTCGGGCACAATGTCTCGTTGCAATTCGCTTTCAGTCACATCGGTTTGGCAACCACACTGGCCATTACCCTGATCTTCGGCTGGCTGGCCAGCCGCATACCTGCCAGAAAAGCAGTTTCAATATCCAACAGAGAGGCGCTCTTTTATGAATAGGGCCATAGTTGTTATTGCCTTACAGTGTATTTGCGTCCACAAGGAATGATCGTCAGGGATCGCGCTGAACATCTGCGTTACAGAAGGGCAATAAGCTTTTACGTAATCCCTTTTTTCAAAGTGTCTATTGAGAAAAATTTTGCCACTCAAAAGCGAAAAACCGTCACAATGCCACCCAAGCAAACAACTATAAGTTTGCAACGTCAGGAGGCAGAGGATGATATCTGCGAAAAAAAATAAAAGTCCGGATGGGGCTGGTTACAACTCGGGATCAAGCGCTTCAGGCGCGACAATTCAAACGTTCGATGGCTTAAAAGCAATACAGGAACACCTGCGTCACGTTGACATGCTGCAGGGTTACCTGTGCGCCCGGACAAAAGAAATTCCGGATATACCGCTGAGCTGCCATGCCGAATGCCTGGTGGCTCAGTGGATGCACAGCGAGATTGTCAGAGAATGCGCGAATCGAAAATTGATCGCTGCAGTGTGCAAGTGCTGCGAAGAATTTCATAAAGTCGCTGCTCAGTCGGTATTGCTTACAAAAATGGATTTGCCGGAACCTGTTTCGGACGTCATACAGTCAGCCCGGGATTTTGAACGCGCCTCGGATAATTTAAAGATGGCACTGGCGGAGTTGCACGTCGAATGCAGGCTTAACCAGTAAGTACTCAATCAATCCACGGAAACCATGACACTTCTTTACTCAAATAAGCGCCGGACAATCACCTGCATCGAAAACGCTTCAACGATCATTTCCGCATGACCCAAAGTTAAAACCTTACCTGAATACAGGGTGAAGACAAAGACTTACCATGCCCTTAATGCCATAATGTCGGAGCAATTTACATTGCTCACAAGGGGAAAAGGTGGATTCCGGGCTATTGATTCACGCAGGCAACAAGTTCACGCTCGAACTGGTTGAAAGACCGGATTCCGGTCAGGTTGTGATCAAATATCCGACGGCTGCCATTCCCTCACCTTCGGTGCTGTCGCGTCTGGAACATGAGTACTCGGTCGGCTCATTGCTGCGGATAGCCAATGTGCGCGAAGTACTCGGGCGCACCACCTGGAAACAACGCCCGGCCATCGAACTGCGCTACGTCGCTGGCGAAACTTTCAAATCCTATTTTCAGATACCCGAGCACCGTCATCTGGAAACGGTGCTGCGCCTGGCCCAGAGTGCGGCAACAACCCTGGCGGCACTGCATGGCGCCGGCGTGCTGCATCGGGATATCGCCGCCAACAACCTGCTGGTCGCGGAAGATGGCAAGCGTGCAGTTTTCATCGATCTCGGTTTCGCCACGCACAGCGGCGGACACCATTCCAACTATGTTGCCTCCATAGAAGGCCAGTTGCCTTATCTCTCACCCGAGCAGACAGGGCGGCTCGACCTGCCGGTCGACGCGCGCAGCGATCTCTATTCCTTCGGCGTTGTGCTCTACGAAATACTGACCGGCTCGCTGCCGTTCCAGGCAGAAGATCCTGCCGGCTGGGTTCATGCACACCTGGCGCGCGTGCCTGACTCGCCGCGGCAGCGGGTGCCGGAGTTGCCGCAAGTGGTCTCGGACATCGTCATGCGCCTGCTGGCCAAAGTACCCGACGATCGTTATCAGACGGCGCAAGGTTTGTGCAATGACCTGACGCAATGCATCGATGCGCTGCACCACAGCGGCGACGTGCCCGCGTTTCAACTCGGGCGTGCCGATCACTCGGGGCGCTTGCGCTTTCCGCCTCATCTCTACGGACGGGAAGGCGAACGGGAATTCCTGCGTGCGGCGCTGGCGCGCGCGGTTGGCGGCGAACCGGGCGTCTTGTTCGTGACCGGATTCTCCGGTACCGGCAAGACCGCGCTGGTGAACGAATTGCGTTTTCCCGCCGTTGCCACCGGCGGCCGATTCGTCAGCGGCAAATTTGACCAGACCTTGCGCGCGATTCCATACGCAGGGTTTGCCGAAGCGTTCAGCCAGATGTGCCAGCAACTGCTCGGCGGCACGGCGGGCGAACTGGCAGCATTCCGCGGCCGCGTGCTGGAAACGCTGGGTGCCAATGCCAGCCTGCTGCTTGAGTTCGTGCCGGGACTCGAAGCCATCATCGGCCCCCAGCCCATACCGCAACCCCTGCCGACACTGGAATCGGCCAACCGGTTTGCCATGACACTGCTGGGTTTCTTTCATTGCATGGCCGATGCGGAACATCCGCTGGTGCTGTTTCTCGACGATATGCAATGGTCCGATTCCGCATCCCGTGAATTGCTGCGCATGATCGTGAGCCGTTCGGTGTGCCGGCATTTTCTGATCATCTGCGCGTATCGCGAAGCCGAACTCGGCGCCGTCCATGCGCTGCCCGGCCTGATAGAGAGTCTGCAGAACGAGGGCGGGCACATTGAAAAACTGACGCTGGCCGGACTCTCCCTCTCCCAGAGCGAATACATGCTCGCCGACATGCTCGATGTTTCGCCGGAAAAAGCCGCGCCGCTTGCGGCGACCATCCATGCCAAGACCGACGGCAATCCTTTTTTCATGCGCCAGGTGCTGGAAACCCTGGCCGAGGAGGGTGCATTGTATTTCGATGCGCAAGCCGATGCCTGGCAGTGGGAAAACATGCGCGTCAATGCGCTTGGCATCAGCGACAACGTCATCGAACTGATGCTGCGCAAGATCACCGGCCTGCCGGCAGGTGCGCGTTCGGGTTTACAAGTGGCCGCCTGCATAGGCAATACGTTTGCGTTCGATCTGGTCGGCAACGGCTTGCCGGACGGATCCGGCGATGCCAGGACCTTGCTGGCGCCGGCGATCGAAGAAGGACTCATCGCCGTGCTCGACGGGCATGCCCGTTTTACGCACGACCGCATTCAGCAGGCCGTGTACCAGACACTTTCGGCAGCGGAGTCGCAGCGTATCCATCTGGCGCTTGGCCGTCACCTGCTGGCAAACGTGCGTGGCCGTGATCAGTTGCTTGCCGCCGTGCAGCAACTTAACCTGGGTGCATCCCTGATCGAAGCGGAAGACGAATGCCAGCGCCTGGCAACGCTCAATCTGGAAGCCGGACGCACAGCCAAGTCGGCCATGGCCTACGGCGGTGCCGGCGATTTCTTTGCCCAGGGCGAGCAGATGCTTGCCCGCTGTTCTCACGCACCGGCCTCCGTCCTGTTCGAATTGCGCATGCAACGCGCGGAGATCGAATTTCTCGCTGGCCACGTGGATTTGGCGATCGACAGTTTGCGCACACTGCTGACCGAAGCGCACGATCCGCAAGCACGCGCACACATCTATGAGTTATTGATCAGTATATATACCGTCGAATTCAACCTGTCCGAGGCGCTGGCCACCGGTGTCGAGGCGCTGAAAGAATTTGGAGTTGCCATTCCCATACTGGATCTGGAAGCTGCCTTGCGCAGCGAGGCAGACGAAATCGATCGCCTGCTGGCCGAGCGCGGCATCGACCGCGTCGAGCAATGGCCGGAAATGACCGACAACAACGAATTGGCAGTCATGGGCCTGCTGACGCACCTGATGCCGACAGCCTATATTGCCGATGCCGCGATCTTTCCGGGGCTGGTGATCGAGTTCGTGCGCAGGGCACTTACAGGCGGTTTGTCGCCTTACGCATCGTTCGCTTTCTCCACCTATGGCCTGCTGCTGGCCTTCAAACTGCAACGCTTCGAGCAGGCGGCAGCCCTCGGTCGCCTCGGCGTCAAATTGGCGGAGCGGCCGGACGCGCAGGCATTGCGCGCGCGCGTGCATTTTTTCAGTGCCGTCCTCATCCAGCACTGGTCCGAGCCGCTTGCCTCAACACTGCCTCAACTCGAGGCCGCGTGGAAGGCCGGTATCGAAAACGGCGACCTGCAATTCGCCTCCTATTGCATCAACCACATTCACGGCAACGGATTGTTCGCAGGCCAGTCGCTGGTCGAACTGGAACAAAGCTTCAAACGTTTCGACGACATCAACAAAGTCATTCGCCAGGAGGATGGCCAGCAATTCTTCTCGCTGCTTCGTCATACCGTCGCTGCATTGCGCAAGCCCAGCGAAGAACTGCCGGACATCGCCGCCGAGTATGGCGGCCAACAGATAGTGGAAGTCTGGCGCCAATACGGCAATGCCACCTTGCTCTGTTTGTACCATGTGCTGCAGACGCTGCTTTGCCTGCTGCTGGAACATCCCGCCGCGGCGCTGGCCGCCGCCGATCAGGCCGCGACTTATCTCGGCGGCGTCGGCGGCATGACCTGGGTGCCTCAACATCACTTCCAGCGCGCATTGGCCGTGGCCAGCGCCTGCCGCGACCAGCGGATTGCGCGTGAGGAGGGCATGTCGCAGATCGCCGAGCATTGCCGATTGCTGGCCGGATGGGCGACGCACAGCCCGGAGAACTACCGCGCCAAACAACTGCTGATCGAAGCGGAAATAGCCGATCTTGCAGACCATCAACATGGCCAGTTGCTCGATGCCTACGACGCGGCGATTGCCGCTGCTGAATGCAACCTGGACGGAGCACTTGCCAATGAGCGGGCCGCGGGTTGCTGGGCGCGGCGTGACAAGCCGCACCTTGCGGGCATGTATTTGCAGCGGGCCTTGCTGGGTTATGAGTTTTGGGGCGCCGATGCCAAAGTGGCGCAATTGCAGCGCGATCACTTGTCGCTGCTGGGTGCGGCCCGGCTGGCGCCGCTCGAGTCTGACGATTCCTCCAGCAGCAGCAATGGGCTGCATGCGGTGGATATCCAGTCCGTGCTCAAGGCTGCACAAACCATAGCCGGCGAACTGGTGATGGACCGCATGCTTTCGCGATTGATCCAGATCGTCGTCGAAACCGCGGGCGCCCAATGCGGCTACCTGCTGCTGGAGCAGGACGGCGAATGGTGTGTCGTGGCCGAACAACTTCCCGACCGCGAAGCGGGAGAAGTGCTGCAATGGCAACTGCTGGAAGACTTTCCCGATATCGCCGCCAGCATCGTCCAGTACGTGGCGCGCACCATGGAAGCGGTGAGCCTCGACGACGCACTCAAGTCATCGCTGTTCAGCGCCGACACCAGCATCGTGCGGCGCGGCTGCAAATCGGTGCTGTGCCTGCCGATCATCAACCGCGGCAGTCTGGGCGGCATCCTGTATCTGGAAAACAACCTCGCCACGCACGCATTCACGCGCACGCACAAGCGGATATTGCAATTGCTGACGGCGCAGGCGATCTCCTCGCTCGAAATCTCGCGTTACTACGCGCGCGTGCAAACGCTCAACCAGTCGCTTACGGCAGAGATCGAAGAGCGTAAACGCACCGAGCAGAAGCTGGACTTCCTCGCCCACCATGATGCACTGACCCAACTGCCCAACCGGCGCCTTTTCCATGACCGTGCACAACATGCAATCATCCGGGCCCAGCGCTCCGGCGGGTATGTGGCGGTGATGTATCTCGACCTCGACCAGTTCAAGGCCATTAACGACAGCCTGAGTCACCAGGTCGGCGACTACTTGCTGCAAGAAGTAGCGAAGCGCCTGAGCGCCCTGGTGCGCGACGGTGACACCCTGGGGCGGCTTGGCGGCGACGAATTCGTCCTGCTCATGGAGGGCGAGCTCGATCCGCACAACCTGCCCGTGGTTGCCACCAAACTGCTGTCGGCGTTCCACACCCCTTTCCATGTCAGCGAATATGATCTCTACCCGACCTGCAGTCTTGGCATCTCGCTCTATCCGGACGATGCTGCCGACGCCGATCAATTGCTGCAAAATGCTGACGCCGCCATGTACCGTGCCAAACAACTTGGGCGCAATGCATATCAATTCTTCTCATCCGACCTGGCCGCCGCAGCCGCGGAACGTCTGGCGCTGGAATATGACCTGCGCCGCGCAGTTGAACGCGAAGAATTCGAGCTGTACTTCCAGCCCCAGATCGCACTGGATAGCGGCAAGGTGACAGGCGGCGAAGCCGTGATCCGCTGGCGCCATCCCGAGCGCGGTTTATTGATGCCCGGCAGTTTCATCCCCCTCGCGGAAGAGACGGGCAGCATCGTCGTAATCGGCGAATGGGTGTTGCGCCAGGCCTGCCGGCAACTCGCAGCATGGCGCCGCGCCGGCATATCGCTGCCGAGCGTGGCCGTCAATGTCTCCGGCGCACAATTCGTCGGCGGGCAGGGCAGCTTTGCGGCGATGGTACAAAGCATCATGAACGAATCCGGTATAGAGATGGCATGCCTGGAAATCGAATTGACCGAAAGCGTCATCATGCAGGACGTGGAACAGGCCATGCATGCCCTTGCCGAACTGAATGCCCTGGGCGTCCGGCTGGCGATAGACGATTTCGGTACCGGATACTCCTCGCTCTCCTACCTTCATCGCCTGCCTGTGCAGCGGCTCAAGATCGACCGATCGTTCGTCAGCAACCTGCCGGATGCCCAAGACCACGCCATGATCGTGCAATCGATCATGGACCTTGGCCGCAACCTCGGCAAACAAGTGATCGCCGAAGGCATCGAAACCGAAGCGCAACGCGCATTCCTGCGCAATGCCGGATGCACGGAAGGGCAGGGCTTCCTGTTTGGCGGCCCCGTGAGTGTCGCGGAATTCACCGAGCTTTTGCGCGGACAAGCTAATTAAACAGGCCGTCATTTCCGCGCTGCGTGTGTTGTTGGGGCTTTAGCCCCTTACAACCACGGCGTACCCCTTGCGGGTGCAGGCGGTCAAACGAGCGAAGCGAAGTTTCGAGGAACGGCCATTCAAGCGAACTAATTAAACGGGTCGTCATTCCCGCGAAGGCGGGAATCCAGATAGTC
>JBNLBY010000083.1:0-10058 GCA_050303535.1 Sideroxydans sp. | reverse complement strand
TCCGCACATATTATGTATCGACTGCCTGAATCACGTTATCACGATACACCATACAAGGAGGAGCAAAAGAAATGCCACCGGGGCAACAATAGCCTCAGGTCCTTAAATAATGCCTGTTTTGAAGACAATTCAGGATGTGCAAAATGCACAGGGAAACACATGAAATTGTGCCAACCGGAATAATTTGGCCTGTTCGCTACAATACGCAGGTTCTATTCAGGAATGATCAGCGGGCATTGCCCTGCCTATTCCGACATACCGTCGGACAAATCCATCAGGCCGAGCTGTTTCAGCAATTGCATCACGATCAGCCCCTGCACCTGGTCATGCGTATTGCACATTTCCATTAATATCTCGTTGGCATAGCCCATGTCCCGGGTCATGCGATTCGAGTCGATCTCGATACCGCTGCTTGCAGCCATTGTTTTCAGTTTATCGAGCAACTCTTCTGTTACGGGATCTGCCATGCGTAAAACCTTTCAACTCATTCAAGTATGGGTGATGTTGCCACGGCCGGAACAAATCTCAAAGCATTCTGCCCGGATGCCACTATTTTCCATCCGGGTAAACTGCAATTCCGCATCAGGGACTCAATAAATATAATGACTGCTTCCCCCGGGTCGCGCCGGGTGGGACAATATCGCAAAATATTTTTCAACCAGGAGGCTCAAGATGAAAAAAAATATCGGTATATTGCTGCTGGGCATCTGGCTCGCTGTTACGGGCCTGGCCAACCTTCTCCAACTCAGTTTCTCAGGCATGGGCACTATCATGGCCATTCTTGCAACCGTAGCCGGGGTGCTGATCATCATAGGACGATAACTGCGCTACCGACGTGTCCCGGATATAATGCAGAATTTGCAAGTTCGCCCGGCATCGTCTGTCGTATGGTTTTGCATTATTCCGGAGTCATGTTTTGCGATTAAAGTACCTTTGTTTCTGGATCATCCTGTTGCTCTTCGGTTGCACAGGAGAACGCGACGATTGGCAAAAATCAAGCGTACCGCCCGTCAAGCCAGGCTCCACCGTTCAGATCCGTGTCGTTCAGGCCATCAACCCGCGACTCCCGCGAATGACGCCCGGCCAGATACAGATCATGCTGGCATCCGCCCAGTTGACCGTCTGGAAAAATTTCGGTGTCTTTGTGGAGTTTACCGAAACGCCGGAAACCGGCATCGATCAGTTGTTTGCCCTCATTCCTCCGTCCGTCAAGGAGGCTCGCCTTGACTCCATCTACGATTTCAAATCCGGAACCGGAGACAAGCGTCTGCTGGCAGAAGGCATACTCACGACACTCACCTCGCGCAAGACAAAACTAAAAGATGCACTTGCCTTCGCAAGTCCCTATCTGCCGAAAGATGCACAACCCAAAACCCTGAACGCATTGTCCGACCTGCTGGCGAGCACCATGCTGGAAAGACTGGAGCAATGGCGTCACATCAACGCGCCCGATGGCGCCCCTGTTCTCGATGCCTCACCGTACAACGAATGGGTGTACTGGGACACCTTGGGTTATGGCAAGCTGCCCTATGATCTGGTGATCACCAACCAGTTCATTGCGAGCGCCGAATACTACGGCGTCGATATCCATTCAGCGATCCGTGGCGGCGTCACCGTGGGCACCACCTCATACAGCCGCACCAGTAAATATGGCTCGTATGTTTTCTGGAGCACATTCCCCTTTACTGACAACTCGGAACCCAGCATACGCATGCGCAGCAATGACCAGTATTCCGGCGCAGATGCAGCGGAGATGTCGGGAGCGTATCTGGCGCACGAGATCGGGCATTTGCTGCTGCAACTGGGACATCCATTCGGGCAGAAAGCGTGTGTCATGAATCCCGTCAGCATGTTGAAGTTCCGGCAATGGTTCTTCCAGGTCTACAGCGCGGGCTGCCTGATGAACAGTCGCGCGGAAATGAAAGCAGGTACCATTCCACCCGTTTTCAATGCAAAATGGGTACGCATGGCACAAACATATCAAGCGAATTAACCCGGAGAGCTTCCAATGACGAAATCCGATGATCCTGCAGTAAATGTCCGAAAATCTGCCGAGGATTCCTTTGCGTCAGGTCTGTATTGTGCGGAAAGCGTTGTGCTCGCCCTTGCAAAGGCCCAGGGTATCGAATCCGATCTTTTACCCAAGGCAGCTTCTGCATTTTGCGGCGGCATGTCTCACACCTGCGGAACCTGCGGCGCAGTCACCGGCGCAATCATGGGAATAGGGCTCGCACTTGGGCGTTCCAAGGCCGGCGACCCCATCGAACCGACCTATGCGGCGGCCCGGAACCTGATCACGGAGTTTGAACGGGAATTCGGTACCAGCGAATGTCACATCCTGCTGGGTTGCGACCTCAACACAGCGGAAGGCCAGGAAATGTTCCGGGAAAAAGGATTGAAAACGCAATGCGCGAAATACACCGGCAGAGCAGCCGAACTCGCCGCACACCTCATTCACCGGAAAAATAATTAAGCGATCAGACTCGGCTCCTCAAACAGCGACTTGACCACAACCTTGCGCGCGTCCGGCCGGTCGGGAACCTGATACAGCACGGGCATGAGCATTTCCGTGAAAATGCCGCGCAGGCTGCGTGCACCCACTTTGTATTCGATTGCCATCTCCGCGATTTGCCGGAAAACCTCCTGCTCGATCACCAGTTCAACACCCTCATCTTTCAGCATTTCGCGGAACTGGTTGTAGATCGAATTACGCGGCTCGACCATGATCTTTGCCAGCAACTCCTTGGACAAATGCTGCAGATTGGCGACCACGGGCAAACGCCCCGCGAATTCCGGAATCAGACCGAACTTGAACAGATCGGTAGGCTTCACGCGCGCATTCAGCCTGTCCAGGATTTTCTGGTCATTTCCGTCGCCAACAGAAATATAGCCATAAGCATGATTCGTAGCCGCGATACTGTCCAGACCGACAAACGCGCCCGCACAAATAAAAAGAATATCGGTCGTATCGATGGTCAGCGTATTGCCCAGCCTGACCGGCGCACCTTCCATGATCTTCAGCAGCGCATGCTGAACCCGCTCACCCGAAGTACCGCGTTGCTCACCCTCGGTCGCTTTCAGCTTGTCGATCTCGTCGATAAAGACAATGCCATGCTGGGCTTTGGAAAGATCCCCGTCCGCCTTGTCCAGCAGGCGTTGCATCAAAGCTTCGATTTCCTCGTTGACATATTTCGACTGTGCCAGCGAAGTGGCATTGGCCGTGACAAAAGGCACACGCACGACACGCGACAGCGTTTCACACAACAACGTTTTGCCCGTGCCGGTCGGACCGATCATCAGGATATTGCTCTTGACGATCTCGACGTCCATATTTCGCTGCTTGCCCAGCTTGCGATAATGCGAGTACACAGCCACGGACAATGTCTTCTTCGCCTCATCCTGACCGACGACATATTGATCCAGAAAACTCCTGATCGCGCTGGGTGTGAACTTTTTTCCCTGCGCTTGTGTGCTGCCGGAATGGTCCATGTCATTCATCCTTGCCCAATAAGTATCGAACTGCATCACATCATACTTGCAGTCTACCTTGATGCTGCGCCTCCCTGCAAAATATCCGTCCGGGAAAAAGGACCTGTGGAAGATGCGGACAGTGATGGTTGAGCCGGGTTAATGGCGTGTAGAATGCTTCTGCACTTCGGACCACTGAGAACACACCCGGACAAACCGTGATGCGCCCAAGGCCAACAAGGAGCCCAGCACCATGAACGAGGCAATACTCATTCCCGAACTGGTTGCCGTCGTCATCGGCCTGCTGCTGGTCGCGGCCGGCACCAAAGGTCTGGCCAGCAAATTCCGGCTGCCGTTCACGGTATTGCTGGTGGTGGTTGGCATCATGCTCAAGGAACTGGGCGAGATGGGCCCCGACATCCTGCATTTCCTTGCCAACATCCGCATTGCTCCTGAAATCATCCTGTTCGTCTTCCTGCCGACCCTGATTTTCGAATCCGCCTACAACATGGACACACACCTGTTGCGGCGCAATCTCGGCCCCATCCTGACACTGGCAGTGCCGGGGCTGGTTATTTCCGCCGGCATCATCGGACTGCTGGTCAGTGCCGTCACACCGCTCAGCCTTCCTGCATCGCTGCTGCTGGGGACGATACTCAGCGCTACCGATCCGGTGGCAGTCATCGCGCTGTTCAAACAGATGGGCGCGCCAAAAAGACTCGCCATCCTGGTCGAAGGCGAAAGCCTGTTCAATGACGCCACTGCGCTGGTCGCGGCCAAGATCGTGCTCGCCGCGGTACTGGCCGGCTATTTCAGCTGGGAGTCGGCGATGTCCGGCATCGGCGAATTCTTCCGTGTGTTCATCGGCGGTATCGCAGTCGGCTTGCTGGCAGCCATCGTAATCGGCGAGGTGCTTGGCAAAGTAAACAACTCGCCCGAGATCGAGATCTCACTCACCACCATTCTCGCCTACCTGTCCTTCTACATCGCCGAGCACGAACTGCACGTCAGCGGCATCATGGCAGTGGTGGCCGCCGGCATGGCGATCGGCGGCGACTGGGGACGTTCCAAGATTTCTCCGCCGGTGGAAGATTACCTGGATCACTTCTGGGAATACGCCGCATTCCTCTGCAATGCACTGATATTTTTACTGGTCGGTCTCTCGGTAGATGTCCCTGAACTTTGGGGCACGCTTGCCTACTTGCCCTGGGTCGTACTGGCCATGCTGGTTTCGCGCGCCGCACTGATCTACGGCATGATGCCGTTGCTGGGCCGGCTGCCGGGATCTCAACCGGTGAAACTGTCCTACCAGACCGTCATGTTCTGGGGCGGACTGCGCGGCGCCATCGCACTGGCGATCGTGTTGAGCCTCCCGGTGTTCCCGCACTCTGACCTGTTCATCCCGCTGACCACCGGCGCAGTACTGTTCACACTGCTAGCCCAGGGGCTCACGGTCGAAAAATTGATGCACAGCCTGAAACTCGACCACCCGCCACTGGCTGACCGGCTCGCACTACTGGAACGCGATCTCGCCACCCAGGAACTGACGCTCGAACGCATCCCGGACCTGGTGCGCGGTGGCCTCTTTGCCCATTCCTTCGCCGTACACCTCGAACACAAATGCAGGCAGAATTCCGAACGCATCCGCAAGGCCATCGCCGAACTGCGCCGGAAGGAAATGGGCCGTCACGAAGAAATGATGCTGCTCTACCTGCGCGCATTTTCCGAGGAACAGGCCTATTACCAGCGCCTCTTCAATAACGGGCATCTGAGCGAAGGCGCTTTTCGCGAACTGACTGCAGTACTGGTGCTGCAAATCGATGCCATCCGCTATCAGGGACACTTCGAACACGTACGTTCCTACCGCCTGAATCGCCTGCTGGAACATTGGCTGTTCCGTATGATCGATCATTTCGGCTGGGTATGGCTGGTCAATTTCGGTGTAAACATGCGTATCCGTCGCGTTGCGCGCGACTATGAAGAAGTGCTGGCCCATTTCCAGGGCAACGGCTGGGTACTTGCCTGCATCGACAGAATGGCCGCAGAAGAAAACATCCCGGCGGCAGTGGCCAAAGAAGTGCGCGGACGTTATCTGCACTGGCACGACCAGGCGCGCGCCCAGCTCGACAGCGTCGGCGCGAAATTCCCGGATTTCGTCAACGCCATGCAAAAACGACTGGGTCATCGCATCGAACTGCTGGCAGAACAGGAAGCCACCAAAGCACAAATAGAGCGCGGCCTGTTACCGCCCGGTATCGGCGAAGCACAAGTCGATAAAATATTCCGCCAGCTGAATGCATTACGCACGCCGGCATACACGCAATTGCGCTTCAGCCCTGCCGAACTGCTGCACAAGGTGCCGCTGTTCCAGCATCTCTCCCCGGCCGATTACGCAGAAATCGCATCATTGCTTGAACAGCACAACGTGGCGGAAAACGAAAACATCGTCACCCAGGGTGACCAGGCCGAAGCGCTCTACATGATCGCGCGCGGTGTCGTCCGCGTTCTGCAAACGAAAAATGAAAATGAGGAAAACAAGGAACATGCACTCGGCACACTGCTTGCCGGGGACTCTTTCTGTGACCGGGCATTGCTGCATGATGAATCGAGCAATGCGACATTCCGCGCCGTCTCCCCATGCTATCTCTATCAATTGAAGCGCAAGGATTTCGACAAATTGCGTCAGCACTCGCCGACCATGGGCCCAGCGTTGCAAAAAGCAGTCTCATTCGGCGAAGCTGAATTCTCCTCTCTTCGCCGTACCAGATGAAAACGCCATTCGGAACACAGTCGATCCGGCAGATGTTTCTGTTATTCGCCGTTATCGTCCTGACTGCCGCCTGCAGCAAAGTCAGGGAAGAAACCATTCCTGCCGGGAGTGTGGTGCTGGCGCTGGGGGACAGCCTTACCTATGGTGCAGGTGTCACGCGCGAAGAAGCATGGCCCAACCTGCTGGCAGGCAAAACGGGTTGGACAGTGATCAATGGTGGCGTCAGCGGTGATACCAGCGAAGGCGCATTGCGGCGTTTGCCATCCCTGCTGGAGCAACATTCCCCGGTACTGGTACTGGTGGCATTGGGCGGCAACGACATGCTGCGCCACCTGTCCCGACAGGAAACCGTTGCCAACCTGAATAAGATTCTCGACCTGATCAAGACACACGGCGCAAAAGCCGTGCTGCTGGCAACACCGCAGCCGAGCATCGCCGGTGCAGTGTTTCAGCATCTGTCGGCGGCCGACTTCTACCAGCAAGTGGCCGATGCGCAAAAAGTGCCGCTGATCGAAAATGCGATTGCCGATGTCCTTTCCGATCCGCAACTGAAAGGCGACCCCATACACCCCAATGCCGCAGGCCACATGCGCCTGTCGGAAAAAATTGCCGAAGAACTGAAGTCAATCGGATACGCCCCCGGAGCGGAATAACAGGATGGTCAAAACCCTTCCACTCCGGTACATTTTGCATTCCATTTTGAAACACACCATTTAAACCTGAGGACCGGGCAATGGCTGAAGAAACGTCGATGCAGAATCTGAGGATAGAGCAATACAAAGCCTACATGGAAGACCTGGCACACATCGGTTCCAGGCACGAGACCGCCAGGGCATTCTATCTATCGGTGCTGTCCGCCCTGCTGGCATTTGTGGCCTTGGGCGGCAAAGACGGTCCACTTAAAGGCATCGGCACCCATCTCTTCGAACTCATCAGTGTGGGTGCCATTGCCATTTGCGTGCTCTGGCTTGCAAATACACTGTCATTTGCCGCCCTGTACCGCGCCAAGCTCATACAACTCACCAGAATGGAAGAGAAGCTGCCGTACCAGAACTTCGCCGCCGAATTTGAAGAACTGAAAGCGGACTGGAGATACTTTCGCATCACGACGGTGGAAGGCATTGTTGCCTTCGTATTCATCACCCTGTTCCTGGTCGCGCTGATCCTGAACACGTGCGCAGGATACTGACCGGTACGGTATACTGGTATTGACTATCAAAAAAACAGCAACGCACCCACCAGCATGAATACCAGAAAGAACAAACAACGCATGAACTACGTCGTCGTCAAGGAAGACGGCGTTTTCATCGCGAAGTGCTCCGACCTCGACCTGGAGTGCCGCGGCGCGACCGAACAGGAAGCGATCGCGAGCCTGCAAGAGGCACTGGCGCTTTTCTACGAAGATCTGCCGGGACCTGCCGACGGCTAGAATTGTCGTGTAATACCGGGGGTTTTTCCCCCGGACCGCAAGCTGTACCATAGCAGCATGACCATGGCCGGAATGATCGCATACACCCCTGCCGTATTGCAATAAGCGCATCATGCAGCAACTCACAAGACTCAAGGAAAATGTCGCGCCCTGAAAACATCCTGTTTCGATCCCACATCGAAATCTGTCGCATCCTGCAAGTGCTGGCACAGGAACACTGCAAAGTCACGGCTGAAATCGGAAAAGACCGCCATTATTTTCCTTCCCATATCCTTTCGATAAACCTGGAAAGCAACCACTTCTACATTGCCTACTCCTCGAACAAATCACTCAACGCCAGGCTGCTGGCCGAGCCATCGACGGAATTCACCGCCACCGACCCGCAAAACCTGCACTTTACTTTTAGCGGCTCCAATCCTGAAGAAAAAGAAACCCTGCCCGGCGGCGAACCTGCCATCCAGTTTGATATACCCAAAGTGCTCCTGTTGCATAACCAGCGCGAACATTCGCGCCTGCCCATTCCTGCCAGCCTTGCGCTGCGCTGTATTGCAGATGAGGCTGGCGTCATTCCATTCGAATCGCATGTTACCGATGTCAGCCATGACGGACTGGGGTGCCTGATCTATGATCCCGACATCAATCTCGAAAAAGGCGCAATACTGAAAAGCTGCCGCATCGTCGTCCCGAACGGAGGTGCCGTGATTGCAGATATCGTTTTGCGCCACATCTCCACGGTGATGCTATCCAACGGAAAACTTGCCCACCGTGCCGGTTTCCGCTTTGCCAAACGCACGCCCGAACAGCAGAAAGTCATCGACTTGTTCATTCAGAACCTCGACAAAACAAAATAGTCGCACAGCCTGAACGCTACTCTCTGTAGAAATCCAAATGGATAAAACCGGGGGATTATCAGGCTGAATAAGTATCCATCCTGCCCGCATACAAATCCCGGCGTTAGCGTAGAATTAAGCTCCTTCAAAGGATCTTCACATGACACAAAACGCCAACCCCCTATCCGCCAACGAACCCTGGAACCTCGTTGCCGACGGCTATGCTGAAACCACCATGCTCGTATTCGAGCTGTTCGCCGAAGAAGCCATCGCCGCTGCGAATCTCAAGCCCGGCGCAACCGTACTGGATGTGGCTTGCGGGCCGGGCACGCTGGCGCTCAAGCTTGCACACTTTGCAGACAAAGTGCACGGCATCGACTTCTCCGAATCCATGCTCGCCGTCTTCAGGAAAAAAATAGAACAAGCGGGATATGACCACATCGAACTGCACTGCGGCGACGCACAATCGCTGCCCTACGCTGACGAAACATTCGACACAGCGTTCTCGCTATTCGGCCTCATGTTCTTCCCCGACCGCAAGCAAGGCTTTGCCGAAATATTCCGCACACTCAAACCGGGCGGCAGCGCCGTCATCACCAGTTGGGCACCGGTGGATCAATCGCCTGCAATGATGACCATGTTCGGTGCACTGCGCGCCATCAATCCCGATCTGCCGCAACCGCAGCGCTCCGTCACCACACTGGAAGATCCAGACGTCTTCAGACAGGAAATGCAGGAAGCAGGATTCCGTAACATCGAGATTCGCCGGGTAACGAAACCCTTCCCCGTCACCAGCATTCCCGAATTCTTGGATTTCATGGTCAAAGGTAGCGCCCCGATACAAATGATGAAAAAATCCATGGGCGAAGCCATGTGGTGCGAAAAGGAAATCCTCGCGCTCGATTACTTGAAAGAAAGATTGCGCTCGCTGCCGACCGAACTGACTTCGGATGCGTGGTTGGGGGTGGGAGTAAAGTAATGAAAAGACCAACGAAAAATCACAACCTGTCCCTGATTTTTCCCCTGGCCTGTCTGGTTTCATTCCTTTTCATGTTGGGTGGTTGCGCCACATCAGTGAAACCTGATCCGGCCTACTATCACATGGAACAAGGCAACCTTCCTCCTGCCGACGTCAGCCTGAACATTCCCGGCCTGGGGCCATGCACGGACAATCCGGACCGCACCCTGCGCCTGAATTCCAGTCAGCCGGTCAACGTGCTGACACATGGCTGCTTTGGCTCATCCGGTGAATTCCGCGGTCTGGCGCAAGTGCTTGCATTCCAGGGACAACAGACTGCCTGCTTTACCTATGATGACCGCGACGCGCTCGACAAAAGCGCCACCGCACTGCGCAATGCAGTCAACCGCCTCGCCGAACAAACCCGCACGCCGCAAATCGTCGTGATCGGCCACAGCCAGGGCGCACTCATTGCCCGCCGCTCGCTCACCAGCCTGCCCGTGGCGCCACCCGGCCGGCAACCCGAACTGCGGCTGGTCACCATCTCGGGCCCGTTCAATGGCATCGCCTCTGCCGAAACATGCGGACGGAAATGGCTGAGCT
>JBNLBY010000082.1:0-10127 GCA_050303535.1 Sideroxydans sp. | reverse complement strand
TGGTTCTGTCGCTTCCGTTGCAGTAGAAATGATGGTTGCATCAAGAAGGTCGAGATCTGGTGTTCCAGACGTTTCTGCCGCAGATTCAGTTTGCTCTGTTTTGCCCGAACCGGGCGTCGTTGTTTCCGGTAGCGTAAAATTCAGCTCGATTTCTTTGGCTGGGGCTGACTCAGAAATTTTTTTTTCTGTGTCTGCCGGAATTTCGAAATCCAGCGTAGGAATTGTCAGGTCTTCGGGCGCCAGGATATCGCTGGAAGGCGTTTCAGCTTTGGATGATTTTTTTCCTTTTGACGCTTTTGTTCTGTTCGCCTGCAATTGGGCAATTAATTCCGTCTGCACCTGAGGCTCCTGCCGGTGTTCGCGCACCATGGTGCACATTTCGTCCAGACGCTGAACCACCTGGTCAACAAGCGCCAATTGCTGTTCGCTCAGCATTTGCGGCTTATCGATACGCTCTTCCAGGAATAATTCCAGCGCATAGGCAAGTTCGGCAATCTGCACAAAACCCATGGTGCGATTGACGCCCGCCAGGGTATGCGCAGCACGCATGAAGTCATAGGATACGGTATGCGTTTCGCTCTCGTGCAGCGCTGCCAGTTGATCGTACAATGCCCTGACGTGACCCGCCGCTTCTTCAGTAGCGATATCAAACAACACCAGTGAAAGGCTGACTGAACCGATATCAACGTTTTCTTCGTTTTTGTCTTTTTCAGCCTCTGCTATTTCAGCTTTTGTAGTTTCAGGTTCTGGCGCTTCAAACTCCAACGCGCCAAGCTCCGGCATTTCAGGTTCTGGTGTTTCAAGTTTTAGTGGTTCAAGCTCTGGCGCTTCAAGCTTCAGCGCGTCAAGTTCCGGCATTTCAGGTTCTGGTATTTCTGGTTCCGGCGTTTCAAGTTCTGGCGTTTTGGTCTCCTGTTCAGGCTCAGGAACATGCTGCTTGATTTCGGGTTGCGGAATTTCCTTGCCGTTTTCTATGCAATCCGCCACGGTAAGCAGATACGAAGTATCGATGGTGGCCGTGGTGCTGCCACTGCGCAGCATGTCCACCCAGTGCTGAAACAGTACTTCGGCATCGCCAATCATGTCCAGTAATTCGGGGGTTGCGGGTTTATTTTCCTGCAGCCATTTGTTCATGGCACGTTCCACAGCCCAGGCAACTTCGCCCAGCTCGGTAAGTCCGACCATGCGGCCACTGCCCTTAAGCGTATGAAATCCGCGCCGCATGGTCACAAGCGGCTCGCGGCTGTCCATATGCAGGCGGCTGATCTCCAGGTTGCTGCGCAATGTCTCCATGACTTCGCGCGCTTCTTCCAGGAAGACTTCCAGCAACTCCTGATCTTCGCTGCCGGTGCGGATCGAAACGACTGCCGGCGATACTTCCTCTTCCATTGGAAGTTCTTCATGGCCTGCATCGGCACGCATATCGGTAATTTCCTGCAATACTTTACTGATTGCCTCCGAATCGGGTTTCTGGCCAAGCACCAGTCCATGTACGTAATCTCCCAGCGCACTGATGGCTGATGCTACAGTACGCATTTCAGTCGAAGATGGCGTTCCTCCCTTTACGTATCGTTCTGTGACCTGGCGCAGCATGCCCATCAACTGCACCGCGGTATCCAGCGAGAGAATATGCAAACCGCCCTGTACCTGATTCAGCAACCGGCCGACCTGGGACAATTCGGCGCGTTTTGCAGCATTGTTGAAGAACGCATTCAGGTTCTGTTCGATATGCAGCAGGTTGTTCTGCATTTCGTTCGCCAGCGGCATCATTACTTCATGCTGTTCCATCTCGCAATACAGGGAGACCAGATGGGCCAGTTTGTTTTCATCCTCGGGGATGCGTTTAAGACCAGCCTGCAAGCGCGAAATCAGAATACGTGATTGCTCCTGGAAGCCGCTGCCCAGATGCTGGTAGTGCTCCATACCACTGTGGAGCAACAGCATTGCCATCGCCATATCCATGGAAATACTTTGCGCCATTTCCGGATTTTCTATTTCCTGTGCGGCAGAATGAATCTGTTTGCTCAAATACTGGAGCGTGTTACGGTCAAGCTGTTCGGACAGACCGTGCAGTTTTTCCAGATCATCAACAAATTTTGCGCATGCTTCCGGTTCTTCAGCTATGCAATGCTCCCAGGACTGCTCGGCCGTATGGAGTTGCGCCCGCATGTTATCGAGAAGGGCTGCCGTCTCGCTCGGCGGATTGGGCTGATCTTCCGGAAGATAACTGTCCAGTTCATAAACTTTTTTGATCTGTTCGACCGTGTCGCTCACAGTATGGCTGCGCGCAATGTAATACAGCGTTTCGCTGATTGATGCCTCTTCGTCGAAGGGATTTCCTTCCGTCAGCGACTTCATCTTGATGTCGATACGGCTGAGCGACTTTCTGAAATTCACTTCCGGTGGGATACCGTCATGAAACATGCATTCCAGCAGGCCAAATGCCACCCACCAATACGCGCGACTCTGGTTCTGCGGCACACAGGTCACCACAGTGCGCACTGCCGCCATCATTTCACGCAGGGCTTCGGTTTTTCCATCCTCCCGCAACCATTTCAACAATGAGCGCTGATATTGGCGGCGCGCGGCCTTGATACGCGCCGAGGAATCGCTTTCCTGTGGAGATTGCAGCAGGGCTTCCGGCAATTCCACCCGTAATGATGGAAAGAACAGATCCATTTCAAAAGCCATTTCCAGTCCGCGCGCCTGGAGCAATTCCTGATATTCATGGAAAAGGCGCAAAGTGGCGTTGCTTGCGCCATCAGCCAATGCGTCCAGATAATGGGTCAGGCCAAACAAGGCACGGCGAATGGCCTCGCGCTGTAGAGTGCCTACTTCCTGGGCAGGTTCAAGTTCACGCAGGAGTTTTTCCAGTTCCGAGCAAAATACAGTCAGACCGGTCAATGTCAGCATGCGCAGTACACCCCCTATGCGGTGTAATTCATCCAGCGCGGTATTCAATGATCGCTTGTCGGAAGTCGAAAAAAAGTTTTCCAGTTCGCGGCTGATGTTCGCCAGTGAACTGTCCAGTCCCGGTTTAACTGATAACAATGGCAATGGATTGAATTGCGCCTGCACGTTCGCCCTTTACAGCTTGAAGCCCGAAACCGAGCTGTTTAGTTCGGAAGCCAGACTTTCCAGTTGGGCAACCGATGTATTGGTAGCCTGAGTACTCTGCGATGTTTGTTCGGTGATCTTCAGAATTTCGTTCATCACCTCTGCCACTTCACTCGCCATATCGGTCTGCACCTGGGTAGACACCGAAATACTGTTCACCAGATCGGTCAATTCGCGCGTTGCCTTCTCAATTTCCTGCAATGCCTGACCTGTCGCGCTGGAAAGCTGAGCGCCTTCGACCACACCCTGCGTACTTTTTTCCATCGCGGACACGGCATCCTGCGTATCGCTTTGAATTGTTTTTACCAGTATACCGATCTGTTTGGTTGCTTCGCCGGAACGTTCCGCGAGGCGCTGAACTTCTTCTGCAACCACTGCAAAGCCACGCCCCGCCTCCCCTGCAGAAGCCGCCTGAATTGCCGCGTTCAGCGCCAGCACGTTGGTTTGTTCGGTAATATCCGAAATCAGGTCCACGATTTCACCGATTTCCTGCGAACTTTCGCCCAGTCGCTTGATGCGTTTTGCGGTTTCCTGAATCTGTTCGCGAATGTCATCCATACTGGCTACCGAATTCTGCACCGCACGCGTACCCTGCTCGGTTACTTCCAGTGTTCGTTGCGCCACATCGGCAGATTGTGCGGCACTGCTGTCGACTTCCTGAATGGATTTTGTCATCAATTCGACCGCTTCACCCGCATCTCGAATCTCGACCGCCTGTTTCTCCATCGCGCTCAACAACTCCTTGGTTACTGTACCGGCTTCCCCGGTTGCGTGTTCCACTTCCTGTGATGTTTCTATCACTCGTGAAACAAGTTTGCGCAACTCATCCGTGGTGTAGTTGACCGAGTCCGCAATCGCGCCCGTGATATCTTCCGACACCGTCGCGCGAATGGTCAGGTCGCCTTCTGCCAAGTCCGATAATTCGTTCATCAAACGTAAAATGGCTTGCTGGTTCCTGCGGTTGGCCTGCCCTGCTTCACGTTCCCGGCGTTTCGATTCATCCAGATATATTTTCGAAAGAAACAGCAAGATCAAAATCAGAAACCCGCCGGAAATAAGCACCACAAAACCGGTATAACGACCGGACAGTGAAGTTTGATAGCTATTCACCAGCGTTTGCGATGCCGCAAGCAACCTGTCGCTTTCATCCAGGATTTTCTTTCCAGCTTCACGCGAACTCATCACATTGTCCGCGTTGGCAATAATAAAGCCCACAACCGACTGGTATCCTTCGAAATCCGTCTTGAGCAGCTTCACTGTTGCATCGTTCTGCGGCAATTTTTCGAGCAAATACTGCGCTTCCTGTATCTTCGGTTCCAGACTAGGCAGGTCTTCTGTTGAAGCCGTAGTCAGCACCATTTGTACCGAACTGGTGATTTGTTCAAGCAGACGATTCAAGCGGTCGGCTCTTTTCGCATAAGCCGGTGTAGCTCGTTCGACAACCTGATTGGACAGATTCAACATTTCACGCTGGCCTGCCGAACCGCGCTCCAAAGTAACAAGCAGTGGACGGCCTTTCTCCAGTTCGTCCAGCGAATCTCCTAAAAGCTTCCAGAATGCCAGCAGGGCATTCAATGATTCGCGCGCTTCACCTTCAGTAGCAGGGAAATTGTCGTTGCCCTTGTCCAGGGCCTCCAGAATGCCTGAAAAATCTGCACGTGTTTTTTCCAATCCTTCAAATGCCGACGAAACGCCGGAAAAACTGGCTGCAGCATCTTTAGCCAGGCGCTGTGACAACATCAGAAGTTTGGAAGATTGGGCGACATATTGCGAACCGTAATTGTTGTCGCGTGTGTCAATATAGGTAAAAGTTGCCGCGACCGACAGAGACAACAGAAGCAGAAAACCGAGTATCCGCAATTGCCTGTCGAAGGATTGTTTGCTGAACCATGGAATGCGGATTGTTACGATCTTTATCGCACTTGGATCGCCCCTTTTGATAAACCGCTGCTGCGGCCTTTTCTGAAAGCTGAACGGTAACCTAAAAGCCATTATTTTCTCCTCTTAAGCGCATTCACGCCCCGATCTGTAAAAAATCCGGTTTATTCAGCAATTGTGTCATTTCCAGTTTATGCCACACTTGTCCCTCGTCATCCCGGAAGCGAATCTCTCCGCCCTGTTCGCTGGATTGCCAATCCATCGCATTGCGCAACCCCAGTACCCGCGATACCAGCAACCCTGCATTGAAGGCAAATTTCTGTCCAACCAGCAGAACCCGGCTTTGTCCTTCCAGCGGGATCGCTGCGCCCCCATTAAACAGCCCAAGATCGACAATGCTGTAAAGGTTGCCGCGCACATTGGCCACACCGCAATACCAGGGTTTGGTCAATGGCACCCGGGTCAATGGCGGCACAGAAAGAACTTCGCTGATATCCGACATTTCAACCAGCCAGAGCTCGTCTCCCACCTGGACGCCCAGTGTAGATGCGTGTTTGATCTTGCCTGCCGCCTGGGCCTGCAAACGATCCAGTACACCTTGCTGGAATTCGCGCAGGTTGAAACGTTTGGACATATCGTGCGGCGCCTAGCCCAATGCCGCAATCTTGCCGAGCAATTCTTCTGTATTGATCGGCTTCGTGATGTAATCCTTCGCCCCCTGGCGCAAACCCCATATCTTGTCGGTTTCCTGACCTTTGGTGGTGCAGATAATGATCGGGATATGTTGCGTCGCCGGATCACGTGAAATTATTTTCGTTGCCTGAAAACCGTTCAGCCCCGGCATCACCACATCCATCAGGATAAGATCGGGCGATTCGGATTTGGACTTTTCTACTGCTGTTTCTCCATCTTCAGCGTATATCACCTGAAAATTTTTCTTGTCCAGAATGCTGCCCAATACGTGACGCTCAGTAGCGGAATCATCTACGACCAACACTTTATTAATTGCCATAATTCATTCCTCATGAGTGTTTTGCTGTATGCATCGTAACTGCTTCGATCAAACTTTTTTTGCTGAAAGGCTTGGTCAAATACTGGTCGGCACCGACCAGCTTGCCGCGTGCGCGGTCGAACAAGCTGTCCTTGCTGGTCAACATGACGACCGGCGTATTTTTGAATTCTGCGTGATTTTTGATAAGTGCGCAGGTCTGATAACCATCCAGGCGCGGCATCATGACATCGATGAAAATGATATCGGGTTTGTTGTCGACCACTTTGGAGAGGCCGTCGAAACCATCCTCAGCCAAAATGACCTTGCATCCGGCCTGTGACAGGAATATCTCACCGCTTCGACGTATGGTATTACTGTCGTCTATAAGTACCACACGGATACCAGTCAGACCTTCTGCCACTTTGTCACCTTTCCCCTGATTGATCGACGTTCGTGCTTGCGCACAAACACTTCCCCACCCGCGATGCTACAGCATTTCTTCCTCAGAGTTCAATGTTTTAGCACCTTAACGCCGCCAGAAAGCCGGGGTGAACAGGATCAGAACAGTGAAAATCTCCAACCGTCCAACCAGCATTCCAAAAGTAAAAATCCAGGCCTGAAAATCGGTCAGTCCCCGATAGTTGCCGGATGGACCGACCGAGCCCAACCCGGGGCCGATGTTATTGACGGATGCCAATGCCGCCGTGAATCCGGAAAGAAAATCCATGCCGCTGATCAAAAAAATAAAACTCAGCGTGGCAACAGTCATGAAATACAGAAAAATGAATCCCAGTACCGCAAACACAATGTTATTGGGCACGACATGCCCACCGATTTTCATCGGATTGACCACAGACGGATGTAACAACATAAGAAATTCACGTCCGGCCTGTTTGAACAGAACCAATGTGCGAATCATCTTGATGCCACCGCCGGTAGAGCCTGAACTGGCACAAATACAGCCAAGAAAAAGCATCAATATCGGTGCGAAAATCGGCCATTGCCCATAATCCGCGCTGGAGTAGCCGGTGTCGGTAGCAATGGAGATCAGGTTGAAACTGGCATAGCGCAAAGCCGTCCAGAAATCGGAATAGACATCCTGCCACCACAGGAACAGGGCAACACCAAGACAGCTCACCAGGATCAAAACTGCAGCACCCACCGCCTCTGCATCGCGCAAATACACCTTCAGGGATTTGGCACGCCATGCAAGAAAATGCGTTGCAAAATTGATCACGGCAAACAGCATGAACAGCATCAGCACAAATTCGATCAGCGGCGAATCAAAATGGCCAATGCTTGAATCGTGAGTGGAAAAACCACCCAGCCCCATGGCAGAAAAAGAATGGCACACTGCATCCAACCAGTTCATGCCCGCCCATTTCAGCGCAACAATACATATGAGCGTGATGGATACATAGATGATCCATAAGGTTCGGGCGGTATCGGCGATACGCGGCGTCAGTGCTTTATCCTTCATTGGCCCCGGTGTTTCTGCCTTGAACAGCTGACGGCCACCGATACCAAGTAGCGGCAACACTGCCACCGCCAGCACGATGACCCCCAGACCGCCTATCCATTGCAACTCATGCCGCCAGACGTTGATCGCAGGCGGCAGGTTATCCAGGCCGGTCAATATGGTCGCCCCGGTGGTCGTCATGCCGGACATGGTCTCGAAATACGCATCGGTAAACGACAAATCCGGAATCATCATCAGCAAGGGGATCGTGCCGAAGGCGGGCATCGTCGTCCACATCGTCACCACCAGCAGGTAGCCGTGGCGAATCGACAACTCTCCCTTGAAACTTCGTGTTGCAAGCCACATCAATACGCCGGCACAGAATGTCCACAGCATGGTCAACAGAAAATCCCATAGCATGGTGTAATTACCATAGATCAGCGCAGTCAATGCCGGCAGCAGATAGGCAAAACTGAAAACGATCAGCATTGATCCCAGCGCATGAAAAACAGTAAACAGTCGATGCATCAGAAGAACCCGAGACTGACCTGGAACAGGTTTTCAACCTTCTTCACCATCCGCTTGTCGACGACGAAGACGATCACATGATCTCCCGCTTCGATCACCTGATCGTGGTGCCCCATAATGACTTTTTCTCCACGCACCAGGGCGCCGATGGTCGCACCCTTGGGTAAATCGATGTCGCCGATTTTGCGTCCGACAACACGCGATGATTCACGGTCGCCGTGTGCCACCAGCTCCAGCGATTCCGCCGCACCGCGGCGCAAGGAATGTACAGCCGCTACGTCACCCTGGCGTACATAGGCAAGCAATGATCCGATGGTGACCTGAGCCGGAGACAGGGCAATGTCGATCTTGCCGCCCTGAACCAGATCGACATAAGCACTGCGATTGATCAGTGCCAGCACCTTGTTCGCTCCGCCCTGTTTGGCCAGCAACGCAGACATGATGTTGTTTTCATCGTCGTTGGTCAGCGCACAAAACACATCGACCTCACCCACATTCTCCTGCTGCATGAGTTTTTCGTCGGTTCCGTCCCCGTTCAACACCAGCGTCTTGGACAATTCGCTGGCCAGTTTCTGACAGGATTTTTTGTTGAATTCGATGAGTTTGACCTGATAGTCGTTTTCCAGCGCTTTCGACAGGCGCCGCCCGATATTGCCGCCGCCGACAATCATCACACGCTTGATCGGTTTATCCATGCGCCGCATCTCTTTCAGCACATGCCGGATATTGTCAGTCGCCGCTATGAAAAATACCTCATCGCCAGCCTGAACAACGGTATCGCCCTCGGGAATGATCGCCCGATCCCGGCGAAAAATCGCTGCAACGCGCGTCTCGATCTGGGGCATATGCGTACGCAGGAAATTCAGCGGCTTGCCCACCAGCGGTCCGCCTTCGATCGCGCGTACCGCCACCAGTGAAACTTTCCCCTCAGCAAACTCCAGCACCTGCAAAGCTTCCGGAAATTCGATGAGTTTGCTGATGTAGTCGGTCAGGATTTGCTCCGGGCAAATCGAAAAATTGACGCAAAAATTTTCCTTGCTGAAGACAGTTTCGCGACTGAGGTAATCAGTGGTACGAATGCGGGCAATGCGTGTTGGTGTGTTGTAAAGACTTGCCGCCAGCTTGCACGCGACCAGATTAACCTCATCGCTTTGCGTCACCGCCAGCAACATGTCGGTGTCTGCAATCCCCGCCTGTTCCAGCATGGAAGGATGGGCTGCATTACCGGTCAGCGTGCGCAAGTCCAGCCTGTCCTGCAGTTGATGCAGTTTTTCGGCATCCGTATCGACTACCGTAATATCGTTCGATTCGCCAACCAGATTTTCCGCCACCGTCGAACCGACCTGCCCCGCACCCAGAATAAGTATTTTCACGCTTCACCCTTCCATTTGATCGAGCAACCCATGCTGGCGATCTGTTCACGCGGCCCTTGCCCTGTTTGCGCCACCTGCACCATGGCTTTGAACAAGTCACGCGGTGCATCTGCCACGGCCTCTTTGCGCGATGCGTCCAGGCGGCCACGATATTGAAGTTCAAGGTCAGCATTAAAACCGAAGAAATCCGGCGTGCATACTGCACCATAGTCCATGGCGACCTGCTGCGTTTCGTCCCACACGTATGGAAAAGGATAGTCATATTGCCGTGCGACCAGCTTCATATTCTCAAATGAATCTTCTGGATAATCCGTAGGATCATTGGACATGATGGCAATGCTGTTGATGCCATGTTGTTGCAACTCGCGCGTATCGCGAATGATACGATCGCGTATGGATTTGACGTAAGGACAATGATTGCAGATGAACATCACCAGTAAACCGTTTTTGCCGCGGGTATTTTCCAGGGTATGGCGCTTGCCATCCACCCCCGGCAAATCGAACGGACGCGCTTTCCAGCCAAAATCGCATAAAGGGGGCTGCAAACTGACCATAGTCATCTACTCCCAAAACCCAGCAGTAATCAAAAAGCTTGCGAAGCAACTCGTTTGCTCCCTCTCCCTCCGGGGGAGGGTTGGGGTGGGGGGAAACGGGCATTGCGTATTCATCATCGGGGCGGAATATTATCCATGCCCGTTATTGTTGTAGGCATTATATTATCACGCCCGTCCCCAAGCCCTTTACCGACCATGTCAGCGCCAAGATTCTACTGCCCGCCCCC
>JBNLBY010000081.1:0-10188 GCA_050303535.1 Sideroxydans sp. | reverse complement strand
AAAAATGACTGCAGTTTCGGCCTTGCTGGAAGTCACAGTAAGCAGAGAGGGCACCGTACTGGCCATGAACCTGATACCGCTTCGGTTCAATGAGCAAAAATTGCCGGAAGTGGATAAACGCGCGCGTGGCACACGCCTAATCAACTATCTTGGCAAACACGCGAAATTCAAGGGCAGCTTCGTCGAATTCCCGGTCGGAAAGAACGGGAGCAAGGCGTTCGAGCGCTGGCTGCGCTCAACCTCTCGTTAAACGCTCATCGCTATACGAACACGGCCCAACCCACCAACCCGAAGCGCTCCAGCAAATATAGCAACGCAAACACCAGCAAAACATAGACAATAAAACGCGCCACCTGCAAGGCAAAGCGCGAATATCGCGTATCCCGGGTAAGCAGAAACATGACAGCAGACACGGAGATGAGCAGTATGGAAATCAGCAGAGCGAAGCGAATAAGCATCGCAGGCTCAATCAAGCAGCCTGTAATTGCAAGCGCAGGAAGTCGGGTGCCTCTTCCTGCTTCTCGAATGTAGTGAATTCCCACGCCGTTTCGTCAGCCAGCAAAGCGCGACACAGCGAATTATTCAGGGCATGGCCGGATTTATGGCCGGAGAAAGCACCGATCAGCGGATGACCGAGCAGATACAGGTCGCCGATAGCATCCAGCACCTTGTGTTTGACGAATTCATCCTCGAAACGCAGGCCGTCCGGATTAATAACACGGTATTCATCCATGACAATGGCGTTATCCAGGCTGCCGCCCAGCGCCAGACCTTGCGAACGCATGTATTCGACTTCCTGCATGAAGCCAAAAGTTCTGGCACGGCTCACTTCTTTAATATAGGACTGTGACCCCAGATCTACCGTCACATCCTGTTTGGTGTTGGCAAACACCGGATGGGCAAAATTAATGGTGAAGTTCAATTTATATCCGTTATACGGTTCGAAACGCACCCATTTGTCGCCATCTCTCACTTCCACAACTTTTTTGATACGGATAAATTTCTTGGCTGCTGCCTGCTCAACGATTCCAGCCGACTGCAGCAGAAAAATAAAGGTGCCCGCACTACCGTCCATAATGGGCAATTCCGAACTGGTCAGTTCGACAATCACATTATCGATACCCAAACCGGCCAATGCCGACATCAGATGTTCTACTGTGGCAATACGTACACCATTTTCTTGCAGACAAGTGGAAAGACGCGTGTCGTTCACCGCATGCGCTTCGGCAAGAATATCCTTGGCATCCGGTAAATCAACGCGACGAAACACAATACCGCTGTCGATAGCAGCCGGCCGTAAGGTCAGATAGACCTTTTCGCCAGTATGCAATCCGACACCCGTTGCCTGCACCATTGTCTTCAATGTACGTTGCTTGACCATTTTCTATTACCTGACAATACCGATAAGAAGTTTAACATACCCACAAAACCAGGTCTGGAGCCGGGACTAAATCCCCAAATTCTGAATCCCGCTTTTAGTCTGCCTGCTTGCGCAAAAACGACGGAATGTCGAGTGGATCAACCCCGGATTGCTTCATCGCTTCAACGGCTTCGCGATGACGTCCGGTGCGAATCACTGCCGGCATGTCCAGTTCGTTGTAATCCACCGGTGGTGCATCGTGTGTTCCGGTACGCTTTTGCTTCTCGAATGCCAACACAGGTTTCGGTTGCTTGCGTGTCATGGGGGTACCCAGCCCGGTCGCAACAATGGTCACGCGCAGTTCTTCGCCCATGTTCTCATCGAATACCGAACCGACGATCACTGTTGCTTCAGACGCGGCAAACTGAAAACAGTTCATGACATCATGCAATTCCTGCAAAGTCAGGTTGCTACTGGAAGTGATATTAACCAGTACACCGCGTGCGCCGGACAGATCCACATCCTCCAGCAACGGACTGGCGATGGCCTGCTCGGCCGCCCGTTGCGCACGCCCTTCGCCGGATGAGGTTGCAGCACCCATCATGGCCATACCATTCTCGGACATCAGCGTACACACATCGGCAAAATCCACGTTCACCATACCGGGAACATTGATCACCTCGGCAATTCCGGCTACTGCACCCTGCAACACACCGTTTGCCGCCATAAATGCTTCAGCCAGCGTGGTCTTGCCGCCCAGCACTTCCATCAGCTTGGAGTTCGGCACGATGATGAGAGAATCGACATACGTTCCCAATTCTTCAATTCCGGTGTGTGCCAGCGACATGCGCTTGCCTTCGAACACGAACGGTTTGGTGACTACCGCCACAGTGAGAATGCCCATCTCCTTGGCCACCTGAGCCACGATCGGTGCCGCACCCGTACCCGTGCCGCCGCCCATACCGGCTGTGATAAACACCATATTTGCCCCAGTAATGATTTCGGCGATGCGTTCCCGGTCCTCCATGGCTGCCGCCTGACCGACTTCCGGCCTTGCGCCTGCGCCCAACCCCTTGGTCAGGTCCGCACCTATTTGCAACTGCACGCGCGCCTTGCTGCGACGCAATGCCTGCGCATCGGTATTGATGGTAATGAACTCGACACCTTGCACACCCTGCTCAATCATGTGGTCGACAGCGTTTCCGCCGCATCCACCCACACCCACCACTTTAATCACTGCGCCTTGCGGCTGTGTATCCATCAATTCAAACATGATTTGCCTCCTTTTTCTAAATTACAAACCGACCCGTACACGTACGCTAGAAATTGCGTTGAAACCAGTTCTTCATATTTTCCAGCACGTCGCTGAACGATCCCGAATTCACGCGCGCCACTTCATCGCGCTTGTGCTGATCCAACCCGTACAACAACAAGCCCACGCCAGTGGCATAGCGTGGGGTTTTCACCACCTCGGACAAACCGCCGATATTGCGCGGGGTGCCCATGCGTACCGGCATATGGAATATTTCTTCGCCCAGTTCGACCATGCCCTGCATGGCGCTGCTACCCCCTGTCAGCACAACGCCGGACGAGAGCAGGTCTTCGAAACCACTGCGGCGCACCTCTTGCTGCACCAGTAGATACAGCTCTTCCACACGTGGCTCGATCACTTCAGCCAGCGTCTGTCGCGACAACATGCGTGCACTGCGCTCTCCCACGCCGGGTACTTCAATCGGCGCATCGTTGGCCAACTGTCGCAGTGCACAGCCATATTTGATCTTGATGTCCTCGGCATCCTTGGTGGGCGTGCGCAAAGCCATCGCGATATCGTTGGTAATCTGATCACCCGCAATCGGAATCACCGCCGTGTGGCGAATCGCGCCGTTGGTAAACACCGCCACATCGGTTGTGCCACCGCCGATATCCACCAGGCATACACCCAGCTCTTTCTCGTCCTCACCCAGCACCGCCTTGCTCGAGGCCAGCGGCTGCAGAATCATCTCGTTCACTTCCAAACCGCAGCGATGGATGCACTTCAGTATGTTCTGCACTGCAGACACCGCACCGGTAACGATGTGAATTTCTACCTCCAGTCGCATGCCGCTCATGCCCTGCGGTTTCTTGATACCGCCCTGTCCGTCGATGCTGAATTCCTGTTCAAGGATGTGCAGGATCTGCTGGTCTCCCGGCAGGCTGATCGAACTGGCTGTCTCCACTGCGCGCACAACATCGATGTGTGCCACTTCCTTATCCTTGATCTTGATCATGCCGTTGGCGTTGGAACTTTTGATATGACTGCCCGCAATGCCGGTGTAGACCTCGCGAATCTTGCAATCCGCCATCAACTCCGCCTCTTCCAGCGCACGCTGGATCGCAGACACAGTGGCATCTATATTCACCACCATGCCCTTTTTCATACCCGAAGACTGATGCAAACCTGCGCCAATCACTTCCAGCGTGCCTTCCGGTCTGATCTCGGAGACGATGCACGCGATTTTCGACGTGCCGATATCCAGCCCCACGATCAAATTTTTACTCTCTCTGCTTTTGCTCATCGCTGTCCCCTTGCCACCACTTCACGCTTTGCCGCCCGGTACATACACTGCGAATCCGTTGCGATAGCGCAAATCCACATGCTTTACTGGTCTCGCCATTGTTGCCAGACTGTACGGATACACGGCAACAAAACGTGCCAGTCGCTGCTGCATCTCTTCTCTTCCCAATTCCAACACGATGCCGTTATCCAGTTTCACTTGCCATGCATAGCGCGGCGTCAAACTGATTTGCACGATTCGACGCTGAATCGGTTGCAGCATCGCATTCAATTCGCCGTACAGCTGTGCCACCTGTACAGAGGTATCTGGTTGTCCGGTGAATACAGGCAACGGATGATCGACAATGCCGTCAAACACTTCGCCATGTGTATTCACCAATTCCTTGCCGTTCCAGGTCGCCAGCGGAACCTGTTCCTCCATTTCGACCTCCAGACTCCACGGAAACTTGCGCCGCACGCCTGCCTTGCGAACCCATGACAACTCCTCGAATGCCTGCCGTGTCTGCTCCAGATCCACGCTGAAGAAATTCCCGCTGATTTTTCTATGCACCACTTTTTCCAGTTGTTCGACCGAAACATGCTGCGGTGCAGCAGTCAATTCCACCGTGCGTAACGGAAACACGGGCAACCTCAACACATAGCGCACCACGCCGTACAGCACCAGCACCAGGCTGAGGCTGAACAGTGCGTTGGCAATGCTGCGTAACAGTGGTGCGTTATCCCACATGTGCCCCCTCCAGAATCTGTAACACCAGTTGTTCGAAATTGATGCCTGCCTGCCGTGCCGCCATTGGCACTAGACTGTGATCAGTCATGCCGGGTAATGTATTGATCTCCAGCAGGTAAAACTTGCCGTCGTCACCGCGCAGGAAATCCACACGGCCCCAGCCCATACAACCGATCAACCGGAATGCCTGCAACGCCAGGTGTTGCATTTCCGCTTCCTGTTCCTCGCTCAATCCGCACGGACACAGGTAACGCGTGTCGTCACGCAGATACTTGGCGTCATAGTCATAGAATTCGCAGGCAGGTTCGATCTTGATCACCGGCAGTGCGCGGCCATTCAGGATTGTTGCGGTGTATTCGCCACCGCTCATGAAACTCTCGGCGATCACCACCTTGTCGTGCTTCGCCGCTTCCGCATATGCGGCCGGCAACGCTTCCACTGTTTTTACCTTGGTTACGCCGACACTGCTTCCTTCGCTGTTGGGCTTTACGAACAAAGGCAAGTCGAGATGGTCGGCCACTGCACTCCAGTCGGTGGGCGCGGTCAACACCTCATATTCGGGGATGGGCAACCCTGCGGCCTGCCACACCAGCTTTGTGCGCCACTTATCCATTGAGATGGCAGACGCCATCACGCCGCTGCCCGTGTAAGGAATATCCATCAGTTCCAGCGCACCCTGTACCGTTCCATCCTCACCGTAGCGCCCATGCAGAATAATGAACGCACAATCGAACTTCTCCTTCTTGAGTTCGGACAAATCGCGCTGCGCCGGATCGAAAGCATGCGCATCCACGCCGCTTTTCTGCAATGCTGCCAGCACTGCGCTGCCACTTTTTAGTGATACCTCTCGCTCGGCCGAACGGCCGCCGAACAACACTGCGACCTTGCCGAAAGATTGAGGATCATGAATCATGGATTGACCAGTCGTCGTATTCATTCTTTCTCACCAATAATTCTGACTTCAGGATGCAGATCGACCCCCGTCTGTTCCTGCACCGTCGCTCTCACTTCGTTTATCAGATTTTCAATATCCGCCGCCGTCGCACCTTCCACATTGACGATGAAATTGGCATGTTTTTCCGATACCTGTGCGCCGCCGATGCGCTTTCCTTTCAGTCCGCAACTTTCGATCAATTTCGCCGCGTATTCACCCGGTGGATTACGAAACACCGAACCTGCATTCGGCAACTGCAATGGCTGGCTGGCGCTTCGCTTTTCCATCAATTCCCTGATCTCCTGCCGTGCCTTTTCCACACCGCCTGTTTCCAGTTTCAGCCACGCGCCGACAAAGAATTCTTCACTCGCGGTGTGTAGTGCTACATGCCGATAGCCAATCTCATATTCTTGCGGCATCCGTTCCAGCAGCTCTCCGCGACGCGTCAACACCTGTACACGTTGCACTTTTTGCCAAGTCTCGCTGCCGTAACAGCCGGCATTCATTGCCAGCATGCCCCCTAGGGTGCCTGGAATGCCGGCAAAAAACTCCGCACCGCATAAATTGTTGCTGGCAGCAAAGCGCGCCAACTTCGCACCTGGCACACCGGCTTGCGCGTAGATATATGCACCTTCCATATGCAACTCGGCCAATGTCCCCACCATCTGTATCACCGTGCCGCGCAAACCACCGTCGCGTACCAGCAGGTTGCTGCCAAGGCCGACTGCAATCAAAGACTCGTCCGCCGGTACCTGTTGCAGAAAGCGCTGCAGGTCGGCGAGATCGGCAGGCAAATACATGCGTTGCGCAACACCGCCCGCACGCCAACTGACATGACGACTCATGGGTTCGTCGTGCAGCATCTCTCCACGCAACCCAGCATCGTTGCATTCGCGTAGCGAAACCTTATCCCCCTCGCCCGCTTGCGGGAGAGGGCCGGGGAGAGGGCTATTGAACTGTGTTGGCTCACTCATATTCATTTTTGCGCTAACTGTTTTACCAGTCCCGATACCGTACCGATGGAACCTGCCCCCATGGTCAGCACCACATCGCCATCTCGTGCCATCTGCAAAATTGTCTGTGGCATATCGGATATCTGTTCAACAAATACCACCTCGCTCTGTCCTGCCACGCGCAAGGCGTGCATCAACGCGCGTCCGTCGGCAGCAACGATAGGCGCTTCCCCTGCCGCATAGATATCGCCCAATGCCAGGGCATCTACGCTGGACAGTACCTTCACAAAGTCTTCGAATAAATCACGTGTGCGTGTGAAGCGATGCGGCTGAAAGGCAAGCAGCAGGCGCTTCTCGGGGAATGCGCCGCGCACGGCAGCAAGCGTAGCCTTCATTTCGACCGGGTGATGGCCGTAGTCATCTATCAGGGTGAATGAACCGCCGGACGCCAGTGGAATCTCGCCATAGCGCTGCATGCGACGCCCCACGCCTTCGAATTCGGCCAGCGCCGTCACGATGGCGTCTGGCGCAACACCGATTTCCAGGCCGACTGCAATTGCAGCCAGCGCATTAAGTACGTTGTGCTCACCGGCCAGATTAAGCGTGACATCCAGATCGAGCGATGCATCACTCCGGCACTGTGCGGTAAAGCGCATTTGTCCGTTTTCATGCCGGACATTCACCGCGCGGATCTGGGCATCTTCGCCCTGACCATAGGTAGTGATCGGCTTACTGATACGCGGCAATATTTCGCGCACATTGGCATCATCTATGCACATCATGGCCCGTCCATAAAACGGCAAGCGCTCCACAAAATCCACAAAAGCCTGTTTCAGTTTATTGAAGTCGTGGCCGTAAGTTTCCATATGATCGGCGTCAATATTGGTGACCACAGCAAGAATCGGTGTGAGATGCAGGAATGACGCATCGGATTCATCTGCTTCGGCCACAATGAATTCACCCGTTCCCAGCCGGGCATTCGCCCCGCTGCTGTTGAGACGGCCACCGATGACAAATGTGGGATCGTAGCCGCCCTTCGCCAGTATGCTGGCGGCCAGCGAAGTGGTCGTGGTCTTGCCGTGCGTTCCCGCCACCGCAATGCCCTGGCGCAATCGCATCAGCTCAGCCAGCATCACCGCGCGCGGCACAACAGGAATGCGTTGTTCGCGGGCCGCTACAACTTCCGGGTTGTCCTCCTTCACCGCTGTCGAGGTCACAACCGCATCGGCATCGCGCAAATGTTTCTTGTTGTGGCCCTGATATACCGTTGCGCCCAATGATTTCAGGCGCTGTGTGACCGCGTTGTCAGCCAGATCGGATCCGCTCACCATGAAACCCAGGTTAAGCAGCACCTCGGCGATGCCGTTCATGCCGGAACCCCCAATGCCAACGAAATGAATGTGCTTGATCTTGTGTTTCATGCTTCCGCCAACTCCATGCAGACATTTGCTACTTGCGCAGTCGCATCCGGTTTTGCCAGCTTGCGTGCAGCCTGCGCCATCGCCAGTAATTTTTCCCGGCTGAATCCGCGCAACAATTGCGCCAGTTTTTCCGCGTTCAATTCTTTTTGCGGCAACAACACTGCCGCACCGTGCTCGCTCAAAAATCGTGCATTATGTGTCTGGTGATCATCCACAGCGATCGGCAGCGGAATCAGCACGCTCGCCACCCCTGCCGCCGCCAACTCCGCGATCGTCAACGCGCCTGCACGGCAAATCATCACATCTGCGTTCGCATACTGGTTCGCCATATCGTCGAGGAAAGGACGAATATCAGCCTTTACCCCTGCTTGCGCGTACAACTTCTGCACACTCTCTAAATGTTTCTTGCCGGTTTGATGCAAGACGTTTGGACGTTCCTGCTCATCCAACCTGGCCAGTGCTTCGGGCAAGGCCTCGTTGAGCGCCTGCGCCCCCAGACTGCCGCCCACTACCAGCATATTCAGCTTTCCGGTGCGTGCCGCGTAGCGCTCTTGCGGCTCGGTCAGTGCAGCGATATCGGCACGCACCGGATTGCCACACCATTCGGCATGTTTCAGCACGACGGGAAAACCGCTCAACACACGTGCGGCCATTTTTGCCAGCACCTTATTGCTCATGCCTGCGATGGAATTCTGTTCGTGGATGACCAACGGACGACGCAAAAATGCAGCCATCAATCCGCCCGGCATCGTGATGTAACCACCCATACCCAGCACCACATCGGGACGGTGGCGAAAAATCGCGACCGCGCTTTGTCCCAGTGCACGCAACAAGGTGAAGGGCAACGTCAGCAAACGCATCAGTCCCTTGCCGCGCACGCCGGTGAAATTCACCCAAGCCACCGCATAGCCATGCCTAGGCACCAGTTCCGCTTCCATGCTGTTCGGCGCGCCCAGCCACACCACATTCCAGCCTTGCGAACGCAATGCATCGGCCACTGCCAGACCTGGAGAGAGATGTCCACCAGTGCCGCCTGCCATGATCAAGATGGTGCGGTTCATATTGGCAATCCCCTCGCCACTCGCCTGTTTTGGTTCCGGCCGCCCCGTTGGGGCTTAACTTGCTTATGCAAGTTAGCCTCCACCGAAATCGACGCGTTGTTAAAGTGTGTGCTCATATTGGAAGTCCCCGGGCAACGCGTCGATTTTCATAATCAATTCGCAGCACCACTGCGATCGCGATCATGTTCACCACCAGGCCGCTGCCGCCGAAACTCAGAAAAGGCAGTGTCAATCCCTTGGTCGGCAGCACACCCATGTTCACACCCATGTTGATGAGCGCCTGCACGCCCAGCCACACCGCGATACCCTGCGCCACCAGTGCGGCAAACAGGCGTTCCGACATCGCGGCCTGGCGGCCGATAGCAAAGGTACGCACGATGAGCCAGCCGAAGAGCAAGATGACTGTGCTCACGCCGAACAGGCCCAGTTCTTCCGCGATCACTGCAAGTAGAAAGTCGGTATGCGCTTCCGGCAGGTAAAACAGTTTTTCCACACTGCCACCGAGACCAACGCCCAGCCATTCACCGCGGCCGAAGGCGATCAGTGCATGACTGAGTTGATAACCTTTGCCAAAGGGATCGGACCAGGGATCCATGAAACCGACGACGCGCTGCATACGATAGTCGGAAGAAAAAATCAGCGCGGCGAACGCCAGCGGCAGCAGCAACATCAGCCCGCCAAATATCTTCAGATTGAAACCGCCCAGCCACAGTGTGCCCATCGCAATCAGGCAAATCACCCCGAATGCACCCATGTCAGGCTCCAGCAGCAGCAATGCGCCAACCAGGGCCATTACCCCGAACATCGGCAGAAAAGGTTGCAGCAAGTGATCTTTCACAGCGCCCTTACGCACGGCGTAATCGGCGGCATACAGCACTGCAAACAGTTTCATCAGCTCAGACGGTTGCAGATTAACGACGAACAAGGGTATCCAGCGGCGGCTGCCATTGACCGCCTTGCCAAAACCGGGAACCAGCACCAATATCAGCAAGACCACACCGATCAGGAACAAATAGGGCGCGTACTTCTGCCACACCTGCGTCGGTATCTGGAATACAAACAGGCCGGCCACACAGCCTGTGAGAATGAAGATGCCATGACGCACCAGATAATAGGCTGGCTGAAAGTGGGAATAACTGGAGGCCTCGGCTGTTGCAATCGATGCGGAATAGACCATC
>JBNLBY010000080.1:0-10205 GCA_050303535.1 Sideroxydans sp. | reverse complement strand
ACCTGCCGCTGATGCGTGAAGTACGTGCCACGATTTCCAAATGTGTGGAGAATGCGCGCGACAAGTCCTATCCGGAATATGCGGCCTATGAAAGCGCGAAAGATATGCCGGCGCTGTATTCCGGCTGCTACGGCCTGGGTTCGCGCGACCTGCAGCCCGAAGGCCTGATCGCAGCCGTCGAGAACATGCTGCCGGGCGCTGCGCATCGCAAGTTCTATTACCTGTCAGTGGACTTTTTGCGCGACGAGTCGGCCACGCCGAAACAGGAAATCCACCAGCAGAAATTGAAAGAACTCTATCCGCGTATCCAGGAAATGGCACTGCGCGGTTCCGTGAATCCCAACCTGCTGCCCAAGAATGCGATCGCCGTGCGCATGCATTCCATCGGCGGCTGGGGCATGGTGACCACCGGCAAGAACCTGGCGATGACGCTGTTCGAACTGCTGGGCTGGGACATCAAGGCCAATCCGAAATACGGCTCGGAGAAGAAGGGCCAACCGACCACTTATTACCTGTCGGCCGCGCCGGAACCGATCCGCATCAATTGCGAGCATACACATGTCGACGTGGTGATGTCGCCGGATCCGCAAGTGTTCGGGCATACCAATGCGGTGGACGGGCTGTGCAAGGGCGGCGTGTTCATCATCCAGAGCAACCTGGGCAGTGCCGAAGCGCTGTGGGAAACGTTCCCGATGCACATCCAGAAATATATCGTCGACAACAAGATTCGCGTGTTCTATCTCGACGCGTTCAAGATCGCGCGCGAGGAATCCAGCAATGTCGATCTGCAATTGCGTATGCAGGGCAACGCTTTCCAGGGCGCGTTCTTCCATGCGTCGGATGTCAAGGATCGTGCCGGACTGAGCGAAGAGACGCTGTTCAACGCGATCGAGAATCAGCTTCAGCACAAGTTCGGCAGCAAGGGCAAGCGCATCGTCGACGACAACCTGCGCGTGGTGCGCCGCGGTTATGAAGAGTTGTTCGAGATCAAGCCGGAACAGATGAAGGTCGGTCAGCGTGCCAAGGCGGTGGGCAAAGCCGCACCTGCGCTGCCCGTGATGCTCAAGCGTCTGCCGGAAGGCGATGGCGGCATTTCCGATGTGCATCGTTTTTGGGAACAGACCGGCAGTTTCTACATGAAGGGCCAGGGTTCGGACAATCTGGTCGATCCGTTCATGGGTCTGTCAATTATTCCCGCCGTGACCGGCGTATATCGCGACATGACCGGCGTGCGCTTCGAGCATCCGGAATGGAAAGCCGAGAATTGCACCGCTTGCGGCGATTGCTTCACAGTCTGTCCCGACAGCGCGATCCCCGGCCTGGTTTCCACCACGTCCGACGTGCTTAACACTGCCATCCAGAAGATAGAAATCGGCGGACGCCCGACGCGCTTCCTGCGCAAGTTCAGCCGCACCATCGACAAGAAACTGCGCGGTGCGCTGGACAAGGACGGTCTCGACGTGCGTGCCTTGCTGGCCAACGCCATTACCGAGGCGTTTGCTGCCGATCCCACGCAGGGCGAAGACCGCACCAAACTGGAAGCCGAACTGAATCTGTTGCGTGAAGCGATTGGCAGTTTCAAGTTTGCCACCACCAAACCCTACTGGACGCAGAAAGAGAAGAAGACAAAAGGCGCGGGTGGCCTGTTCTCCATCACCGTCAATCCCTATACCTGCAAAGGCTGTGCACTGTGCGTGGAAGTATGCGACGACGATGCGCTGACCATGGTCACGCAAACCAGGGAGAGCATTGAAACGATGCGTTCCGACTGGAATTTCTGGCTCGACCTGCCGACTACACCGCCGCAATTCAGCCGTATCGACGACATGGATGAAAAGGTCGGCGCGCTGGAGACGCTGCTGCTGGACAAGCACAACTATATGTCCATGGTCAGCGGCGACGGTGCCTGCCTGGGCTGTGGCGAGAAGGGCTCCATCCATCTGTTTACCAGCACGGTCACCGCGCTGATGCAGCCGCGCGTGAAAAAATTCCTGGCCAAGCTGGACCAGCTGATTGCCGACCTGGAGAACCATGTGCGTCTCAAGCTCAGTTCCAGCGTCAATCTTACTGACACGCAGGCGCTGATGCAGGCGGTGCAGGCGCAAAGCGGGCGCGACCTGACGCTGGCCAACCTGTCGGAAAGCATCATGAAGAAACATCCCGGCCAGCCCATTGACCCGCAATGGTTGAAGCGCGTGTCGCAGATGCTGGAGAAGCTCAAGGATCTGCGCTGGCGCTACATGGAAGGTCCGGCCAAAAATGGCCGTGCCGAAATGGGTGTCATCAATTCCACCGGTTGTACCTCGGTATGGGCATCGACCTATCCGTTCAACCCCTATCCGTTCCCGTGGACCTCGCACCTGTTCCAGGATTCACCGTCGGTGGCGCTGGGCATATTCGAAGGCCATATGAGCACGATGGTGGAAGGCTTCAAAACCGTGCGCCAGGCCGAGATGGAACTCGCAGGCGGTTACGATCCCGAGGTCAGTGGCGAGTTCTTCACGCGTTTCAACTGGGAGCAACTCAGCGATGAAGAATGGCACCTGTGCCCGCCAGTGCTGGCCATGGGTGGCGATGGTGCGATGTTCGACATCGGTTTCCAGAACCTGTCGCGCGCGCTGATGTCGGGCAAACCGGTCAAGATACTGATCGTGGACACGCAAGTGTATTCCAATACCGGTGGCCAGGCCTGTACCTCCGGCTTCATCGGCCAGGTGGCCGACATGTCGCCCTATGGTGCCGCCCAGCACGGCAAGTACGAGCATCGCAAGGAGATCAGCATCATCGGCATGGCGCACCGCACTGCATTCGTTGCACAGGTGTCCCAGGCCAACATCACGCATATGCTGGAAAGTTTCATCGACGGTGTCAACACACGCCGGCCGGCACTGTTCAACATTTACGCGGTATGCCCGCCGGAACATGGTGTGGGCGACGACAGCGCGGTGACGCAAAGCAAGATGGCCGTGGAGTCGCGTGGCTTTCCGCTGTTCCGCTACAACCCCGATCTGGGCGTGACCTTTTCCGAGTGTGCCACACTGGAAGGCAATCCGGCGCTGGATGCAGACTGGCCGACCTATGATCTCGCCTATGTTGACGAGAACGGCGAGAAGAAGACGATGACGCTGCCGATGACGTTCGCGGATTTCGCGTTGAGCGAAGGCCGCTTTGCCAAGCAATTCAAGAAAGCGCCGCCGGAGACATGGAACGACGACATGGTGTTGCTGGGCGACTTCCTTAAGTTGTCCATGGACGAGCGCGAAGGCAAATTCCCCTTCATCTGGGCGGTGGACAAGAAGCAGCGTTTGATGCGCGTGTTGACGTCCGTAGAGATGGTACATTCCTGTGAGGAGCGTCTGCAGTTCTGGCACCAACTCAGGGATGTGGCCGGCGCCGGCGGCGCATCAGCCGACGAACAGGCCATCGCCAGCCGCGTGCGTCAGGAACTTATCCAGCAACTGTCGTCCGGCTTGGGTGGTGGTGCGGTCCCTGCAGCGCAGTCTGCGGCGGGTGCCGCCCCGGCCGCTGCGGCAGCCGAAGGCTATGAATCCGTATGGATAGACACGCCGGAATGTACGGCCTGCGACGAATGCATGAACATCAATCCGAAGATATTCGGCTATAACGACCAGAAGCTGGCGGTCGTGCTGAACCCGACCGCAGGTACTTTTCTCGACATCGTCAAGGCGGCGGAGAAATGCACGGCAGGTATCGTTCATCCCGGCACGCCATGGAATGCGAACGAACCCAACCTGGAGAAACTGAAGGCGCGCGCTGCCAAGTTCAACTGATATGCGATTGCCTTTCTTCAAACGGGCCGCGACTTTCGAGCACGGTATTCACCCGGCATACCATAAGGATACCGGCAGTCTGCCGATACGCCGTCTGCCGTTCGCACCGCGCCTGATCGTGCCGCTGTCGCAGCATATCGGCAAACCTGCCGTGTGTTGCGTGAACGTCGGCCAGGAAGTATTGCGTGGCCAGGTCATCGGCACGGCGGACGGTTTTGTTTCACTGCCTGTGCATGCACCCGCGACTGGCGTGGTCGAGGCGATCGGCGTGATGCCTGCCGCCAACGGCAAGATGGTGGATTCCATCACCATTCGCGTATATCAGGCCGACGGACAGGAAGTGCAGGTGCGCACACCGCGCGACATCGAAACGATGGACAGGAAAGAATTGCTGGCCGCAATCCAGGACACCGGCATTTCCGGCCTGGGCGGCGCGACTTTTCCTGCCCATGTCAAACTCAACGTACCGCCGGAAACGGTGATCGACACCATGGTGGTGAACGGTGCCGAATGTGAGCCCTTCCTGACGTGCGACCACCGCATCATGGTGGAGCGTACGCAGGATCTGATAAACGGCATCCGCATTGCGATGAAGGCCAGCGGAGCGCCGCGCACCATCATCGGTGTCGAGGACAACAAGCCGGATGCGATTGCGGCGATTCGCGCAGTACTGCCAGATGACGGCACGATCAGCGTGCAGGCGCTGGAAACCAAATATCCGCAAGGTGCGGAAGACAACATCATCTATGCACTGCTCGGGCGCGAGATTCCCGCCGGGCAGCGTCCCGCCGCCATCGGTGTGCTGGTGAACAATGTGATGACACTGGCTTATCTGGGCCGCCTGTTGCCGGCAGGGGAAGGCATCGTCGAACGCGTGCTGACCGTGGCCGGTCCAGCCGTCGAGCGGCCCGGCAATTACATCGTGCCCATCGGCACGCCGCTGCGCTTTCTGCTGGAGCAGGTCGGCGCGAAAAGCAGCGCAAAAGAAATTATTCTTGGCGGCCCGATGATGGGTATGACCATTTCGTCGCTGGATGTGCCGGTGACCAAGGGTACTTCGGGTGTGCTCGCATTTGCCGAAGCGCAACTGGCGGACGAGGCGCAACGCACGTATACCTGCATCAAATGCGGCGAATGTCTCAAAGCGTGTCCCAAATTCCTCAACCCCTCGCAACTGGGATTGCTGGCAGCCAAGCGCGAATACGCGGAAATGGCCGAGCGCTACAACCTTGATCGCTGTTTCGAATGCGGTTGCTGCAGTTATGTCTGCCCGTCGCATATCCCGCTGGTGCAGCAGTTCCGTATCGCAAAAGCTGTAAATAGAGAAAAGACCGCAGCATGAGCATACAACTCCGCACTTCGCCCCACCAGACAACCGACCGCAACGTACCCACCATCATGAAGCACGTGGTGCTGTCCATGCTGCCGATCTGCGCTTTTTCGGTCTGGCAATACGGTCTGTCGGCATTGGCCTTGTTGCTGACCGTGACCGCGACCTGTCTGCTTACCGAACGCCTGCTCAACCGCTCCGCCCATCAGCCCAGCACGCTGGGCGATTGGAGCGCCGCCATTACCGGTATTTTGCTGGCGCTGACTCTGCCACCGTCGTTCCCGTTGTGGATGGGCGTGGTGGCCGGTTTTGTTGCCATCGCCGTCGGCAAGGCATTGTTCGGCGGACTGGGCTTTAATGTATTCAATCCGGCGCTGGTCGGACGCGCCTTTGTGCAGGCTGCATTTCCCGTTGCCATCACCACCTGGGTGCCGGCGTTCTCGGCGCATCGCTTCAGCGAGTTCGTGCCGACCACGCTGACTGTGCCGCTGATGATGCCGCCCGGGATCGCCGACTGGATTCAGCAGCAAGCCGTGGATGCATTTACCGGCGCCACGCCGCTGGCGCGCTGGAAATTCGAGAACGTGATTGCTTCGACGCATGACCTGCTGACGGGGGCCGTGACTGCTTCCGCGGGCGAGACTTCGGCCATTCTCATCCTCGTGTGCGGCCTGTACCTCGCCGCGCGCAAGTTCATGGACTGGCGCATTCCGGTGGCGGTACTGGCCTCGGCCGCGCTCACCGCCTGGCTGTTTCAGTTGTATGACCCGGCGCATTATCCTTCGCCGCAGTTTGTACTGTTCTCCGGCGGTCTGATGCTGGGGGCGGTGTACATGGCGACCGACATGGCGACTTCGCCGGTGACGCCGCTGGGTGTGTGGATCTATGGCGCGGTGATCGGCGTGTTGACGGTGATGATCCGTTATTTCGGCGGGCTGACCGAAGGCGTGATGTATGCCATCCTGCTCGGCAATGCACTGACTCCGTTTATCGACCTGTACACACAGCCACGTGTGTTCGGTACGCGCCAGCAAGGTAAGAAAAAATGAACGCAGTAATCCAAATTTCGTCGCAATACTTTGTTGCTTGCGAAAAATTACTCCTTACATATGCGCCGTCGACACGTTACTGCGAAGCAGCCGTTTGCGGAAGACGGCGCCCGCGGTCATTCCCGCACCGGACGGCTCTGCCGCACCGTGTCATGACCGCATATGCCGCGTCGCAATTTTTCGCTCGCGCCTCGTCTTGCTTAGAACTTTGAATTACTGGTCGATTTTATGAGTGAACCTGACAAAATTAAAATGACCCCGAGCAGCAAGATGATCCTGACCATGGGACTGGTCGCCACTGTCTGTGGTGTGCTCATCGTGGGCGCGTACGAGAGTACGCTGAAGCCCATCGCCGAGAACAGGCGCATCCTGACCGAGCGTGCCGTGTTCCGGGTATTGCCGGGGTCGGTGACCATGCGCGAATACGCGGCAACGGCGGCAGGTGTCCAGCCGTTGACGGGAAATCTGCCGGAAGGCGGTGTAAAATTCTATGCTGCATATGACCAGGCCGGTGCACTCAAAGGCATTGCTGCCGAGGCGGCGGCCAAAGGCTACGCCGATACGGTGCGCATCATGTACGGCTACGATGTCAAATGCCAGTGCATCATCGGCATCGGGGTTGTGTTTATGCGTGAGACGCCGGGCATCGGCGACAAGATTATTACCGACAAAGCGTTCCTGAAAAATTTCGAGGCACTGGATGTGCGCGTCAATGACGAAATGACGGCGCTGGCGAACGCGGTGAAGACCGTCAAGCATGGCACCAAGACCGATCCGTGGCAGATCGACGCGATTGCCGGTGCCACGATCACATCCAAGGCAGTCGGCCGCGGCATCAATGAAAGCGCGCAAAAACTGTTGCCCAGACTGGTTCCACATATAGCGGAGTTGAAATCATGAGCCTGCCAAACAATCCCGATGAAGGCATCACATTCGATACCTTTATGGAAGGTATATGGCGCCAGAACCCGGTGTTCGTCATGGTGCTGGGCATGTGTCCGGCCCTGGCTGTCACCGTCTCAGCCGTCAACGGCATTTCGATGGGGCTTGCTACGACTTTCGTACTGACTTGCTCCTGTCTACTGATTTCGCTGATCCGCAACCTGGTACCCAAGGAAGTGCGCATTGCCACTTATATCGTCATCATCGCTACTTTTGTGACGCTGGTCGATTACCTGATCCAGGCGGGCAGTCTTGCGCTGTACGAAGCATTGGGCGCCTTTATCCAGTTGATCGTGGTGAACTGCATCATTCTCGGCCGTGCCGAAGCGCACGCCTCCAAAAATCCGCCGCTCAAGGCAGTGGTCAGTGCCTTGGGCATGGGCATGGGGTTTACTCTCGGTCTGTTCATCCTGGGCGGCACACGGGAAATTCTGGGTGCGGGCAAACTGTTCGGCATTTCGCTTTTTGGCGAACATTTCCAGCCGTGGGTGGTGATGGTGTTGCCGCCGGGCGGATTCTTTGTGCTGGGCGGCTGGTTGCTGGTGTTCGCGTTGTTGCGCAGGAAACCGGTAGCGGAAGGAGGGCACTGCGATGTCGCCTGAAACCTTAAGCCAGGTATTCATCGGTGCGGTATTGACCAACAACTTCGTGCTGGCAATGTTTCTCGGCCTGTGTCCATTCCTGGGCGTGTCGGGCCGTCTGGGTACCGCGTTCCCGATGGGTGTCGCGACCACGTTCGTGATGCTGGTGGCGTCTGTGTGTGCATACACGCTGAATCTGTTGCTGGACCATTTTCATCTCGAATTCCTGCGTCTGATCTCCTACATTGTGGTGATTGCCTCGTCGGTGCAACTGGTGGAAATGGTCATGAAAAAATTCAGTCCGGCGCTGTTCCGTGCGCTGGGTATTTTTCTGCCGCTGATTACTTCCAATTGCGCAGTGCTGGCAGTGGCTTTGTTCCAGACATCGCGCGAATACAATTTTTCACAATCGCTGGTATTCGCGCTTGGCGGCGGCGCAGGTTTTACGCTGGCACTGGTATTGATGGCATCGCTACGCGAGCGTTTGCAATTGGCTAATGTGCCGGTGCTGGTACAGGGTACGGCGATGTCGCTGATCCTGGCAGGCCTGCTGTCATTGACGTTCATGGGCTTTGCCGGTCTGGGCGGTGGCGAATGATTTACCTCGAGACAGTGCTGATTGTTTTTGCGCTGTTTGCCGGATGGCTGGCGGTGCGTGCATTTGCGCGCAGGCATGCGGCGCGTCATCCGGAGTTTGGCGCGTTGCGCGAAGAAGGCGAAGGATGCGGCTGCGGTGCACATAAGTGTGGCGAGGATCAATGTAAGCGTGAGGCGCATTGATCCCGGAGAAAATGTACGAGTCGATTTGCACCAATAAGAATAATATTTTTTGAAAAAACAGGAGAACCTCATGCAACCGTACGTTATTCCTTTCCAGTCTCTGGGGCTCGCAGATATTCCGGAGGTGGGTGGAAAGAATGCATCGCTGGGCGAAATGATTTCCAGCCTGAGTTCGTCAGGTGTACATGTGCCCGGTGGTTTTGCCACTACGGCGCAGGCGTATCGCGATTTTCTTGCCAATGACGGACTGGACAAACGCATTGAGCAGACCCTGGAAAAACTGGATGTGGAAGATGTTACGGCGCTGGCCGAAGCAGGGCGCGCCATACGCGGCTGGATCGTCGAAGCGCCGCTGCCCAAGCGCCTGGAAGACGAAATACGCAGTCATTACGAAAAACTGTCTGCGGGCGACGAAGGCAGCTTCGCCGTGCGTTCCTCTGCAACAGCGGAGGATTTGCCGGATGCCTCGTTTGCTGGGCAGCAGGAGACATTCCTCAACATCCAGGGCATAGACAACATCCTGCATGCGATCCGCGAAGTGTTCGCGTCGCTGTACAACGATCGCGCCATTTCCTACCGTGTGCACAAGGATTTCACGCATGCCGACGTGGCGCTATCTGCGGGTGTGCAGCGCATGGTGCGCTCTGACCTGGGCGCATCCGGTGTGATGTTCACGCTGGATACCGAATCCGGATTTCGTGACGCAGTGTTCATCACCTCGTCCTGGGGGCTGGGCGAGATGGTGGTGCAGGGAGCTGTGAACCCGGATGAGTTTTATGTACACAAACCGCAACTCGCTGCGGGCTTTCCCGCAGTGATTCGCCGTGCACTGGGTTCCAAGCAGCAACGCATGGTGTTCGACGAACAGCGTTCTGCCGGCCGTTCCACGCGCATCGAGCCGGTACCTGAGGCCGATCAGTCGAAATTTTCCCTGAGCGACGAGGATGTGCTGCAACTCGCACGCTATGCAATGGCCATCGAGAAACATTACGGACGTCCGATGGACATCGAGTGGGGCAGGGATGGAGTGGATGGCAAGCTCTACATCCTGCAGGCACGTCCCGAAACCGTGAAATCGAATGCCGCTGCCGGCGGCACCGAGAAATACCGTCTGCTGCAGCGCGGCGACGTGCTGGTGGAAGGCCGCGCCATCGGCCAGAAGATCGGCGTCGGCGTGGTGCGCATCGTGGCTGGGCCCGAAGAAATGGATAAGGTGCAGGCGGGCGACGTGCTGGTCACCGACATGACCGATCCAAACTGGGAGCCGGTGATGAAGAAGGCCTCCGCCATCATCACCAATCGCGGCGGGCGCACCTGTCATGCGGCCATCATCGCGCGTGAACTGGGTATTCCCGCCATTGTCGGCTGCGGTCATGCCACTACCGCGCTGCAGGACGGCGAGACTGTCACTGCCTCCTGCGCGGAAGGCGATACCGGCTTTGTTTATCACGGCGAATTACCGTTCGAGGTGGTCGTGCATAACGAAACCGAATTGCCGCCCATTCCGGTCAAACTCATGCTTAACGTGGGCAATCCGACGCTGGCGTTCGAATTCGCGCAATTGCCGTCAGCAGGCGTGGGTCTGGCGCGCCTGGAATTCATCATCAACAACCTGATCGGTATCCATCCCAGGGCGGTGCTGGAACACGACAAGCTGCCGGCCAAGCTGCAAGAGGCTGTGCTGCAACGTGCTGCCGGTTATGCGAGTCCTGAGGACTTTTATACAGGCAAG
>JBNLBY010000079.1:0-10409 GCA_050303535.1 Sideroxydans sp. | reverse complement strand
GTGAGCGTACCCGTGAAGGTAACGACTTCTATCATGAAATGACGGAAGCAGGCGTTATCGACCAGAAAGACTTCACCAAATCCAAAGTGGCGATGGTGTTCGGCCAGATGAACGAGCCGCCCGGCAACCGTCTGCGCGTGGCGCTGACCGGCTTGACCATGGCTGAAAAATTCCGTGACGAAGGCCGCGACATTCTTTTCTTCGTGGACAACATCTACCGTTACACCCTGGCCGGTACTGAAGTGTCCGCACTGCTGGGCCGTATGCCTTCCGCCGTGGGTTACCAGCCGACACTGGCCGAAGAAATGGGCCGCCTGCAAGAGCGTATTACCTCTACCAAGGTGGGCTCGATCACCTCCATCCAGGCCGTTTACGTGCCTGCGGATGACTTGACCGACCCGTCTCCCGCGACAACCTTCTTGCACCTTGACTCCACCGTGGTGTTGAGCCGTGATATTGCTTCGCTGGGTATCTACCCTGCGGTTGACCCGCTCGATTCCACTTCCCGCCAGCTCGATCCGCTGGTTGTGGGCGAAGAGCACTACAACGTGGCGCGCGCAGTGCAGTCCACGCTGCAGCGCTACAAGGAATTGCGCGACATCATCGCCATTCTGGGCATGGACGAATTGTCGCCGGAAGACAAACTGGCCGTGGCACGTGCCCGTAAGATCCAGCGCTTCCTGTCGCAACCGTTCCACGTGGCCGAAGTGTTTACCGGCAGCCCCGGCAAGTACGTCACCCTGAAGGACACCATCAAGGGCTTCAAGGGCATCGTCGAGGGCGAATACGATCACCTGCCGGAACAGGCGTTCTATATGGTGGGCGGCATCGAAGAAGCAATCGAAAAAGCCAAGACGCTGCAATAAAGATTAGGAGCCGAATATGGCAATGACCGTACATGTGGATGTCGTAAGCGCCGAAGAACAGATCTTCTCCGGACTGGCTGAAGTCGTCGTGGTGCCGGGCGAGATGGGCGAACTGGGTATCTACCCGCGCCATACTGCCCTGATGACTCGCATCAAGCCGGGTGCCGTGCGCATCAAGCGTCCGGACCAGGAAGAGGAAGAACTGATCTATGTATCCGGCGGCATGCTGGAAGTGCAGCCAAGCGTTGTAACTGTCCTGGCAGACACGGCGATCCGCGGACACGACCTGGACGAAGCACGCGCCCTGGAAGCCAAGCAGGCTGCGGAAGAAGCAATGAAGAACCGCACCTCTGACATTGACTACGCCCAGGCACAAGCCGAACTGGCAGAAGCCATTGCCCAGTTGCGCGCCATTCAGCAAATACGCAAGCGCGTTCACTAGGCAGCAAAACCATCAGCAACAAAAAAAGCAGCTTCGGCTGCTTTTTTTGTTTCAGTTCAGCGCTCGGCTAGAGCAAGAGAGTCATGGGTTTGGTTTATCGTCACCGTCAGGATGGCGGGAACGCTCTTCATAATATCGAATGAGACGAACAATATTGATGCGCGCCTCGATCCCGAACAGACAGGACAAAATAAAAGCAGACCATATCCAAAAAAATGCTTGCTCATGTGACCAGGCGCCCGAATAAAAAAGTGCCGCGAACGTGCCTGCGGTTACAAAAGCATAGCCAGCCGCTACTGTTGAAAAGCATGCAGCAACCCAGATCAGGATAAGTTTAACGCGCGGGGACATGGAATAATTATTAACGTAAAAGTAAGGGGCGCGCCGAAGGCGCGTCCCACTTGACTGACGGGTTAGGGTTTATAAACCCCCAATAGGTATTGTTCCGGCTTTGGCATTTTTCTTGGCTGACAAATCGGTAAAACCATCAATAAGTAGAGCTGAATATGTAAGAGAATTTTTCGTCGCTGCCGCCGACATACTCACTAGAACGGGCAAGAGGTTTTCGGCGGGGAGCAGCCAAGCGTTTAGCTGAAGCCGCGTATATGTTTTCACGTTCTTTAGTATGGTATTGGTCTCATTTTCGAACTGTGTCCATTCCCGCGAGTAACCAGCGGCTGTTGACATGGCTGGGCCTGGTGGCACTTCAACAACGAACAAAAACTGTGACATGTAAACCTCCTATGAGTGATGAAGCGGCAAACCTAACCCCAGAAAATAGCTTTAATAATTCCAAAAATGCCAACAATTGCCGATAGCCATAGAAAAATCACAAGGCCATCTTCAAGTGCCTTCCCAATTTTCCAATACTTAAAAGGCTTTTTTGTAACAATCGGCGGTCGGCGGACAACTTGCGAAGTGTTCGATTGGCCCCTTTGGTTACGGATGCGATTGTTGAGAGACACGATAAACCCTAACGAGGTTGTAGAAAAAGTCTAAACATGCTCGCATCCTGCCGTGAACCAACCCAAATATCAAGGTCGAAGTTGGGGGAGATATTGAGGGGAGAGGGAATGGCACGCTACAAACACATCGACACCAGCCCGAGGTTTCTTGCGCTGGACCTGCAACGGCAATTTCTGCCCGGCACCTTCGAACACGCATTGAACCACCTGCTCGACCATGTAATGACATGGGGACGGAGCCCTATTCCTTTCCGCGAACACAGCACAGCACGAACGACGGCGGAATAGGCACGCCATGGGATATTCGTGTGAGCTATCGTTGTTTGTATCATCATTTCAGTTTGTTGCTGAGTTTTCACTCAAAAAACAATTGGGCTCCGTCCCCATGTTGTGCAGGGCGCGGCCCATCAGGGCCGTCGACCCTGCAGCGAATTGTTAGGTGCTTCTCCCACCAATCGCTCTTTGTTTTGTCCAGGCATATCGCCCGACGAGGCCCCAAAGTAGCGTAAAGAAGACCGCTTCCGCTGGGGCAAAGACAAGAAGTGTAAAAGCCATATTTGCACCATCCGTTGTCGCATACTCCAGCTCCTCTGGCGTTACCGCCTCTGAAAGTCGAATAGACCACTTCCTATCAACAGCCAGAATTGAAAACACGAATGTAGCCAGGATTGAAGCCAACGATCCGACGATGAGCCTTAGGCGAGACCGCTCTCTAGTGGCAAAGAGCATGATGGCCATCGGAGCCAGGAGCCACATGAACCAGAAGACGTTGAATCTTGCCGCTTCCATTGCGCTCATTGAAGCACCTAACGAATGAAAGGGACTTCCCCGTCCCGAGGCAGCGGAGAAGTTTCCGCGAACGGCAACAAGTGCCATGATGGAATTTCGAACATTTCATCAACACCACGAAAGGGGAAGTCCATGAACATTATCACCGTAGGAATCGATCTCGCCAAGAACGTGTTTGCCGTGCACGGCGTAGATAATCACGGCAAGCCCGCCCTGGTCAAGCCGAAAGTTTCACGCGCGGATTTGTTGCCGCTGGTCGCCCAACTGCCGCCGTGCCTGATCGGCATGGAAGCCTGCTCCGGTGCGCATCACTGGGCGCGGCTGTTCCAGATAAGATGGTGACGGAGCCCTATTTTTTTCTGCGAACGCAACACAGCTCGAATGACAACGAAATGGGCGCGCCGAAGGCGCGTCCCAGCGACCTGAAGGGGTAAACTTGAACGTAGGTTGGATTGCATTTCGAAACCTCAGCCAAGTGGAAAGAAACGACCAATAAACAACGCCGCCTTATCACTTGCAAATATTGCCACCCAAAGCAACAACGCGGCACACACAGCAAGGACGAATACCACCAAAGCAGAAGCAGCAGATATAAATGCAACGCTAGCACCAAATGCAAACATTAATGAACTTAGAGCCAAACCAGCCCTTGCCAAAGTTAGTTGTGTCGATTTCTGAGAGCCTTGTTCCATTCTGATCCTCATGCAATCTAACTTAAATTTAAAAAATAATTTATAGGTAAAGCAATGTCGCCTATTACGGTACACGTTGTCAATGCTATGAATATGGCCTTTATATATTCATGTGGTTAGCATTGTTTGCCCGCTGGGCAGGTCGAAACGGCCGTGGGACTTCCGTACAGGTGAGTAAGCAGCCCGCCTTCAGCTATAATCCGGCATCTTTAATATCCGCACCGCCATGAGCCTTTTGAATATCGTCATTCTCGCTGCCGGCAAGGGCACGCGCATGTATTCCGACAAACCCAAGGTGTTGCACACGCTTGCAGGCAAGCCAATGGTGCAACATGTCCTGGATTGCGCAAATTTGCTGACACCACAACAGGTATGCGTTGTCTACGGGCACGGCGGCGAGGCGGTGCCGCAGGCGATGCAGCAATACGGCGCAAAATTCGTAATTCAGGAACCGCAGCTCGGCACCGGTCATGCAGTGCAGCAGGCCATGCCGCATCTTCAGGATGGCAGCCGCACGCTGGTGTTGTACGGCGATGTGCCGTTGATCCAGCACAGCACTTTGCATCAAATGCAGCAGGCCGGCGAAGGTCTGGTGTTGCTTACCGTCAACCTGGATAACCCGACTGGTTACGGGCGCATTGTGCGCAATGCATATGGCGATGTGCAATGCATTGTGGAGGAAAAGGATGCCACGCCGGAACAGCTCGAAATTTGCGAGATAAACACCGGTATTCTGCTTGCGCCTACGAAAGAAATGCGCGCCTGGCTGGGCAAGCTTGGCAATAACAATGCACAGGGCGAGTATTACCTGACCGATATTGTGGCGATGGCCGTGCAACAGGGTATCGCGGTGCATACGGTGCAGCCGTCCCACCAGTGGGAGGTGGAAGGGATTAACAACAAAGTACAACTCGCCACACTGGAACGCACCTGGCAGCAGACGGTAGCCCACAGGTTAATGACTCAAGGCGTAACGCTGATCGACCCGGCACGCATCGATGTGCGTGGAAATCTGGTTTGCGGCCGGGATGTCGAGATCGACGCCGGCTGTATTTTCGAGGGCGACGTGAATATCGGCGATCGTGTGCGAGTGGGTGCCTACAGCGTTATCCGCAATGCAGCCATCGCGCAGGATACCCAAATCGCGCCATACAGCCATATCGAAGATAGTGAAGTAGGCGCCAACTGCCGTATTGGTCCTTATGCGCGGCTTCGTCCCGGCAGCAAACTGCACGACGATGCGCATGTCGGCAACTTCGTCGAGATCAAGAACAGCGAAATCGGCCGTGGCAGCAAGGCCAACCACCTGAGCTACATCGGTGACAGTACAGTGGGTAGCCGCGTTAATATCGGCGCGGGCACCATTACCTGCAACTACGACGGCGCGAATAAATTTCGTACCGTTATTGAAGACGATGTTTTCATCGGTTCGGATACGCAGCTTGTTGCACCGGTAACGGTTGGCAAGGGTGCGACCATCGGGGCCGGCTCCACCATCACCAAAGATACGCCCGCCGGAGAATTAACGCTGTCGCGCAGCAAGCAGACAACCATCCCCGGCTGGCAGCGTCCGGTAAAGAAAGTGAAGACTGAAAAATGATCACCACGTACTGTGGATGCCTGCCTTCCAATGGATCATCTGTGTTCAACCGGAATAATCTATTAAAACGAAACCAGTTCCTTCCCCCTTGCAGGGGGAAGGTAAGGATGGGGGTAGAGTCGCAGGAGAACATACACTTCTACCCCCTCCCTGGCCCTCCCCCTGCAAGGGGGAGGGAATGTTGGTTGTCTAAAGGGGTATCCAAAATGAACACAACCGTAAGCAACGACCAAGCCATCGCTGACACCAAACTCTGGCTGGAGCGTGCGGTGATCGGTCTTAACCTCTGCCCGTTCGCCAAGGGGGTGCACGTCAAAGGACAAATACGTTATTTCGTGAGTGCCGCGCAAACGCCGGAAGCGCTCTTGATCGATGTGATGCGCGAGCTGGAAGTGCTGGCAGAAGTCAGCCGCGAAAAGACCGATACCATCCTGTTGATCCATCCGCATGTGCTGAACGACTTTCTCGGCTACAACGACTTTCTGGCAGTAGTGGACGCGGCACTGGAGGAACTTGATCTGGCGGGCGAGTTGCAGGTTGCCAGTATGCATCCGCAATATCAATTTGCCGACACCGAGTTTGACGACATCACCAATTACACAAACCGCTCGCCGTATCCGACCTTGCATCTGATTCGCGAAGCCAGTATCGACGAAGCGGTGGCCGCGTTTCCCGAAGCCGAGATGATCTTCGAGAGAAACATCGAAACCATGCGCAAACTGGGGCATGAAGGCTGGAACGCATTGGGGCTGGCGGAAGTGCAGCGCGAAAAGAACACAAAACAGGAACATCGCTCACGCCCGTTCTGAAATGACGGTATCCTTGACCACATGGATACCGAAACCGACTACTCTTTTTCTACACTTACACCGGATTGCGTGCTGAACGCGCTGGAGAGCATCGGTCTGCGCTGCGACGGACGTTTGCTTGCGCTCAATAGCTACGAAAACCGTGTGTATCAGGTCGGTATCGAAGATAGTGCACCGCTGGTAGCCAAGTTCTACCGCCCGGCTCGCTGGACGGATGAAGCCATACTCGAAGAACATGCTTTCGTACAGGAACTGGTCGAACGCGAGATACCCGTCGTACCTGCCCTGGTCATGGACGGCAAGACGCTGCATTATTTCGACGGATTCCGTTTTTCTGTTTTTGCCAAACACGGCGGACGTGCGCCGGAACTGGAAGATCGCGACACGCTGGAATGGCTGGGGCGTTTTCTCGGGCGCATCCACGCGGTCGGGACGATCGATCGCTATCGGCATCGTCCTTCGCTCGACATCGAGACCTTCGGCATTGAGCCGCGCGATTACCTGCTGACGCACGGTTTCATTCCCGCCGACATCGACGCAGCGTATCGCAGTGTGGCGGAGCAGGCGCTGGAAGGCGTGCGGCATTGTTTCGATCGGGCAGGTGAGGTGAAGCAGTTGCGGCTGCATGGCGATTGTCATGCCGGTAATGTGTTGTGGACGGATGATGGCCCGCATTTCGTCGATTTTGACGACAGCCGCATGGGGCCGGCTGTGCAGGATTTGTGGATGCTGCTTTCCGGCGAACGTGAGGACTGTGCACGGCAACTGGGTGACGTGCTGGCGGGTTACGAGGATTTTTGCGAATTCGATACGCGCGAACTGAATCTCATTGAGGCGTTACGCACGTTGCGGCTGATTCATTATTCCGCCTGGCTCGCAAAGCGCTGGGATGATACCGCCTTCAAGCGGGCTTTTCCGTGGTTCAATACCCAGCGTTACTGGCAGGATCGCATTCTGGAATTGCGCGAGCAGATCGCCCTGATGAGTGAGCCGCCGCTGTGGCAGAACTGACTGAGATATCAGCCGTTCATCCGGGACTGAAGCAGGCATCTGCCTGGCTATAAGCCAAGCTTGGTGCCGGAAGCGCAGGAATGGGATGAAGCCCACATTTCCTGGAAGCGCGAATCAAGCAGATGCGCACCTTCCGGATCGTTTGTTGCCAGGATTCCACGCGTGTCATCGAAATGGTAGCGACGCACAAAATGGGTGCTGTCGGCGACGGCAAACGGATCGGTAATATGTTGCAGGTTTTTGGGCGTCTGGAATATGAACATGCCATGCCCAAACTCGCGTAACAAAATCATCATGCGCGGACAATAGCGGATCAGTGGTTGTGGATCATTCACCAGCAGATGAAGCCGGTTGTTGCTGTTGGCGAGCAGAAAGTGGCGTAACGTATCGAAACGCGCTTCGGAATTGAAGCCGATATTGTCGAAATCCTTCTCGAAGATATTCAGCGTGTGTTGTGCCGATGCACATACGGTGTCCAGTGCTGTGATGTAGTCAGACATTCCCTCGAAAGTGGAATGCTGCAGGGTGTCGTCGCTCATGGCAGGCTCCTTGTCATTTAGCATCCCGGCGTCACAAATCCGTCAAGATAAAACTGGTAGAGCAGATTGACGGCTTCGCGCGGAATTTTGCCTGAAGGGGGCAGGCTGCGCTCATCTGCCAGTCTGCGCAGGGTGATGTAGCTGCCTTTCCCGACCTGATGCGTATCGCCGTTGATGAAGATCGTGTTGTTACGACACAGCATCTGCGTCTTGAGATCCATCTTTACGCCGTGCTTCTGTATTGATTGTTCGAATCCGGGTTGCGTCAATGGTCTGGATGGCGCATCAAAGAAAATATGCGGCTTGGGTTCGGACAGATAGCAGCCAAGGAAATTTGCCACATCTTCGTCATCCCATCTGACTTTGCGTATAACACGGCTGACCTGTCGCAACATATCATCGCTGATCTCTGCCGGATGCTTCTGTGCTTTCAGGTCAGGGTCGGCATAAGTTCCTTCTATCCTGATACGGTCTTGCAGGTATACGAGGAACTGTTCCGCCAGTTCCTGATACCACGGGGTACGAAACCCGATAGAATAAGTCATGCAATCGTCTTCGGCAATGCCATTGTGTGCACAATGCGGTGGCAGATAGAGCATGTCGCCTGCCTCCAGCACCCACTCCTGTTCCACCTTGAAATTCTTCAGGATGCGCAGAGGAGCGCCTTCGATCAACGTTTGATCTTTCTGTGTGGATATTTGCCAGCGCCGGTGTCCCAATCCCTGAACCAGGAAAACATCGTATGTATCGAAGTGAGGGCCGACTCCGCCGCCCCTGGGCGCATAGCTCACCATCAGGTCGTCAAGCCGTGCATGCGGGATAAAGTTGAAGCGTTTGACCAGTTCGGCACCTGCAGGCAGGAAATGATTAATACCCTGCACCAGCACCGACCATTTGCCTTTTTTCGACAGTCCCTCGAAATCAGCCGCTTCAAATGGTTCATATCTCAATTTCCATTGTTTGCGCTGATAGGTGGCCAGGCGCGCCTGCACATCATCGCGGCACGCCAGCGCTATTAATTGCCGGGGATCAAGCAGATCTTTGAAGCCGGGTATGGCCTGGCGGATCAGAAGCGGTTTCTTTTGCCAATAATCACGCAGAAATTCATTGACAGTCAGGCCGCCGAGTAGCGTCGTTCCGGTATTCATCAGCAGATTATAATCTTCGCAAAAACGTTTGGCACAAAATAAAACTCGGTTAGAATGACCTGCAGGAGAACGATATGTCATCACAGGTTGTACTACAGGTTGGGTCAGAAGCCCCGCATTTCGAGCTGGCCGATGCAGATATGCAAATGTTCAGCTTGAGCGCGCAACGCGGCAAGAACATCGTGCTGTATTTCTATCCCAAGGACGATACGCCGGGATGCACAATGGAGGCGAATGAATTCAGCGATCATGAAGAAGAATTCACCAGGCTCGACACTATCGTGGCCGGCATCAGTCGTGATGATTGCATCAGCCATGCATCCTTTCGCGATAAATATGGTCTTTCGGTGCAGTTGCTGGCCGATCCGGATGGTCATGTTTGCAGGAAATATGGCGTTTTGTACGAGAAAGAGATGGATGGGCACAAACGGCTCGCCATTCAGCGCTCCACTTTTGTCATCGATAAACAGGGCAAGCTGCGCCACGTGATGTATGGCGTCCATGCACATGGACACCCGCAGGAAATACTGAAACTGATAAAGGAAATGAAATGAAAATCGAGAAAAATGCCGTTGTTTCACTTGTTTATGAGTTGACCGATGCCGGCGGTGCGCTATTGGAAAAAAACAGCGAGCCCATCAGTTACCTGCATGGTGGATACGATGGTATTTTTCCGTTGGTCGAAGAAGCGCTGCAAGGCAAGGAAGCGGGTGACAAATTCACTGTCAGTATGGAACCGGACGACGCATTTGGCGAATACGAACACGAGCTGGTGCGTGCAGAGCCCCGCGAACTGTTTCCGGCCGATGTCGCAGTCGGTATGCAGTTTGAAGGTGGTGCGGAAGGCGCGGATGATGAAGATTACCTGCTTTATACCGTTACCGAAGTCACCGACGACGAGGTAACTGTGGATGGCAATCATCCGCTGGCGGGCAAAACGCTCACATTCTCCGGCACGATTACCGATGTGCGCGCCGCTTCTGCCGAGGAACTGTCGCATGGACATGTGCACAAAGAAAATGAACAACATCATTGATCGCTATCTGTGAAACCATCCGGAATTTTCCGGCAATATTCGGATAACTGGTCGCTGCGCACGGAAGGCTTCGGTAAACCGTTTTACTGATCTTCCTTTTTGTTCTTCAGAGCAGCGAGTATCTTGCACAGATGCTCGCTGTTTGGGTTCAATGTGCGCTCTGCCGTCGCATTGAGCAATGTCTGAATCTCTTCCATGCTGAAATGTTCCAGCAAACGGTTAGCCATGTCGGATGGCAACGGCAACATGCGTTGCTGGCCATCCGGCAGGGAGAAATTGAACCCGGCCAGTCGATTCAGATCGCCTTTCGCTTTACTCAGCGCTTCCTGTTCGTCCTCGAGAGACTCGTAGTATTCCTCGATTTCATCCGATACATCCTCGGGTATATCTTCCGGAATGGACACCAGCAGTCCCATGCTGTCGTCAGACGCAGTGCAGGGCACGTCCCGTTGTTCGGCGAAGACCAGGAATTTATCGCGCAATGTACCGTCGAAAAAGATGTACTCGATCAT
>JBNLBY010000078.1:0-10981 GCA_050303535.1 Sideroxydans sp. | reverse complement strand
CCTGCATCTCGATCGCTAAGCCGGTAAAGCTGCCAGCAGAGTTATCTATCGCTGTAATCCCACCTGATACCAGCCCGCGCTACGTTTCACCAGATATACCACGCTCAGCATCACCGGCACTTCGATCAGCACGCCGACCACCGTCGCAAGTGCAGCGCCGGATTCGAAACCGAACAGGCTGATCGCAGCCGCCACGGCCAGTTCGAAGAAGTTGGATGCACCGATCAGTGCCGACGGTCCGGCCACACAATGCGCCTCGCCGAAACGGCGATTGAGCCAATAGGCAAATCCGGAAGTGAAATACACCTGTATGGTGACGGGAACGGCGAGCATCACGATGATAAGCGGTTGCTCGACGATGGCCTTGCCCTGGAAAGCGAACAACAGCACCAGTGTCAGCAATAGCGCGGAAATGGAGATCGGACCGAGCGCATCCAGAGTGCGCCGCAATGCAGCTTCTCCGCGTGCAAGCAGCAGCTTGCGCCACAACTGCGCCAATAGTACCGGGATCACAATGTACAGCACCACCGACACCAGCAGCGTGTCCCACGGCACGACGATGGCCGACAGGCCGAGCAGCAAAGCCACCAGCGGGGCAAATGCAAACACCATGATGGTGTCGTTGAGCGCGACCTGGCTCAACGTAAACAGCGGTTCGCCATTCACCAGCCGGCTCCATACGAACACCATCGCGGTACAGGGAGCAGCGGCAAGCAGCACCAGTCCGGCTATATAACTGTCGAGTTGTTCCGCCGGAAGATACGGCGCGAACAGATGGCGGATGAACAACCAGCCCAGCAGCGCCATCGAGAACGGCTTCACCGCCCAGTTGACGAACAATGTGACACCGATGCCACGCCAGTGCTTACGTACCTCGTGCAGCGCGCCAAAGTCGATACGCAGCAGCATGGGAATGATCATCACCCAGATCAGCAGACCAACAGGAATGTTTACTTTGGCAATTTCCAGTGCCCCTAGCCAGTGAAACGGCGCGGGTATCGTCTGGCCCAGTACCACGCCGGCGATGATGCACAGAAAGACCCATATAGTCAGATAACGCTCGAAAATGCTCATGTGTTTTCCCCTGCTGAAGTGACAGATGTGCTTGTGCAACATGAATCTGCAGCAGCCTGAGTATCGGCGGTTGCTGCCCCAAGATAGCGTTCAGCAAGACTCAGCATGTTGCGTGCAGGCGTATCTTTTACTTTCTGTGCCAGGTCGACTGCATAGCGCATGTCCAGATCGGCCACGCCCAGCTTTCGCGCCTGATCGTAATGGTATTTGAAGCAGGGTTCGCAATTGGCGGCGATCGCAGCGCCGATAGCCACCAGTTCGGCAACCTGTTCTGTAAAAATCGAAGCGGATATTTGTTGTTCGCCCATTTATTCTCCCTAGTCTTGAATACGGCCGATCTCGGCGAGTTTTTCTTTCAACGCAAGCTTGTCCATTGTTTCGATGGGTAAGGCCAGGAACATCTGAATGCGCCGCGTCAATTGCTCGGCAGCCTTCCTGAAGGCGGCAGCCTGCTCTTCAATGTCCTCAACCTGTGCTGGGTCGGGAATACCCCAATGCGCAGTGGCCGGATGCCCCAACCACAGTGGACATGGTTCTCCGGCAGCGTTGTCGCATACGGTAAAAATAAAATCGAACTCAGGGGCTCCGGGTTTGGCAAATTCATCCCAGCTCTTGCTGCGCAATCCTTCCGTACTGCAGCCATGTTCCCTCAGCCACTGCAACGCGCCCGGGTTCACTTGACCGGCCGGTTTGCTGCCTGCGCTGAAAGCCTTGAACCTGCCCTTCCCTAACGTATTGAACAGCACTTCGCCCAGAATGCTGCGGGCAGAGTTGCCAGTGCAGAGAATCAGTACGTTGTACGTTTTTTCACTCATTCGGCTTTTCCATTTTTGCATTCAACATGTTTTGACCGGCGCGCACTGCGCCGCATCCCCCGCACAGCAATGTTCAGTAAGGTAGGCAATGAGCTTGTCCATCTCGGTATAGTTGGCGCTGTAGATCACGAAACGTCCCTCCGTACGTGGATTGATCAGACCGGCATGCGTCAGCGTCTTCAGGTGAAACGACAATGTAGCCGGCGGGATACCCAGTTTTTCTCCCAGGACGCCTGCGGCCACGCCCTCTTTTCCAGCCTGTACCAGCAATCGGAAAAGCGATAATCGCGATTCCTGTGCCAATGCCGCCAATGCTGCTACCGCCGTTCCGATCTCCATTTTTCACCCCTCCATAATTCTATATTTCCAATATTATAGAAATGTTAGTCGATCAACAACCCTCAAGGCAACAAATCCCGGCACCGCCATGGTTACGGCATGAAACTGAGCCGTTGCAATCACGATGTCGTTAACGGCAAAAATAAAAAGGGGACGCTTTCGCGCCCCCTAAAGCCCCCCTACGATTGCTTGCAACCGTATCCTAATAACTGCGGCGCCTCACATTTCGCGCCGATACTGCGGCAGCTCGCTCCATCCAGTGTTTGATGCGAACAGCATCGCCGACACGGGTACGTTTGCCCCAGGAATCCAGCAACACGATGATAATCGGACGATCCAGTATGTTCGCCTGCATCACCAGGCAACGTCCCGCTTCGCTGATATAGCCGGTTTTGCTCAAGCCGATATCCCAGGAAGAACTGCGCACAAGCGGATTGGTATTGTGGAAACGCATGGGACGGGTACTGCGACCAACAAAATCGACATTCACAACATGGGAAGTCGTCGTTGTAAATTGATGAATCAAATCATAATTTTGCGCAGCCATCACCATTTTCACCAGATCCTGCGCGGTCGAAACGTTTTCGCTGTGCAAACCGGTCGGATCGAAGAAGCGGGTCGAAGTCATACCCAGCTCCTGTGCCTTGGCATTCATCATCGCCAGCACAACCTGCGTTCCACCGGGATAGGTACGCGCCAACGCTGCCGCCGCACGGTTCTCGGACGCCATCAGGGCCAGCCTGAGCAGTTCGCCGCGCGTCAGCATCATGCCGCTGCGCATACGGGAACGCGATCCTTTCAGGCGGTCACGATCTTCCGGTTCGATGCTGATCAGCTCATCCAGAGGCAATCTGGCGTCAAGAATCACCATCGCTGTCATCAATTTGGTAATGGAAGCGATAGGAACAACCGTGTCAGCATTCTTTGAAAAAAGCGGACGTTGTTCCAGTTCATCGTAGATAACAGCAATGGCTGAACCCAGTTTGGGCACTGAAATTTTTTTCAGAATGGCGCTGGTAAATTTGTCGTCCTTCGCCGGAACGATGGAATCTCCATCAGTCGCCGCTTGCGCCAGCAGGACATGGCCTAGTAACGACAGAATCAGAATTTTCAGGACTCTCTTACACATTTCATACCCTTTGAAATAAAGCTCTCCAACAAACGAAAGGCAGGATACCGTACCAAAATCAGCCGAATCAAGGCAGGTGGCACAATTGCTAATGCTCTTCCTGCTGCTGCAAAGCCCACATCTGTGAATAAATACTCTTTTTCGCCAATAAGTTACGGTGCGATCCGCGCTCAACAATACGCCCTTTATCCATGACAAGAATCTGATGAGCGTCAACGATAGTCGACAAACGGTGCGCTATAACCAGCGTGGTACGGTTCCGTGCGATGCTATGCAATTCGCGCTGAATGGCTTTTTCGGACCTGGAATCCAGCGCCGAGGTCGCTTCGTCAAAAATCAGAATTGCCGGATTCTTGAGGATTGCCCGGGCGATGGCCACACGCTGCTTCTCGCCACCGGACAGTTTCAGGCCACGCTCACCCACCATGGAGTCGTAACCAAGTGGTAGCGATTCGATAAACGGGTGGATATGCGCCGACTGAGCTGCTGCAATCACCTCTTCGTGGGTAGCATCCGGACGGCCGTAGGCAATGTTGTAGTAAATGGTATCGTTGAACAGCACGGTGTCCTGCGGCACGATACCGATGGCAGCGCGCAAACTCGCCTGTGTCACATTACGGATGTCCTGCCCGTCGATGGAAATGCTGCCAGAATTCACATCGTAGAAACGAAACAGCAGCCGCGACAGCGTGGATTTGCCGGCCCCACTCGCCCCAACCACCGCCACCGTATGTCCGGAAGGAATTTCAAAACTGACATCATGCAATATCTCGCGTGCCGACTCGTAGGAAAAACTTACATTATTAAAAAGAACAGCAGCACCGTTCAGCTTGAGCGGAAGCGCATCCGGCGCATCCTCCACTTCGCGATTTACATCCAGCAGGCGAAACATTCTTTCCATATCGGCTAGGGCATTCTTGATTTCGCGATAGACGAAGCCCAGGAAATGCAGCGGCATGTAAAGCTGCAACATGTACACGTTGACCAGCACCAGGTCACCCACTGTCATGGATCCCTTCACTACGCCGTCCGCTGCCAGCAACATGAGCAAAGTCACACCGACCGCAATGATGACGCTCTGACCGGCATTAAGCGTTGCCAGTGAGGTCTGATTGCGTACTGCCGAGACTTCCCAACGCAGCATTTGCTCATCGTATCGCTGTACTTCGTAGCGCTCATTACCGAAATATTTCACCGTTTCGTAATTGATCAGGCTGTCGATGGCTCGTGTATTGGCCTTGGAATCCATTTCGTTCATGGTGCGGCGGAATATCATGCGCCATTCGGTAACGACCAGCGTAAAGACGATGTAGATCACCAGTGTGGTAAACGTGATGATGGCGAACCACGGGTTGTATTTGATAAATAGAATGCCCGCTACCAGCCCGATCTCAAGCAATGTTGGCAGGATATTGAACAGCAGGAAAGTGAGCAAAAAACTGATGCCGCGCGTACCGCGTTCGATGTCGCGCGACACACCGCCTGTCTGACGCTCGAGATGAAAACGCAGACTCAGACTGTGCAAATGCTCGAACACCTGCAATGCCACGCGACGGATGGCGCGTTGCGTGACTTTGGCGAATAACGCATCCCGCAACTCTCCGAACAGGGTGCTGAATAACCGCAACAGACCGTAACCGACAACCAGGAACACCGGGATGGTCAACATGGCCTGCGGCTTACTCATCGCATCCACGATTTCCTTGAGCACCAACGGCACGCCCACATTCGTCAATTTCGCCAGCACCAGAAGCAGGATCACCGCGACCACGCGGATCTTGAACTCAAGCAAATAGGGCAGCAAACTGCGAACGACACGCCAATCGGTACGGGTATTGGCGCCAGAGGTGTACGAGTAACGTCTCATCAGGGCATCGGGTTTTGAAGGGGCCATATTATAGCCGTTGCCGCACCTTCCTTTACGGCTGGAAAAAAATGGGCATCCGCAAAGATGCCCAAACCATAGAGGAGAAATTAAAAGCGGTAGTTACGTAAGGAAAACCGGAACCGCTCTTAACATGCTATTCAGCAAGCGCCATGCCAATTCCGTACCGCGTTGATTTAGGACGGATTGTCTATTTTGCTCAGCACCGCAAACCTGGAAACCGTGCACTCCGATGAAGCAACGCGCACCAATGTTGCACATCAGGACTAGCTGGCAGCATACAGTGCTGCGCCATACAGCGCAGTCCGGTCATCCAGGATCACATGCACCGGCATGCTTTCCAGCAAAGAGCGCATGCGACCCTTGTTCAAAAAGGATTGCATGAAGATGCCATGCTGGAATGCCGGCAATATTTTCGGTGCGATGCCCCCGCCAACATACAAACCACCGCGGCTCATGGTTTTCAATGCGAGATTTCCCGCCTCCGCACCGTACAGATGCACAAAGAGATCCAGCACTTCGACACAGATGTCATCTTTTCCATCCAGCGCTGCTTGTGAAATCACGGCCGCAGCATCGTTCTCGCGCATCTCATCCGCTTGCCATTGCGGCAAAGCAACCTTGCGATAAGCGCGCAAAAAATCATGGATGTCGACCAGCCCCATACCGGAAACAACCCGTTCCCAACTCACATGTTCATGGCGCAATTGCAGATATTGCAACAAGGAAATTTCCAGTTCCGACTGCGGACTGAAGCTTGCGTGTCCGCCTTCGATGGCATAGGGATGGTGCCGTTGACCATCCCAATACATCCCTGCTTCACCCAGTCCGCTTCCGGCTGCGATAATGGCAGCATTGCCGCTCGCATCCGGTTCGCCTTGCTGCAAAGTCAGCAGGTCTTCACTGCGCAAAGCAGGAAGTCCGTATGCGGTCGCTTCCAGATCATTGAGCAGGGAGCAGACCTTGAAACCGAAATGCCGGCACAAAACATCAGATTCGATATACCACGGCAAATTGGTGGTACGCGTCGCATTACCCAACACAGGACCAGCGATGCCAAAAGCCGCATATGGCGGCGGTGCCTGCATGCCATCCAGAAATGCGGTCAGCAATGCATCAAAACTTGCAAAATCGCGGCTCGGATAAGTGCTTTCGCGCTCGATGCGTAGCAACGGGGAACCCATCGGCCTACCCCTTGCGGGTACGTTACTGGCAACCTCGACGATCACCAGCCGTGTCTTGCTTCCACCAATGTCGCCTGCGATGACCCTGCTCATGGGATCGGTATATCGTTCCTTGGCTCCATCGGCGAAACACGCCAGATGCGTTCCGCATATTCCTGGATGGAGCGATCACTGGAAAACTTGCCCATTCCTGCAACATTAAAGATGGCACGCCTGGTCCATTCGTTCGGCTCGCGATACAGCTCGCCCACCTTTTCCTGGCAGGCAACATAAGAAGCGTAATCAGCCAATAACAGATATCGATCGCCCTGTTTGAGCAACGCATCGACAATGGGCTGGTAACGCGCCAGTTCGTCAGGACAGAAAAATCCGGACGAAATCATATCGAGCGCCTGCTTCAACTCGGCATTGTTGCGGTAATAACTGCGCGGATCGTAGCCCTTGCGACGCACAGCCTCGACTTCCTCTATGGTCAGACCGAACAGGAAGAAATTGTCCGCCCCGACTTCATCGCGTATCTCGATGTTCGCGCCATCCAGTGTGCCGATGGTAAGCGCACCGTTCAGTGCCAGCTTCATGTTTCCCGTGCCTGAAGCCTCGGTTCCGACAGTGGATATCTGCTCGGACAGATCGGCCGCAGGCACGATAAATTCGGCATTGGATACATCGTAATTAGGGATGAATATCAGCTTCAGCCTGTCGCCAATCTGGTGGTCGTTATTGACGATGTCGGCAACATCGTTGATGAGACGGATAATGAGCTTTGCCATCACATAACCGGGCGCCGCCTTGCCTGCAATGATGACGACACGCGGAACGACATCCGGACAAGCGCCGGAACGGATACGGTTATATAACGTAATGACATGCAGCACATTGAGCAGTTGCCGCTTGTATTCATGCATGCGCTTGATCTGGATATCGAACAGCGAAGCGGGATTGACCTCGACACAAAGCCGTTGGCGTATCAATCCCGCAAGCCGCTCCTTGTTGGCCTGTTTGATAGCATGGAATCGTTGCTGAAATGTTTCATCACTGGCAAATTCGCGCAGCTTCTGCAACTGGTCGAGATCCGTGAGCCACTCTTTGCCGATGTAATCCGTGATCAGCCCGGCCAATCCGGGATTGGCCTGGTTGAGCCATCGGCGCGGTGTCACACCATTGGTGATATTGATGATCTTGCCCGGCATGACACGCTCGAAATCTGCAAAAATGGTGCGCTTCATCAATTCGGTATGCAGTGCTGCAACCCCGTTCACTGCATGACTGCCGACAATGGCGAGATGCGACATGCGCACACGGCGTTCGCCGCGGTCATCGATGATGGACAGGCGTTGCAGTAGATCGCTGTCGCCGGGAAACTCGTGCATCACCTGTTGCAGGAAACGGTGGTTGATCTCGTAAATGATCTGCAGATGGCGCGGCAGCATGCTCTCGAACATCGCTACCTGCCAGGTTTCCAGCGCTTCCGGCATCAACGTGTGGTTGGTATAGGAAAATATCCGCGTAGTCAGATCCCACGCCACTTCCCAGGTCCGATGATGCACATCCACTAACAGGCGCATCATTTCGGCAATAGCGATGGAAGGATGCGTATCGTTCAGTTGCACCGCAATCTTGTCGGGCAATTCCTCCCAGCCCTCATGGCTCTTCTTGTAACGGAACAACATGTCCTGCAGCGAAGCGCTGACGAAGAAATATTGCTGCTTCAGGCGCAGTTCGCGTCCCACCTCAGTGGTGTCGTTCGGATACAGCACCTTGGAAAGGTTTTCGGATTCGTTCTTGTCGGCGACGGCCTGGATGTAGTTGCCCTGATTAAAATAGCGCAGGTCGAAGTCACGCGAGGATTTGGCCGCCCACAACCGCATATTATTGACTGTCTTTCCGCCATAACCGGGAACCGGCGTGTCATAAGCCATCGCCATCACATCATCGGTATCCACCCAGTGATGACGCAAAACACCGTCCTCGTGCTTGTATTCCACCACATGGCCAAAGAACTTGACCGGATACAGCAGTTCCGGACGAGGAAACTCCCAGGGATTGCCGTAGCGCAGCCAGTTGTCCGGATGCTCCATCTGCATGCCGTTTTCGATGCTTTGCCGGAACATGCCATATTCATAGCGAATGCCGTAGCCATAACAAGGCAAATTGAGCGTTGCCATCGAGTCGAGAAAACACGCTGCGAGGCGTCCAAGCCCGCCGTTGCCCAGCGCTGCATCGGCCTCAACCTCGGCAATCGTTTCAAACTCCTGGCCCAGTTCATACAAGGCAGCCTTGCACTGTTCCGCTATCCCGAGATTGAGCATGGCATTGCTGAGCGTGCGCCCCACCAGGAATTCCAGCGACAGGTAATACGTTCGTTTGGCGTCATAATCGTAATAACGCTGCATGGTTTCCATCCAGCGTTCGACCAGACGGTCACGTACGGTCAAGGCTGCGATCTGGAACCAGTCGTGGGTAGTTGCATCAGTGTGATATTTGCTGCTGGTGTAGATCAGGTGATCTCCGAGCGATACTTCGATTGCCTCCTGGCTCATCCCTGCGTTTCGATGCTGTATAGCCACTTTATTGCTCATTGCCCCCCCGATTGGAATGCAAGAATCACTCGAAGCACCACGATTCCTGTTTCAGATTCTCCGCGCACAAAAAGACTGTGTCAATTCGCGACAATCGCATCAGTGCCGCTTGGATATCCCAAGCACACCGATGATGAAACGCACCAACACATAGCTCAAGCGTGCCAGTATGCGTGTAAACAATCCGGAGCGGGAAAGATTAATACGTCGCCCATCGCGCTCGATAGAGCTCATCAGATTTTCGCGCAATGCTCCCGCAAATCCCTTGTCCCGCACAACCAGGTTTGCCTCGCGCGCAAGCAACAAACTGAACGGATCGATATTGAACGAACCGACTGTCGCCCATTCGCCATCAACGACCGCCACCTTGGCATGCAGGAAACTGGCGTGATACTCGAATATCTCTACGCCTGCCGCCAGCAAACGTCCATACAGCGCAAGCGTGGCATAGTGCTGTAGGCGGTATTCCACCCTGCCCTGCAGCATCAACACTACGCGCACGCCTCGCTGGGCTGCATGCATCAGTGCATGACGAAACGAATGCCCGGGCAAAAAATAGGCATTGGCAACGATCACTTCATGCTTTGCATGCGCAATCGCCTTGAGATACGCCTCTTCAATATCGCGCCTGTGCCGTATGTTGTCGCGCAGCATAAATTGCACTTTTGAGCCGGGATGCGGTTGAACACGACGCAAGCGCCATCCTTTCGTTTTGACGCGCTTGCTGAACGCTGCCCAGGAAACCATCTCCCACAGGCGCAGCATCGCCGCCTGCACTTCATTCACCACCTCACCTGTCGCCCGCACTGTGTAATCCAGTCGCGGCATATCGAAATCCAGATTCGCAGGGATATCGTCGATGATATTGATCCCGCCGACAAAAGCGATTTCGCCATCAATCACCGCCAGTTTCCTGTGCATACGGCGCAACCGTCTCATGCGGCTACGCTGCATGGTAAACGGAGAAATCTCGCGTCTGAACCATTGCACTTCCACGCCAGACCTGCGCATCCGGTCACCAAAATCGTCCGGCAATTCTGCCGAACCGAATCCATCCAGCAACACCCGTACTGTCGCGCCGCGTTCCGCAGCGCGGCACAGCGCATCTGCAACCATTCGACCGGTCTTGTCGCTGGCAAATATGTACGTCTCCAGGTAGACCGAATGACGCGCGTTATCGATATCCGCACATAATTTCGGGAAAAATGTCACCCCATTCTGCAACAGCATCAACTCATTGCCGGAAACGTGATGAATGCGATTCATAGTCTATTCAGTCGAACCGAAAGCGCTGCATGATCGGAAAGGCGCCGCCACTTTCCCCCGATATGCACATCGCAATGCTGCACACCAAAACCACGCACATAAATGCGGTCCAGCCTGAACATCGGAACGCGCGAAGGATAACTGCGCGCCGGTTTGCCCAGGTGTTGCTCGAACACGTCGCGCACCCGCAGTTCGCGCATCAGCACCGGACTCAACTGGTCACGCCAATCGTTGAAATCGCCTGCGATGATAAGCAACTCATCGTCAGGAATAGTACTGCGCACATAATCGATCAGGGCGCGCTTCTGCATACGGCGTCCCTCGGCGAACAAACCGAAATGCGCGCACAGGCAATGCACCCGCTGCGAGCCGATCTGCACCTGGCAATGCAGCAGACCGCGGCTCTCGAAGCGGTGCGCAGAAACATCCCGGTTCGAACTGTGTACGATGGGAAAACGGCTGAGAATGGCATTACCATGATGGCCAGCATCATAGACTGCATTCATACCATATGCATGATGTTCCCAGAATTCATCGGCCAGAAACTCATGTTGCGGTACGCACGGATAATCAGTATGACGCTGCGGATGGCGCAAGTGCTCCCCCTGCACCTCCTGCAGAAACACGATATCTGCATCCAGCTCACGCAAACGCTCGCGCAGTTCGTGCAGAACCAGGCGGCGGTTGAACTGAGAAAAACCTTTATGGAT
>JBNLBY010000077.1:0-11579 GCA_050303535.1 Sideroxydans sp. | reverse complement strand
GCAGCATCATAACCAAAGATATCCCAAGTATGGTGATAGCAGCAGGCAATCCAGCCAAGGTCATTAGAACATCTGAGCAGGTTGTTCAGGACAAATAGCGGGGCAGTGGCGGCTGAAAATGAGTTGGCTATGGGATGAATGGCTTGAAAATCTATTCAGTTCCAAAAATCATTTTTGAGGCAATTAATTCAGCTTCCGGGTAGGTCATTTCTTCGGGTAGATATTTCGCTCCATTCGTGTATAAATTTGTGACAAATCCTGTTGCGCCGCCCGGACAGTTTGTTATTTCCCCTACCATGCATTCTTCGCCATTTGAATATAAGTCAATTCTTACAAAATTAAAGTGCCCACTTAGCAAGCGGGCAACTTCCAGCATTTTGTCCAGGTTTTTGGGTTTCTCAATTGTTTTTCTTGATTTCGGAAAATGAATCGAGAACGGCATTTCGTTCCATTCCGGATCAAAGAATTTCTCGGTGTGCTCAATATACCTATCCAAATCCAGCTGGATAAGCTTTGGTTTCCCCTGATAGCAGAATATTTTGTAATCAGTGGGGTTGGAGCTGTTAAAAATCAGTGGCTCGACGATTACTTTTGGCTTTAGTGTCTTGTAATTGGATTCACGTGCAGTGCGATTGTAGTATGTCATCCCAAGCCACTTCTCAATTTCTTCGAAATCAATGGGGCTATTCTGTTTTCTCAGAATGACTTTGCCGGACATGTGGGTGGGCTTAATGCAGCAATCTGAGGGAAACTGATAGTTTCTGGCTTCCTCGATGGAGTGGAGAACTTTTAATGTTGGAACATTGAACTGATCTCCTGCAATTGCTTTGACGTAGAGCTTTACATATTCCTTGTCAGAGACAAAAACTCTTAAAGGGTCATTGATTTCATCAGTCGTTTTAATTTTGTATAAGACATCGTTAAACAGGAGCCTGTTGCCGGGTAATCTCTTGTGCATCCGAAGAAAAGTGATAAATGCTACAAAATGATCAAAGGGGCGACCATTGGGGATACATTGAATGAAAAAACGATAAAGTTTTTTAAGCATCATAGTTTCTGGAAGTATTGCTGAGTATTTGTCCGCAATACACCGCCTATTATCCGTTTAATCTCTGTCTTGATAACCCGTACCGGGTCTGTCGTAACGTGACTGACAGGTTTCTTGATCGATACAAATCCAAGGTTTTCAACGAGTTTTCGCATTGTTTCTGATGTAAAGGCATTGATGTGTTCGAGCGGATGAATCTGCCGATAGTCGCTGAGAGAGGAAATCCCCTTTATTCCCGCACAATCCGGCGTTTCGATAACCAGTATCCCGCCTTTGATTAAATATTCTTTGAGAACTTTCAGAAGCGATTTTGGATCATCAAGGTGTTCGAGTACCTCGAACAGGGTGATAACATGAAATTCGCGATTTCCTAAATCCTTTAAATTCTCAATATCCGGAAATATTTTTCCAAAATTTGCGTTGTTCCTCCTTGCGGAGGAGCGGTCAATGCCGAAAACCTCGAATCCATATAAGCTGCACATCTCTATGAATTCGCCATAGCCGCACCCGAAGTCGAGTAAACGTAATGGTGCGTTACCACGCAAGTCTCTGGTGAGCCGCTCCAGTTGCAGGATATGTTTTGTGTTTTGTATACCTTTGTTAAACAGTCTTTCAGGAGTATTCAAATTTCGCTCAAAAGATTCGATCGCTTCTTGCGACATCCATTGGGAGAACCGGCGCTCATTCCAGTCAGGAGCGAGAATGTATTTGTGAAATGCCTGGTTGCAGTTGTTGCATTGCACAAAACTCCACCGGCTGTTTAGTAAAAATGGGATTGGATTTTCGCCCCACGGATCGGCCGACAAATATTCATGCAGTGGATCTTCATTGTATAAGCCGGTTGAGAGTTCCGTGAGCGAACTTGATCCACAACTTATACATTCAGTGCGTTCAATAAATTGGGCGTCTTCTATCATGCTATTTCCGTTTGACATAAATAATCCTCAGGCCGGGCAATATGCTATGGAGGGCCACATCTTTATGCGTTGGAGTGGGCCCTCCCGGTATTAATTGTGATTTATGTTTTTATGATGAAATGATGGTGTCTGTTTTGCTGTACTTGCCCTTTGCTTTACACATGCACGCTGTTTGGCAGGAATTACATGGTAAGTTGTTGCAAGGAAATTGCTGAATCTTCATGTTATCGAATTGCGATATTATATCAGCAAGTTACACGTGATGGGCACATGCATTGCTGTTCTCCAGGACGGAGCGGGAATTTAGCAATACCAAAGCAGGTGGATCAATTTATGCCCCGCTTGGCATACTAGGGACCTTCGACAGCACCTATGTCAAACAAGCCAGTCAGACGGGTTGTGAGGAAGAAATCCGAAAAAGCAGGTACCGACGAAAGTCCAGTATCGCGTGCAGGACTTGAGACTGCCAGCCCGAAATTTGCCGGAGATGATGGTGTTGCACTAACGAATAGTGCTGAAGGTGTGTTGTTCAGCAGATTGTTGGATTGGCTCAGCCCGGTTCCAGATCCGCTGATTATGGCAGGACTTGTGGCTGAGGGGGCAGACCCGAGATTGTTCCATACAGCCGTATTGGTGGCTGTACCTATTGCTACACCAATAAAGTCACCCGATGAGCCGCTGTAAAAAGTGTTGTTATATATCTGGACATTATTCGGCACCGGTGCTGGACTTGTCCCCCGTAGGGTGTTTGCGATTGCTGTATGGTATGCAGCACCTGTCAGATCGAAAATATTATTCCTGAACGTAGATTCTGAAGCGCCGTTTTCAACACCAATTTGAGATCCGGAACCAGATGTAATCCAGTTACGTTCAAAAATAATATTTCTGACTCGCTCGTCGTAAAGCTCGTCCTGTGGACCAAATGAAACGGTCCATGGGTTATTGCCGCCGATAATCTTGTTGTCTGCAATAACGACCATTTCTGAATAGACTCCGGTACCAGCTGGGTCGGATACTCCGGCAACTCCCCATGGAGTTGAGTGCAACTTTATTGCATGCTGAGAAACACCTGTACGCGTTAATGTGTTGTTGCTGAATACGCCTTTATATGTGTATTCGCTTCGCAAAACATGCGAACCACCGGTATCCTGATTGTCCAGATAATTCCCTTGTATCGTACTGCGCTTTCCTCCCAGATATATTCTCCAGTCGCAAAGGAATGCATATAAATTGCATCCAGGTAATCCTGTTATGTTTGAATCGACTACAGCCCACTGGTCAAATATCGTATGTCCAGGCGAACCATGGCTGTTCCAGTAATTCAGAAGATCGAGACCGGCCCCAACGCCACGGTATATGTCGTGGATATTGAGACGTAACGCCAAGAGCTGGTTGAATCCCCCGTTGGAACCCAGACCTGTCACCATCTGGTCTACAACCGAACTTCCATCAATGTCAAAGTCCATCACGCGCCAGTCACCGATGCCTGGCGTGGAAGGACCGGACATCAGAAGAATCGGAAAAGATCCGCCGGCTACTATCTTTGCAATGGGAAGGGCGCCGGTTCCATATGCTCCAATTATTCCTGGGCCGGTCTGGTTGACCGTACCTGATGCTGTTGCAGTGAACGTATCTCCGCGTCTGAAAAGCACTCTTCTGCGGGTTTTTGCATAAGTGTTGATCGCAGTAGAAAAGTTTGACTGCTGAACAACTGCTGCGCCTGCTGGGCATCCGCCTGCACCTGCAACGGGCAGGCTTGTTGCCGCAATACAGATTGTATTGATACCGGCAAATACCGTATCAGGATCTTCAACCACGATTAGTGCGCAGCTATTCGATACCGAGTTCGTCCCGTCCGTTACGGTCAAGTTAATGGTGTACGTACCTGGTGTTTCGAATACATGTGAGGCTTCCGGGCCAATAGCGACATTGCGGCTGCTGACACCTGGGCGGCTGCCCGTACTCCAGTACATGCCGCTGACCGGTGAGCCTGCGGCATCAGCAAAGTTCCAGCGGTATTCGAGTTCGTGGAATGGGCGAGTTGTTGCTGTTGCCGTGGTAGCCGCAGCATCGAAAAATACCGACAAAGGAGCAACACCGATAAAGCGGCTAGGAACAATAGACAGTGAGATCGCGCCGGTCGCCCCAGTCGTTGTACAGCCGGAGATCATGCCGCCCGCCAGTTGCCAGCTTGCGGACGTAATAGTTTCAGCGACGTATGTATGCGCAATGGTAAAAGTTGTGGAAGTGGCAGATATAACAGTGTAGGGGCCTCCGTCGTAATTTGTTGTTCCGCTGATATTGATCATGGAACCCGCAGTCAAATTATTGTCCGACGTGAATGTCACATTACCACCGCCAGCATCGATTACTCCGGTAATCGCTGAAGAGGCGACCGTAATGGTTATAGTGCTGCTGCCCGTTCCGCTTGCACCCGTGCAGAACACGGTAAAGGCGGTGGTAGCGGTCAGGGCGCCTGTGCTGAATGAGCCCGAAGTGCCTGTCCCACCCCCGCCGGTTGAATAGCATGAAGTGCTTCTGATTGATGACCAAGAGATGGTGGTGCTTCCGTTATAAGCGATTGAAGTCGATACTGCACTCAAGGTGACAACTGGTGCATTAGGATTGCTTGGGGGATTGGAAGGAATATTCGAAGGGGTGCTGGAATTAGATACTGGAGAAGGAGCGCTGATGCCACCTCCGCACGAAGCCAGGAAGAAAAGAGCAAACAATGCCAGGAAATGGTTACTCAAATGTTTTGAGTTGGTTGCATTGTTGTTTGACATGGCTACATCCCCTCAATTTGAAAAATATTCAACCTGCAAACCGTACCAGCATTGTTACTCAATGATTAGCATAGTGCGTTACTGCGGTTTAATGGTATCTGCGGTCAGTGAGAAAACCATACCTGCGAAAGGTTCAATAGAGATGGCAAATAATAACTAAATCACTGTTTTGTATATTTATTCTAGATATACGAGCCACATGAAAACCGCTCTATGATGCTTAATACCTGTGTAAATTGCAAGGTTTTGTTGCGCAAAAGGATGCTTGAGGACAAATAACCAGTGTGAAATGCTTTCGAGATGATCCGGAGGAAATTGGCGAACGAGGCAGTTAACGGTATTGCTTGGTGTGTTTTTATGAATTTTTTGCTATTGCATACGAGGGTTTAAGGAAAAGGCGCCTGCGCATGTTCATGGATTGCAGTGTATCAGACAGGATACTTGGCCACTATGATAGTGGCTTCAGGATTCAATTGAACATTTGCTGTGCGACGTAATCGTGGCGGATGTTGTTTTAAAAAGTATTGCTTAAGGCACTTCAATAGCACCAATGTCGATTCGTCCGAGAGGCCTGCTTTGGAGGAAAAAATCCGTCCATACCGGAACAGGTTTCCCGGCACCTATTGCATAGCTGTTCTTAGTCGGCTTGAAACTTGCGGGATTATTTGCCGGGATTGCGGCAAACCGGGGGTTGGTTTTACGCAATTGCAATTTGGACGTATTGTTTGAAGCGGTAAAACCGGATTTTCCCTTACCATCAATCATGATCGCATTGTTCGAATTTGGTGTATAGGCCAAGTTGTTTGTTACAGTAATGTTTGTTGTGGTACTGCCGATTTGAAAGGGTATGACCGGGTTGGATGGCGAACCGTAGGCAGAAAAAAAACTGTTGTTAAAAATACGAACATTAGTGGAAGGTGGCTCAATGCCACGTTGTGTGACCATTACTCCTATTGTGTTGGCAGATCCGGCAGAAAATATATTGTTTCGAACCGTAGTATCTGCTGCCCAAATTGTAACCAGAGATTGGGAAGCGGGAGTTGCTACAAACCAGTTTCTTTCAATGATTACGTCTCTCACTCTTTCATCTTTCCATTTATCCTGTGGCCCTATGGTGACTGACCAAGGGTTGGCATAATCGGTGATTTTATTGTCAGATATTACGATCTGTTTTGAATAGCCATCGCCATTTAGTGCGACAGAATAGTTTGTCATATCCGGCCCGTTTGATGCTGGAGCGGTCGCAGATGGGTCAGATACACCGACTTTGGCATTCCAGTAAGGCGCATGAAGTTTTATAGTGTGTCGGTCCGCCCCGGGACGGGACAGGTTATTGTTACTGATCACTGCTTTATTTAAAAAGGTAAATCGGGTGACATGCGATCCACTGCCAATTCCACCGCCATCGATATTGTTACCCATGAATGCTAGGCGATTGCCGGCGTTGTAACATGAATTACCGCTATTTTTTCCGGCAATGCTGTTTGAGTCGATAATAAACAATTGATCTATCGTATGCCCGGAAGAACCTTGATTGTTCCAATAATTGATGAGGTCGCCGCCAAAACCAAAGGAAGTAGTCATGTTCCGAGTCGTTAATCTGAGTAAGGTAATTTGAGTCACGCCGCCACTGCTTGAACCAATACCTATCCCCGAATTATGGGTCCCGTTCATGCCGTCAAACACCATATCCATAATCCGCCAATCGCTGAACCTGGGCGTATATACCGAGGAAAAACTGAGAGCCGGTGTGTTTTCTGGCGGATTGCTTGTCATTTGTATGAGTGGTAACGCACCTGTTCCGTAAGAGCCCACCAAGCCGGGGCCGTTTGCAGTAATTCGCGCTTCCGTTTCTGCGGTGAAATTGTCGCCACGTTTGAATAATATTCGCTTGCCTGTTTTAGCGTAACTGTTGATCGCAACGGAAAAAGAGGGTTGTCGAATTGTTCTGGCACCCGCCGGGCAACCATCTTTACCTGCGACAGGTACATCAGATGCAGCTACGCAGACAGTATTGCTGCCGGGAAATGCTGATCCGGCATCCTGAACTTCAATCCGGGTGCATTGGTTTGATACACTGTGTTTTCCATCCGTGATTGTCAGGGTCACAGTGTATGCGCCCGGAGTTTCAAACACATGTGCGGCTACGGGGCCGGTCGCCGCGTTGCGGCTGCTGACATTTGTCCTGCTGCCTGTATTCCAGGTTGTTCCTTTCACCGGGCTGCCCTTGGCATCGCCAAAATCCCATTGATATTCCAGTTCATGAAATGGATGAGATGTCGCAGAAGCTGTGGTGGCCGTAGCGTCAAAAAATACTGACAATGGTGCGACTCCATTAAGGCGGCTCGCACTATTCGATAACTTGATTGCGGCGGTCGTCCCGGTTGTTGAACACCCCCCACCTGTTTTTTTGGAGGTTGAGGAATGGGTAACCATGGATTCTGCACTAGCCATGGAAAACACGGCAAGACTGAGTCCTGTGAACAGAATTGCATAGTATGTTACTGAACGGGCATTTATCAGCGTGTTGGGCATGTTTCGATCCATAATAATTTGGGAATCAGTTTGTGAGCACCGTTTACAACATAACAGGTCATCTAGCGAAGTAGTCTGTGTTTTCTAAGACTTTTCAAGTGGGAAGTTTTCGCTGATCCACGTTCCGACATGCTTGCCGACCGCTTCCTTGGCGCCGCCAGTCAACATGGCATGGGTTGTGTTGGGGATTTCAATCCATTGGAGGGCGCTTTTCATATCGGGAACGCCGGGCTTAAGCCCATAGGCCCGATAGTATTTGTTTCGGCTGGGTGATCCAACGCTTACGACAAATGTGGGAATGCGCTGACGCCTGGCAAGAAACCACGAGTTGAGCAAGCGATGATTGGTTTCAGGAGGAAGCAGTTTCTTGCGACGACCTATATTTGAGAGTTTTCGAGCAGTGAAGTCGAGGAAACCATGCCAGAGGCTGAGCCAGAATTTGAAGTCAGACTTGCCTTTAAGAAGCCGACGCCATGATTCGATCGAGCGAATTCGGAGCCAAAGGAGGTCGACCCTTTCCTGAAAGGAGTCGACTGTCAATGGTACAGTGGCTGCCGTTGCAGAAGTCGAGTTTGTTCGTACCAGTGCTATTTCGGGTTCAAGCAAGACCAGGCCGAGTATCAGGGGAGATCGCGAATTTACAGAGTAGAGCGCAGTAATGGCTCCACCGCAGAATCCGCCAACTATAAGTCCCTTCAGGGAAAACCGGGGGGCGAGTTCCTCACAAAGTGCCATGAGCGGACGGTCGTGGGCGCCCAATTGAATTTCCCGCCATAATTCTTCCAGGTGAAGCGGGATATCGCCTGGGCTGTCTCCGAGTCCAGGCATGTCAAATCTGAAAGTCGGGTATCCCAGATTTGCAAGACGATCTGCAATTGAGCTGCCAAGGTCGCCGACCCATGATCGAGGTTGTTGGCCGAAGCTTAGCAGTAACACTCCGATTCTTTGCGGGGATGACTGGTTTTGGGTAGATAAAGGCTGGGCGTGGTCGTGAAGCGTGCCAAAAAGACGTTGGTTGGCAATGTCCAGTTGAAGCGCTTTTCTCATTTTACTTCGTCTCCAAATGAGAAAGGGCTTCATTCATCCATTTGATTGTGGTTTCAAAGCAACTGGACAAGTCGGGGTTGACTATTCGCATTGAAGGGCCGCTACCTGGCACTCGCAGGGGATTGGGACCTACACCGCCAAATGTGTGTGCAGCCATGGCATCAAGTGTTCCAGTACATCTCGTGTAACGGGAAATCCCAGATGTTGAGTCTGAAGGTTCGTGTTCACTAAACACATATTCTGCAGCTTCTTTCCAGAGTCGAGGGGTCCAGTTATGCCCTTCAACCTCGACTATTCCTCCCTGTTCCAGTTCGGCAATGTACTGGTCGCGGGTCTTGTGTTCACTTGAAGGCAGTGAAAAGTTATTGGACAACTTAAGTTTGAGCTGTTCATACAGCATCTCCCGTGCAGATTTTGGTGGCAACCAGCTCAGCAGGGCATTACCAACGCCTTGTGTAAATACCCGGTCGCCGAGTAATGCACCCAGTCCAAGTCCATGAATAATGACAGGTGCTGACGGAGAACGTTGTTGGAGCCAGTCTGCACAATAGCGCAAATCATTCGACCATGATTGAAATCCATAATCTTCGAAAGATCCTGTACTTTCACCGATTCCGCGGTAGTCAAAGCGCATGACTTCGAATCCATTACACGCAAGATATCTGGCCCAGCGAACCCAGGGTATGTATCGATGGGGCCGCTCCGAGGCAAATGGCCCAGCCAATAAAACTTTTCCTCGTGGAGGATGGATGGTCGGATGAAGCACGTAGTAGAGTTGTTCCAGGCCGATCACAAGATAGTCAGCCTGTTCCAATTTGAAACAAGCTGATTCTGGATCCATCTCGAAAGTCATTGCGCTGCTGATCTATCGGGTACTGCTGCGAGAACCGACACAAGCTCACGAGCCGCGCGTAGCTTGCCAGCAGCATTCAAATGTCCGCCGTCATCAGAGTATTCAGGCACCAGAACAGGGATGGACTGGCCATCCCAACTTACTGTTTCCAACGATCCATCCGGCTTTGTTGATTCGATGCGTGCCAGGTCGAAGATGGGCTCTTTGCCTTGGTACGTTTGGCGTAACAAAGTGTTGTATTGCTCGCGACGCAGGTTTTCTATGGCATCGGGCGGGGCTTTCCCAAGTAGTTTTTTCAGGCGGATCTTGATCCCTTCATGTACTACGGTGAGTGGAGCAGTTACATGCACAAAGGTCGTTCCCGGGTTTTTGATGCGAAGATTTTCAAGAGAGGTACGGTAGCTGGCGAAAATTTCTTTTACATTGGTATCTGCATTGAAGTCGATATAGCAGAATTTTACCAGTGCGATATCCAGCTTGGATGGCTGGGTGCCCATTGCCTGCTCGAAACTCTTGAGTTTTTGTAGTGGCTTCCCGTTTTCAACTACAAATACGTGTCCAATTGTTGCAGGTTGAACTGCACTGGAAGCCGTGGCTTCAACAATATTGACTGGCACATCGGCTGTAGCAGAAAGTTGTCTGATACCGTCCAGTATGTTTACGCCTACAGATTGATGTCCGAAGAAAATGCGCCGATGAGAAATGCGTTCCAGTTCTGCGCGAAGGGTCGCATCATCATTGCTGGCATGAGCCAAAGATGTTGTTCCCAGAGTGACGGCAGCGAGAAGTGCGTTGGTCACAGCATACATTCCTGACATAGTGTTCTCCCGTTGAGCAGGCAAAGTAGAAATTGCCTGACGCATATTTCAGTTCTTTTTTCGTTCCACGAAATTGGCAATTTTCTCTATTGAGTCAAGGTTGTCTGGCAGCATTTCGCTATCTTCAACTTTAATGGAGAATGTGTCGCTGATGAAGGATATGACCTCCAATACTCCAGTCGAGTCGATGACGCCTTCACCGAGAAGAGATGCATCGTCAGTCAGCATTGCTGGATCTGCGATGTAGAAATTTGATTTAATAAAAGTCCGAACCTGTTCTTTAATGTCCATAACAAAAATACCTGTAAAGTTTATTCATTATCGATTCTACTTGTGCGGTGTTGGGAATGCTACCACCCAAAAGTACAAGGACAAGCTGCATAGATTTGTGCTATCTGAAAAGTTTAGTGGTTTAGTATGGTAAACGCAGCATGGCTGTTGCCTGCTATAGTTTGGAAATTAGTGTAAGAAATTCTGGTGAAGTAATCATGATTCTAGTTACAGGCGGTACTGGCTATATCGGCTCGCATACAGTAGTCGAGTTGATGCAGGCCGGATTCGAGGTTCTGATTGTCGATAATTTCTGCAATAGCAAAGCATCAGTACTTGAACGTATTGAGCGAATTGTTGGACGTCGTCCTGGTTTTGTAGAGGCAGATATTCGTGATCGCAAGGCGATGCGAGCATTGTTTTCCGGTTATCACCTGGATGCGGTGATTCATTTTGCCGGCCTGAAAGCAGTGGGAGAATCTGTTGCGCAACCGATACGTTATTACGACAACAATATCAACGGCAGTCTGGTGTTATTTGAGACGATGGCTGAGGCAGGGGTAAAAACGCTGGTATTCTCTTCTTCTGCCACGGTTTATGGCGATCCTCATGCCGTACCGATACGTGAAGACTTCCCGCTTTCCGCGACGAATCCGTATGGGCGATCCAAATTGATGATCGAAGAAATCCTTGGCGATATTTTTCGGGCAGATGATTCGTGGCACATTGCGTTATTGCGATACTTCAATCCGGTGGGTGCACATGAATCCGGTTTGATCGGCGAAGACCCTCAGGAAACTCCCAACAATCTGATGCCGTATATCTCCAGAGTGGCAGTTGGAGCATTGGCGGAACTTTCAGTATTTGGAAGCGATTATCCGACCCATGACGGAACAGGTGTGCGGGATTACATTCACGTAGTGGATTTGGCGCGTGGTCATCTGGCTGCTTTAAAAATATTGAGTACTTCGGCAGGAGTAATGACAGTTAATCTGGGTACCGGACAGGGGTATAGCGTGCTGGATGTGGTGCGTGCGTTTGAAGCTGCAAGCGGACAGAAGGTGCCCTATCGCCTGGTTGGACGTCGTCCTGGCGACATTGCTGTATGTTATGCCGACCCCGCGCTGGCAAAAAAACTGCTGGGATGGCAGGCTCAATACGATATTAATGATATGTGCCGCGATGCTTGGCGATGGCAATCGATGTCACGTATAGCCCCTTAGAGGGTATTCACTCACTTACAGTAAAAGCGGGGATTACTTCATCCGGCGCATACTTAGCCGCTCATTTCAGGCCTGATCTAAA
>JBNLBY010000076.1:0-11706 GCA_050303535.1 Sideroxydans sp. | reverse complement strand
GAACACGGCCCCTTTAATTTCGAAAGGGCCGGGTCAATTCACTCCGTACCTTTGGTGATGACTGATTGGTCAATGTCTAAGTTGGTATCTTATCAAACGCCCAAGCGAGCCCATCATTTGGCAGCATCCACTCATCGTAACGATAATTAAAATAACCCGGCCGATCTAGAGTAAGATTGCCAGCCTCAGGCAATGCGACAAATGATTCCAACTGCACACGCAGCGTTTTTGGGAAGGTAAGAGTTAGTGCAAAGTCTCGTGTTGTCGTCCCCATTTGCCATGTGTTAATACGTTTGGCATACATAATATATTGCGTGTCATAGGTAACCCTGAGTTTATCAACTGCATACTCGGATGGTATTACTTCCCGAACATCAACACCGGCCCGTTTGGAAGTTGCAGCATCAACTTCCCCTTGATGTAATACTTTTGTTTTACCTGCCTTGGGGTGACCAACTGGTGCTTTAATGTCAATTCTCAATGCTTTGATTTCTATAAATTCCTCTGGTGCCGCGCTCCACAACAGGCCATCTTGTATCTTGCCATTTACCTCTCGGCAAATATAGCTAACCTTATCTGTAACCAAGAATATGTCTTCGGCAATCTGGTCATATGTTACTTCCGCAACCAGGTTCTCTCTATATGGCTCAAAAAGATACCCCTCTTCGTGTGCCTGCATATACCGAGCTAATGAAGCATTGTGAGGTTTTTGAAGACGATTATTATCTTGACTGCCCCTTACCCAACCAACAGCAGGAAACATCCTTATCGCTTTATAGATACTTTGGGCAACTATACCCGGCAGTTGTTCTGCCAAACGCCACGTTTTTACAATCCTATTTTTGGCAACCCTTTCGCGAAATGAATTTAAGCGAGCACGGAGATGTGGGTCATGTTCCGATTTCCCTAAAGGTATTTGATCGGGGTCTTCGCGCAATAAAGCAATAATCTTAAGTCCACGCTCAAGAGCATAATCGTATTCCTGTTCTGTATAACTCATTCCTTGTGCAGTTAACGAACCATATCTTCCGCCAATGATTAGCAAGTAGTAGTCACAGACATCAATAATCCGCTTTATAAACTCGTATTGTTCTTCATCAGCAGCAGGAAATAGCTCCATCCCGGCGGGGATACAATCTATTTCCATTAGAGCTCGGATTACCTGATTTCTTTCCTCTTTAAGGTCGACATAGGTAGAGCTGACAAATACTTGGTATCTCTTTTCCATCTCATGAACCTTGAATATTCAGGGTGCTGAAAAACCCCAACGAATGTTATACAAAACTACCGCCATCGGAAGCCTGTGCGTTACTGCTTAACGACAAAATATCACCATAACAGTACTCCTGCCCTTCAAGAATCCCTTGCACACAATTTCGGCATTGGTACAAAAGAGTGCTTCGATGTACATCAGGTACGTCATCACCAGATTTGTGCTTAGATTTGTCCTGCAGGGCATAACAATAAAATTTAAGGACTTCATTTTTGTCATTGCGCTCGCAATGACTTGCCGTATATGCATCCTGAATAAGGTGGAGCATCATCCCGATTGCTCTGATCTTGATTTTTTTGTTTTCGTTAGTATCGAATATTTGTTCATATTTAATTTTTAACCCAGCGAACATGCCCTGAATTTGCACTTTATCCATTGCGATTACTTGATCAGGGATAATCGCAATATTTCCCAGTGCAACATCATTCAAGAAATCAAACCAATTACCTAATTCTTCTTTCGTTATAGCTGCCGAATCAGCGGGTTTTTTCGACATGGCATGCAGCGAAGCTAGTTTGCCAAAATGCGACTGGTAAAGTGCACTGTTATCGAAAATACCACGTCTTGTACCAACCGACTTGTGTATCAGGTCCTTACTGGGAAAGAATACTTGACCTTCATTTGTAAATTCGCATAGATCATTGACTGTTGCACCAATTTTAATTTGCTCTCGCATTTCTCCTTGGAGATTCAACTCATCGATTGCCGCTAGCGAATATGTTACATGATGTTCAAGTAGCATCCTTATCTCCAGTACCGTTTACAGCTGCTTTCGAGAGACTAATTTTCGATAATGCTCGCCAAGCACCGTGAGCTTGCATGATTTGCTCCACATCGCCGCATGCCACATGTGTGGAGCATCGTTTGGCACAACAAGGTTTACACGATTGAATTTCTGGAGAATCGCAAACTTCTCTGTATTGACTGGATCAGGCGCCGGAATCCTCTGGTTTGAATCAGCGCGTTCAGGTTCAAAAGAGGGATTCAATTGAAATTCGAATCCAGCTGCAGGGAATAACTCGGTGATGCGATGGATATCTGCCAAGCTAATCGGCGGCTTCACCTTTCTCAAAGAAACGAAGCTCTTCACGTTTGTTTTAAATACAGGGCGCTGCTCCCAAGGGCCAAGTGACTGATCGATGTGTGCATACACGCTACCAGGTGTAACGTCTCCAACCAGATTTGCAGCAGCGCCATTCAGTGCGTCAACAAAAAGCAATGTGAAAACACCACCACTGTTCTCTTCTTTAGCATACTGTTCTTCGGTTGATGCTGTAAGGATAGTGAGCCCTTCTGATAACTCTGCAGTTTTCGTTGCAGGGGTCCTTGTCCCAGCAATGCCAGAATGACAGCTATCGAGGACAACGATCTTATTTTTTGCTTTGGAATTGTTCGCATAGGTAAGTACATCAGCCAGTGCAAGACCATCATCACCCTCCTGACAGTCACTAGTTATTAGGTAGCCACCTGTAGTTTCAATATGCCCATGCCCTGCGAAGTAGAAAAGTGCGATCTCACAATCATCGGCGAATAATTCCTGAACTCGCTTTCTCAAATCGGATTTCTGCACAACATCCGTTGCACCTGTACCATACAACGAAAGCACAGCAAAGTTTTTGCTTCCATCGCTGTGTCTTTCAAGGACGTTCTTAACAGAGTGCGCATCGTTAACACATCCATACAAAGGTGATGCGTGCGTGTAGTAGTCAATGCCAACAACAAGAGCTTTTCTCATAAGAGCGCATTCATTACAAAGTGATTGGTCGATTTAAAGCTTATCCATGAATTTTGAAATATTGGGCCATGTCCATAAATTTATCAGGCGGCCTTTCACGGGGTCTGGTAGGTTAGCTGGCCGGTCATCATTGCCGTAAATCAACAGTACTGGCACATTTTCCTCGTAGGCGCATTTTAGCTCCCACAACTGGCCATCCGCTTTGACTGTGTTTTTGGTAATAATGCCAATCACACCGTCGCATCCCTTAATTTTAGTTCGGCAATTCGTCTTCCATGCACTATCCCATGGTTCCTTCACGGACATATCGACAAATGAAAAAGGCGTCTTTTCATTTCGCCCCTGCCCCACTAGCATTGTTCGCAGGTTTGCATCCTCAATTGCAAAGCTAATAAATATCCTATTGTTCTTAGCCATTTCTTTTCTTCCTTTCAATGAATAAATAAACAGAAACTAAAGGGGCCACGGTTTATCTGGCCTGTGCAAAGAATGTACGGTGAGTCTCGCAATCAAGTGCTCCCCCTTTGCTGAACAAGTGTGCTGCTGGCGCTGCTTCCCGTTTGCCCTCTCCTCAATCCTCTCCCACAAAGACCCCTCTCTCTAACTCTCTCCCGCGTGCGGGAGAAAGGACAAACGTGAAAGGCAATCTTCAACTCCTGGGAGAGGAGGTAAAAGTTCGCTACGCGATATGTGCGTAAACGCGGGAATCTTTCCTTGCGCCAGCTCCTATATCTGGGGGAGTCCGCTATGAGCCTTGCACCGTGCGTGCGGTGCAATGTACGTGTGGCGGAGTTGCAAGTGGGACGAACTGTATGGGTATGGGGCGGGTTATGTCAATTGTACTGAGGGGTTGGCACGCAATATTTTTTGCCATGCCCCTGACGCCGCCTGCCGGCGCGCAGTATGTCGCTCGATAGGGTTAGGCTACCGGTGGCTGGGTGAGGTTTACTTTGCCATTGTCGATGAGGTAGCGGACAAACTCCTGATCCTGCGTTGCCAGATGTTCCGAATACCATTTGCTCAGGTAGTTGATGGCATTCATGGTGACATGCCGGCTCAGGGTGGTCATCTGCAACTGGTCGAGCTTGTCCAGGAAATGCTTGTGTAAATCGACATGTTCCGCCAGTTTCGAGTAGCCGTGCAGGCGCATCAGGGATTCTTCAACCGAGAAGTGGAAACGGACATGTTCGCGCAGTTGTTCAAGCTTGAAAAAGACCTCGGTCCAGCTTTCCCGGCTCTCGATCGCCGTGTCGATTACGGTGAACAGATCGACGACGCCCTTGTGCTGATCATCGATCTCGGCAATCCCGACTGCGTATTCATCCTTCCATTGCATCAATGCACTCCCCTGGGTTCTTTACTCATGCGGGTTGTCCGCTAGAGCGAGTTGTTATGCGTTTTCTGTTTTTATCCCTTTTGATTCAATAAACGTATAACGCTATTGTCTATATCTGCGTCTACCAGTTCATCCGAATAGACCAACTTCTCCTTCATATTATTACCTTAGCGGTTCAGTCCAGCAATCCGAAAGGCTATATATTCTCGCATTCTAATCCCCAGTTCACTATCCAGACTCACTTTATTCAAATTAGGACTTGCTTCGGCGCTGTTACCCCTCCGTGGGGCTGACCGGATATATTCCCGTATAGTCAGTGCGGGCTTAATACCCCAGCAATTGACTATTAATTGCGTCTTTGCCACACTGCACAAATGCTTCATTCATCCAGAAAATTCATAGCCATACTGATGCTGCTGTGGTTGCCGGTATTCACCGGAAACGTCCTGGCAGAGTCTATATCAATGTCGCTACCGCATAGCGGCTGCCATGACTCGGTTGGATCGCATGAGGGCTTGAACATGAGCATGGGCGAACAGCAAGCGCATCAGTGCGATTCGTCCGCGCCTCATGAAGATTGCAGTTGTTGCAACATATGTCATCTGGCCTGCACCGGTTACCTGAGCGTGCCCAGCGTCGAAGTTTCCGTCAAACGGTCAACGGTCCGTGAAATTACCCCTTATCTGGTTACATTTGATTCTGTCTCGGTTCCCCCGTTGCTTCATCCACCTGTCCGAACCTGACACGGGACAGGTGCGCCTACACTTTATATAATCTGTAAGTCTCCTCGTTCCACCAGGTTTGGCGGCCGCATTGCGTCTGCCCGTTCAATCAGTTTCGAGGAGACTTAAATCATGAAAACAAACAACCATCTTTCAATATTGCACATGTTATGTGCACTAGCCCTGTGCCTGTCTTTACCGGCTGCAGCACAGCCCTTGCCGGTTGTGGATGTATATAAAAGCCCGCAATGCGGTTGCTGTACCGATTGGGCCGAACATTTGCGCAAAAGCGGCTTCAAGGTCGTGCTGCACAACGTGAATGATGTCCCTGCAACTCGCAAAGACCTGGGCATGCCCGCGCGTTATGGTGCATGCCACACCGCAAAAGTCGGCAATTATCTGGTTGAGGGCCACGTTCCGGCGGCAGATATCAAACGTTTGCTCAAAAAACGCTCACGCACCATCGGTTTGGCAGTTCCGTCCATGCCACCAGGCTCACCCGGTATGGAAAGTTCTCGCGGTATCCCTTATGATTCCATGCTTATTGCCCGCGATGGTACGGCAACGATTTTTGCGCACCACCAACCCGATTAAAGGAGCTTTGTAATAAAACTGTAAGAATAAACCGGTATAAAACCGGTTTAATAACAACAATAAAGACAGCAACCAGGAAGAATAAGAAGAAGGAATAAGAAAAATAATGAAAAAAGAAAGTGACTATTGCAATGTAATCGCGATTATTCGTTGCGAATTACTGGAAAAAGTTGAAAAGAAACTGCAGGAGCTTAACGTGCATGGCTTCAGCGTGACGCAGGTAAAAGGGTGTGGCGAATACCTCGATCATTTCAGCCATGAATGCCTGAAGATACATACCCGTATCGAAATTTTTACTTTTACGCGGCGTGCAGAAGCTGTTGCCCAGGCCATTATGGAAACTGCCCACACCGGCGAGGAAGGCGACGGAATCGTGGCAATTTTGCCGGTCAGTTGGGTGTACCGCATACGCACTCACCAGTTATTGACGCAAAGAAGAGTTCCGCGTGTTCAGGAACCGAACGGGAATGTAATTTCACAGTAACGGATCAGGAACGGCAGTTTAATTCAGATTATTCAGTACTCTTTCGCGACCTGCCTGCGCCACGAAATCTATACCACTGTACCGAATAATTTCCCGACACCCGCGGTCAGCGCCATTGCGAGTGCGCCCCAGAATGCAACCCGCCCCGACGCTCGCAACACCGGCGCGCCGCCAGCGCGCGCAGACAGTGCACCAAGTGCCGTGAGGACGATGAGCGAGGTACCGCCCACCACTGGCACCACCAGCGATGCCGGAGATAACAATGCGGCCAGCAACGGCAGAGCTGCGCCAACAGAAAAAGTCAGTGCCGATGTGAGTGCGGCCTGCACCGGATTGGCACTCATCATTTCGTGAATGCCCAGCTCATCGCGTGCGTGGGCACCCAGATCGTCGTGCGCCATCAATTGCCGCGCCACTTCTTCGGCCAGCTTCGGGTCGAGCCCGCGCCCGACATAGATGCCTGCCAGTTCCTGATGTTCATGTTCCGGTTGTGCCAGCAATTCTGCACGCTCGCGTGCCAGGTCGGCCTTTTCGGTATCGGACTGCGAACTGACCGATACATACTCGCCTGCCGCCATCGACATTGCACCCGCAACCAGCCCGGCCACACCGGCCAATAATAAGTTGCCGCGCGATACATCGGCTGCCGCCACACCGACCATCAGGCTTGCGGTAGAGACAATGCCGTCGTTGGCGCCCAGTACGGCTGCGCGCAGCCATCCTATGCGGCTGGTGCGATGTGTTTCATGATGGGAATGGTGTATCAAGCAGATTTCCTCCGTATGCGGGTGACATCAAGATAGCACGAAAGCGCATGATGGCTATTCTGTAAAACCCGGCCTCATTGTGATATGTCAGCACGCCACGGTTCTACCGGTTGCGCATTTTCTCAACGGCTTCTTCCACGCGCTCCACTGCAATGATCTCCATGCCCGCAATTTTCTGTTTCGGTGCGTTGGCCCTGGGAATGATTGCATGGGTAAAACCGAGTTTGGCCGCTTCCTTCAAGCGTTCCTGCCCGCGCTGCACCGGGCGCACTTCGCCAACCAGCCCCACTTCGCCGAACACCACCATTTTTTCCGGCAGCGGTTTGTTGCGCAAGGAAGAGACAATGGCGAGCAGTACGGCCAAGTCGGCCCCCGGTTCGGTGATCTTCACACCGCCCACGGCATTGATGAACACGTCCTGATCGAAACAGGCGATGCCCGCGTGGCGGTGCAACACGGCCAGCAACATGGCAAGCCGGTTCTGTTCCAGCCCCAATGACAGACGGCGCGGACTGGGGGAATGCGCTTCGTCGAGCAGCGCCTGTATTTCCACCAGCAAGGGACGTGTGCCTTCCTGTGTCACCATGACACATGAGCCCGGCACCTGTGCGCCATGCTGCGACAGGAATAGCGCGGATGGATTGCTGACTTCGCGCAGCCCTTTTTCCGTCATGGCGAATACGCCGAGTTCGTTCACCGCACCGAAGCGGTTCTTGAACGCGCGGATCAGGCGGAAGCTGGAATGGGTGTCGCCTTCGAAATACAGCACGGTATCGACGATGTGCTCGAGCACGCGCGGTCCCGCCAATGCGCCTTCCTTGGTGACGTGGCCGACCAGGATCATGGTCACCCCTGCACTCTTGGCCACACGTGTAAGTTGCGCAGCACATTCGCGTACCTGCGCCACCGAGCCGGGCGCGGAAGTAAGTTGTTCGGAATACACGGTCTGGATGGAGTCGATGACCACGATGTCCGGTTTTTCGCCGGTGACGGCGGCCTGTATCTTTTCCAATTGAATTTCCGGCAGCAGGTGCACTTCGCGCGCGTCGAGTGCGAGACGTTTGGCGCGCAGCGCGATTTGCTGTGCCGATTCTTCGCCGCTGACGTAGAGAACTTTTTTCGTGGAAGAAAGATGCGCAAGTGCCTGCAATAATAATGTGGACTTGCCGATGCCGGGATCGCCACCGATCAGAACCACCCCGCCTTCCACCAGCCCGCCGCCAAGCACACGGTCGAACTCTGCAATGCCGCTGGGTGTGCGTGACACTTCGCTCGCTTCCACCTCGGCCAGTTGCTGCAACTTGCCGGATGTGGCCAATGTGCTGAATCGGTTTTTACCGGAGACTGGTGCCGTTTCCGCCACCGTTTCAACCAGTGTGTTCCATGCGCCGCATTGCGGGCACTGGCCTTGCCATTTGGGGGATTGTCCGCCGCACTCGGTGCAGCTATAGAAGGTTTTTGCTTTTGCCATTTGAATCGATTTCGGACTTCAGGATGAAGGCGGGCAATCTACCAGCATTATCTTCCGCGCACCACTATCCAGTTCGGTATTACACGTCTTCAAAGACGAACTTTTTGTCCCTGAAAAGCGAAATACAACTATCCACCACGACCGGGTCATAAAGCACGCCGCGGTGTTTGGTGATTTCTTCCAGCGCTGCATCTGCCCCCAATCCCGGGCGGTAAGGACGATGTGACAACATCGCTTCGACCACATCGGCCACGGCCAGTATTTTTGCTTCGGGCAGAATCTGTTCGTCCTTCAGTCCTTGCGGATAGCCGGAACCGTCCAGGCGTTCATGATGCTGCAACACCATCTCTGCAATCGGCAAAGGAAATTGAATATCCTTGATGATGTCGTAGCCGGTTTGCGAATGAACCTTGACCAGTTCAAATTCGATCGAATTGAGCCTGCCCGGTTTGCTGAGTATCTCGGCAGGAACGCGTATCTTGCCCAGGTCGTGGATACTGGCAGCGAGAGAGATGCCGTGGATTGTTTCATCCGGAAGCCCCATTTCACGCGCAATGGCAGCGGCAAGTACAGCCACCCGCCGTTCGTGTCCGGCAGTATAGGGATCGCGCGCTTCAACTGTGGCGGCGATTGCCGCGATGGTTTGCAGCAGCAATTGTTCCAGTTTTTCCGCGCTGGCACGTCGTTCCTTCTCGGCTTCCTTGCGTTCGGTGATGTCGCGATCGATTCCGCGATATCCTTTAAAAACGTTATGAGCATCGAACATCGGAGTTCCGCTGCTCTCCAGAAACACGACATGTCCGCTCTTGTGCAAGTTGGCATTTTCCAGCAACCGGAAGTGCTTGCGCTCACGCACAATGGAAGCAAGCCGATCCTTGAGTCGCTCGGCATTTTCCGGCATCACAAAATCAGACGGGGCCTTGCCGACAACTTCCGCGGCGGTATATCCCAGCAAGTCGTACACCTGCGGACTGGAATAGGTATAAACACCGTGTTCATCTATTTCCCATATCCAGTCACTGGTGGATTCCACCAGTGCTCGAAATTTTGCTTCGCTCTCGCGTAATGCCTTTTCGGCAGCTTTACGCGCACGAATACCCTGCTCCATGGACAGTACGCGCTGCACTGCAGCACCCAAACGAGCCAGGCGGTCCTTCAGGACATAATCCTTTGCGCCCGCATGGATCAGCCCAACTGCTTCAATATCGCTGAGTGCGCCGGTGACAATAATCACCGGCACCTCCGGATGGTTCTTGCGAACGATCTCCAGCGCAGCCATCCCGTTGAAGTCGGGCAAGTTGTAATCCGACAGAATGACGTCCGGGTTGAATTCTTCCAGGGCGCGGATGAAACCATCCTGCGTGTCTACTCGCTGTAGTGTGAACGGGACACCGATCTTGCGCAGTTCGTGTTCTTCCAGCTCCGCATCGCTGGCCGTATCTTCCAGCATCAATATGCGCATATCCCGTTTTTCTTCTACCTGCACCATAAACTACCTCTTATTCACTGGCGGACAGTTTATCAGCAACCAGTATAACCCCAGTTCAGACACTGTTTTGGCGAACGCATCGAATTCCACCGGCTTGCTGATGTAACTGTTGACCCCAAGCTGGTAGCTCTCAGCCACGTCGCGATCTTCCTTGGATGAGGTCAACACCACCACCGGGATCGAGCGAGTACGTTCATCAGCCTTGATGCGGCGCAACACTTCCATGCCTTCCACTTTTGGCAAGCGCAGATCGAGCAACACAACCTTGGGTGGGTTTGACATGTCACGCCCGGAATAAGCGCCCTTGGCAAAAAGAAAATCCAGCGCTTCCGCCCCGTCTTTCACCCAAACCAGGTTGTTGGCCAGATTGCTTTTCTTCAGTGCCCGGATGCACAGTTCCGCATCGGTCGGATTGTCTTCCACCAGCAGGATTTCAATTACTTTCGTATCATCAGTCATGGTCTTTTTCCCTGTTTGGTAAAGCAAAATAGAACGTTGCACCTTCGTTGACCTTGCTCTCCGCCCACACGCGTCCGCCATGGCGAGTAACGATACGTTTGACAATGGCAAGTCCGATACCGGTTCCTTCAAACTCATCCACGCTGTGTAAACGCTGGAACACACCAAACAGCTTATCGACATACTGCATGTTGAAGCCTACGCCATTGTCCTGAATAAAGAAAACGGTTTCTCCATCATTGACCTTGGCCCCCACCTTGATTTTGGGGATTTCTCTGCCACGACTGAACTTGATGGCGTTGGATAGCAGGTTGACGAATACCTGGTGCATCATGGCGCTATCTCCCCTGACCGACGGGAGTTGTTCGATTTCCAGTTGCACTTTGTTGTCGCCAGAGGAAGGGCAAAGCTCCTCGAACACCGCATGGACCATGCCTTCCATATCGATTTCGGAAAGTGCCATTTCCAACCGACCAGTGCGCGAGAACTTCAGGATGTCATCGATGAGTTGTCCCATGCGACTAGTATTGTCGCGTATCACGTTGAGCAACCGCTTGCCTTCGTCATCCAGTTTGTCCGTGTAGCCCTCCAGTAATACATGCGAAAAACCGTCAATGGCGCGCAATGGAGCGCGCAGGTCGTGCGACACGGAGTAGGAGAAGGCTTCCAGTTCCTTGTTGGCATTCTCCAGTTGCATTGTCCGTTCCGCCACGCGCAACTCGAGTTCCTGGTTCAGTTTGCGAATTTCCTCCTCGGCCCGCTTGCGCTCGGTAATGTCCGTGAACATGCCAAAAGCCCCCAGGAACCGATGCTGATCGTCGATAACCGGCGTAGCGGAAACCAGTGTCCACACCGTCTGACCGTCCTTGCGGCGGAAGCGGCGTTCGTATGTTTCCCGCGCTCTTCCACGGTGCCCCTCCAGCCTTCGCCGATAGTCAGGCAAATCCTCATCGAACATGAAGTCGGTCATCAACCGGCCTGCCATTTCCACGCTGGAATAGCCGAGCATGCTGGCCATCCTGGCATTGACAAAGGTTGTCTCCATATCCGGATCGAACCCCCAGATTCCCTCACTGGCGGTATTCACGATGCGCCGGTATTTGGCTTCGCTTTCCTGCAAGTCACTGTACACCAACATGGTAGACAGACCGTCCGCCAGCCGTCTGGCGATCTCCTGAAATAATCTCTTTTCATCTACTGTCCAGATTCGCGCATAAGAACACTGGTGCAGGCCGAACGCCCAGGGTTTGCCGGAAAGTGGATGCAGAGCGATCATCATCAGGGACTTGACGCCAAATTGCTCGGCGCTTACCTGGTTGACTGGCCTGTCCGTCCCGATGACATAAGTCACCGGCATGTCGGAATCGAGAGCCTCC
>JBNLBY010000075.1:0-11942 GCA_050303535.1 Sideroxydans sp. | reverse complement strand
GGTAAGGATTGATCCGCTGCATACTGGCTGGCCAGGTAGGAGGACAGGATCATCACCCCTTTGGAATGAATCTGCCCACCGAGTTTGGTCTCGCGTTCAATGTCTATCACCCCGCCACGCCCCAGCCGGGCCGTGGCAGTGATACGAGAGGGTTGCCCAAACATATAATCACCGATCTGCAGTACCGACAGCGCATTGATCTGGCCTGTTTTCATCTCATCGGTATCAATCAGCTTAATGCCACGGAGAATCTGCTGCTGAAAATATTCGCGGTATTTATCCTGCCGGAACAGGCGTTTGGAGATTGCCTGCTCTACATCCTGCAAACGAATAACCTCACTGGACTCCTTACCCGCCCAGTAGTTGGCCTCGACCAGCAGGTCTTCAATGCTGGCAACATGCAGTGACACTTTTTCACTGTCTTCAATCATTCGCGAGGCATGTTCAATCACCCTGCCCACGCTATCGCGATTTAATGCTCTGCCTTCCACCCGTTGTTGAATGGAGGCAATCAGGCGCGCATACAATTGAGCATTATCGACATTACGTTCGGTAAAACTGGAAAAATCGGCGGCGACCTTAAACAACTGGTCAAACTCGTGATCGTACTCCTTCAGCAGGTAATACAGAATCGGTTCGCCGGTCAGTACCACCTTGACATTAAACGGCAACAGCTCTGGCTCCAGTGATACATAACTCACCAGACCCAGCATCTGTTCAAGTGACTGTATCCTGATTACACCTGACTTGAGCGCGCGTTTCAATCCTTCCCAGGAAAAGGCATGGGTGAGTACCTTATGCGCATCAAGAATCAGGTAGCCACCATTCGCCCGATGCAATGCACCTGATTTAATCATACTGAAATCGGTCATCATGGTGCCCATATGCGCGACGTATTCGGTACGTCCAATCAAATTCTGGTAGGTGGGATTGTCCTCAAATACGATAGGAGCACCCTTCGTATCGGTATTATCGACGATTACATTGATACTATATTCACTGAAATCTTCCACCCGCCTTCTCACATTATCTGCCTCAGGGTGGTTCTCACTGGGTAGCAACTCCGCGACATTTTCAATGGCATGCTGCTTCACTTCGCCCAGGTATTTCATCACCTCGGGTTGTTCACGGTAAGCCTGTTCGATCCAGGCCATCAGCTGTTCTACGGTATGCTGGGTGATTTCCTGATTCAGCGCCTTGACCCGTTGATGGTGCTCGCGTTGCAGTAGCGGCATTTCACGAATAACACTCTGTAGCTCAAGTTGCAGATCGGCAATCAGTTTTTCAATTCTATCTTTTTCTGCATCGGGTAGCTTCTTATATTCGTCATGTTTCAGTGGCGTACCATTAACCATAGGCCCTAGCGTGAAACCACCGGGAGTGCGTATTATGCCTATGCCTTCCTGCTCTGCTTTCTGGTTGATTTTGTGAAACGCCTGTTCCCTGCGATTATGCATTTCATCTTCTATTTCCTGCAGACTATTGGTGTATTCCTCACTCTGGAATGAAGATGGCAGGGCCGTCAGCAAATCCTCTATCAAAGATTTCATATCCTTGCGCAGACGTAGACCCATACCGGCTGGTAATTTGAGCACACGAGGATTTTGCGGGTGATTGAAATTATTCACATAACACCAGTCGTAGGGAGATTCCTCGGCGGGAGCACGGCTTTCCAGTATCTGCTGTACCAGGGTGTTTTTGCCCAGCCCGGTATGGCCAATGACAAACAGATTGAAGCCATCTTGCTGGATATCTACACCAAACTCGATCGCTTCCAGTGCGCGTTGTTGTCCTAGTGGCTGGTCCAGAGGTACCAGTTCAGCAGTGGTTTTAAATTTGAACTGGGATATATCACAGCTCTGATAAAGAGACTCTGCAGCTAGTGGTTCATACTTTTTCATGTTTTTTCATCTTTTTATTATCCTTGAGTCCATTTTGAGTATAGCTGATGTCAGCGGCTGGGTGCATCGCATTCCCGGTTGCATTACAGGCACAGGCAAACTAGACTTAATGAGAACATTTTGAGAACATTTAGCTATGTCCATCATCCCTGTTGCCGACGCCGACAGCGAGCTATCGCAACTTGCATTACCCCTGTTTTCTAGCCGTGTGCGTGCTGGCTTCCCTTCGCCAGCCGACGATTTTATCGACCGCGCACTGGATCTGAATGAGTTCCTGATCAGGAAGCCTTCAGCCACTTTTTTTGCCTGGGCAGAAGGTGATTCATTGCGTGATATTGGTATTGCAAACGGTGACCTGCTGATCATCGACCGCTCAGCAGAACGCTGCAACGGTGCGGTCGTAGTGGCTGCGCTGGATGGTGAATTGACCTGCAAGATCCTGGATACCCGGCGTGGATTGCTGCTGTCGGCCAACGAAAACTTCCCCCCTATTCCTATCTCTGGCAGGGAGGAGTTAATCATCGAGGGCGTCGTCACACACAGCATCAGACGCCACCAGCGCAATTCCTGAGCAAGCCCTGACATCATGATGGCACTGGTCGACTGTAATTCCTGCTACGCTTCCTGCGAACAGGTTTTTCGCCCCGATTTACGCGATAAACCGGTCATCGTGTTGAGCAATAACGATGGCTGTATTATCGCACGCAGCAAGCAGGCCAAGGCGCTGGGCGTGCCTGATCTACAGCCTTTTTTCAAGATCGAGAAACAGCTTAAGCGGCATCAGGTACGGGTATTTTCTGCCAACTTCCGACTGTATGGCGATATCTCTAATCAGGTGATGGCGACACTGCGTGAGTTTTCTCCGCATGTCGAACAGTACAGCATTGATGAAATGTTCCTTGATTTAAAAGGCATGAAACAGGATATGGAAGCGTATGGCAGGGAGATCCGAAAAACTATCTGGCAGCAGGTACGCATGCCAGTAGGCGTGGGGATTGCACCCAGCAAAACCCTGACCAAACTGGCCAACCATGCAGCCAAGAATATCAAGACCAGCAATGTTGCCGTGCTCGATACCCCGCTTAAATGGCAATGGCTGGAAAAGCGCCTGCCCATCGGCAAGGTCTGGGGTATAGGCAAGCGCCTGAGTTTACGCCTGAATGCCCTGGGCATCCACAATGCCTACCAGCTGGCGCAGGCCGACCCACGTTTCATCCGCAAACAAACCAATATCAATGTTGAACGTACTATCCGTGAACTCAACGGCGAACCCTGTATCGGGCTGGATGAAGAGCCGGCTCCAAAAAAAGAAATCTTTGTCACGCGCTCGTTTGGTAGCAAAACCAGCAGTGAAGAAGAATTGCAGCGCCATATCAGTCGCTATGCCGCCGCTGCGGCAGAAAAGCTACGCAGTCAGAATAGCTTCTGCAGCAGCATCTACCTGTTTGCACATACCTCTGAATTCAAGCCCGATTTTTATAGCAACAGCGTGGTACTGCGCCTGCCCTATCCCAGCAGCGACAGCGCGTTGATTATTCATCATGCCCGACAGGGAATGCAGCAACTCTACCAGCCGGGCAGTGTATTCATGAAATGTGGTATTGGTCTGCTGGATATCCGTGATCGCAGTTTTTATCAGTACGACCTTTTCACCCCCGGACAGAAGCAGACCACCGATAAGCTGATGCAGGTGGTGGATAGTATCAATCAACGTTACGGACGCGATTCCCTCACCTTTGGTGCCGAAGGACTGACCGGCAAATGGACCATGCGCCAGAGTCGTTTGTCACCGGCTTATACCTCTTCGTGGAAGGATATTCCTCGGGTTTGTTGCTAAGGCAAGATTGAACCACAGAGGACACAGAGGGTTTTGAGCTATTTGATATAGGTCGGATAATCCTGGCAGGGATGTCAGAGAGTAGAGCAACGCAGGACGCAGTTGCCGACGACTGCAAGGATGCAGGAGGTAGAGCGAAGCAGGAAGCCAGAGCCGAGCAAAGCGCCATTCAACATCAACAACACAAGCACTCTGGCAAACTCAAAGGCAAGCCAATGTTGGAAGGCGTCGTTCCTCCTTTTCCAACCTACTATTCCGGGTTACGGGTTGACTTTTCCAGACCTATTTTTTTGCGACATGACCGGCTGATATTGCCGTGAGAATACCCTGCAAAATGGCGGTAGGTGTGGGCGGGCAACCGCTCACTGCCACATCCACCGGGATGACGTTGGATACTTTGCCGCAGCTGGCGTAGCTTTCGCCGAAGATGCCGCCGTCGCAGCCGCAATCGCCGATGGCAACCACTAGCTTGGGTTCAGGCGTGGCATCGTAGGTGCGTTTGAGCGCAACTTCCATGTGGCGCGACACCGGGCCGGTGACCAGCAGCAGGTCGGCATGGCGCGGGCTGGCGACGAATTTGATGCCCAGTCCTTCGATGTTGTAATAGGCGTTGTTGACTGCATGAATTTCCAGTTCGCAGCCGTTGCACGATCCGGCATCCACCATGCGGATTGCCATCGCACCGTCGAAAGTATCCAGTATCGCTTGCTGCAGTCGCTGAGTATCGACACGCATGGATTCGTCCGCCTGCGGCGGCGTTTCGGTCTTGATACCGGTTTTGAAAATCTGTTTGAGTATCTGGTACATCAGAGATCCTGCCCTGAATAACTAAGATTGAACGATTTATTGATGAGCGGAAAATCTGGCACGATGTCGTCGACAACGGCGTGTTCCAGCAACGGCCAGTTTTGCCAGGACGGATCGTGCGGATGCACACGCGTGAGGTTGCCCTCGGCATCGGTATGAATCCCCACCATCACTTCGCCGCGCCAGCCTTCCACCATGCCGATACCAAAACCGTTCGGTGGCAGTTTCTCGATCAGCGACGGTGCTTCGTCTTCGTGGATCAAATTAACCAGGATGTCGCGCTGCAAGCGCAACGACTCGAACAGTTCGCCGAAACGCACGATGGCGCGCGCGGCGACATCGCCATTGCGATAGGTAGCCATCTGCACGTCCAGCTTGTCATAGGGGGCGCAGGCGAACTGTACCCGTGAATCCCAGGCCTGCGCACTAGCGCGTCCGGCCAGACCGCACAGGCCGAGCTGCGCGGCCAGTTTCGGCTCGACGATGCCGGTCGTAATGAAGCGGTCCTGCATCCCCGCATGTTCTTCGTAGATGCCGCGCAGAATACGCACTTGCTTCTCCAGCATGTCGCATTCCTGCTTGATGATGTGTTTGCCTTCGACATCAAGGCTTGCGGTAACACCGCCCGGTACGATCTTGTCCATCAGGTAACGGTGACCGAACAGCGAGGCATTGTTGCGCAGCATCTGTTCCTTGAGTATCCAGAATTGGGCAAAGCCAAAGGACAGCGCCACGTCGTTGCCCAGGTAGCCCAGATCGCCGAGGTGGTTAGCGACACGTTCGCGCTCTAGCAATAGCGCGCGCATCCACAATGCATGCTCGGGCGGTGTCACTTTCGCAATACTCTCCGCCGCCATCGCGTATGCCCAGGCATAGGCCACAGTGCTGTCGCCGCTCACGCGTCCGGCCAGTTTCGCGCCCTGCTGCACAGTCATGCTCTCGAAACGTTTTTCTATGCCTTTGTGCACATAGCCCAGATGCTCTTCCAGGCGCAGCACGCGTTCGCCGATAACAGAGAAACGGAAGTGTCCCGGCTCGATGATGCCCGCATGTACCGGGCCGACCGGAATCTCGTGCACGCCTTGCCCCTTCACTTGCAAGAAGGGATAATCTTCCGGTTCTTGCGCCAGGCTCGCTGCCGCATCGAAATCCTTGCGCAAGGGGAAACTGCCGCTGCTCCATGCACCGTGGCGCAGCCATTTGCGATGATCCTGGCCTTCCTGAGCATAGATACCGAGCAGGTCGTAGGCGGCGCGCTGCATGCGATTAGCCGCCGGGAATATCCGGCTAACATCGGGATATACAGGCTGCTCTGCCGACAGTTGCACATTCAAACAAACCACACCGATTTCGTTGATCAGCACCACGTGCAGCTTGAAGCCCATATTTTCCTGTCTTGCATCACTGCCCCACAACGCCACCAGCCTGCCGCCACTGTCGCGCACCTGCTGACAGATTTCGTACAGATCGTCCGACGCGATCTCGCCTGCCCACACCTGCAGCGCATCGGTTAGTCGGGTCAATTTCAGGCGGGGATGTTTGATCGGCATATTCGTTTATCCCAATAAAGCTGCCGCCTGGCGATACCAGTCGGCCAGGTAAGGCGGCATGTACAGGCCGAGCATCAGCACCAGCAGCAAGTGGACAAACACAGGGATGAGCGCGGGCGGATGCGGCAATCGAATCGCGGTAGTTTCGCCGAACACGACGGGCTGGATCTTGCCGAAAATGGCGGCGAATGCGACGCCCAGCGCGATCAGCAGGAACGGCGTGGTCCACGGATATTCGTGCATGGCGGTAGTGATGATGAGGAACTCGCTGGCGAACACACCGAACGGCGGCATGCCCAGAATTGCAAAGGTACCGATTGCCAGGCCCCAGCCGACCGTGGGGCTGACTTGTAGCATGCCACGGATATTTTCCATTACCTGCGTGCCGGACTTCTGCACCGCATGGCCGACCGCAAAGAAGATCGCCGATTTGGTCAACGAGTGCACTGTCATGTGCAACAAGCCAGCGAATGTCGCCACCGGGCCGCCCATGCCGAAAGCAAAAGTGATCAGTCCCATGTGTTCGATGGAAGAATAGGCAAACATGCGCTTGATGTCTTTTTGACGGAACAGCGAGAACGACGCCACCACCACCGACAGCAGGCCGAAGCCCATCATCAGGAATCCCGCAAAGTGGTTGCCGAGCGAACCGTCCACCAGCACCTTGCTGCGTACCACCGCGCACAGCGCAACGTTGAGCAGCAGACCGGAGAGTACGGCAGACACAGGCGTCGGACCTTCCGCATGCGCATCCGGTAACCAGCTGTGCAAGGGTACAAGACCGACCTTGGTACCGTAGCCTACCAGCAGGAATACGAATGCCAGCTTGAGTACGGTCGGCTCCAGATCGCCCTTGACCTCATTCAGGTGCGTCCACAACAGTGCTGTGCCGCCCTCGCCCAGCACGCGCTCAGCGGCGAAATACAACAGGATGGTGCCGAACAACGCCAGCGCGATGCCCACGCCGCACAGGATGAAATATTTCCACGCCGCTTCCAGGCTGGCTGGGGTGCGGTACAGACTGACCAGCAACACAGTGGTCAGTGTCGCCGCTTCCATCGCGACCCACACGATGCCCATGTTATTGGTGGTGAGCGCCACCAGCATGGCGAAAATGAACAACTGGTACATGCTGTAGTACAGGTGCAGCATGCCGACAGTGAGCTTGCCGTGATGCTGTTCGACGCGCATGTAAGGCCGCGAGAACAGCGAAGTGGTAAAACCGACGAAAGCGGTAAGCGCAACCAGGAAGACATTGAACTGGTCGATGAAGAATTGCTCGCTGAATGCAACTTGCGGCCCGGAATCGATCACGCGAACTGTCAGGATCACTGAGGCAATAAACGTGGCAAAACTCATCAGCGAATTGATTTCCGCCGCCCACTTGCGCGAGCCGAACACGGCCAGCAGCACACCACCCAACAACGGGGCGAGCAACAGCGCGAGAAGTTGCAGGTCAATCATCCTTGAGCTTCTCCATATGAGTGATGTCCAGGCTGTCGAAAGTCTCGCGGATCTGGAAAAAGAAAATACCGAAAATGAAGGTGGCTACCAGCACGTCCAGCGCAATGCCCAGCTCCACCACCAGTGGCATGCCCTGCGTAGCGCTGGTGGCGGCGAAGAACAATCCATTTTCCAACGACAGGAAAGCAACTACCTGCGACACCGCCTTGCGCCGGGTAAGCATCATCAGCAGCGACAACAGCACGCTGGCCAGCGCAATGCCGATCAGGCTACGTGTTATGCCTTCGGCCAACTGCGCAATCGGTGCAGCCAGATTGAAAGCAAAGATCACCAGCCCGATACCGACTAGCATGGTGGTGGGAATATTGATCATCGTCTCCACGTCCCAGCGTACATTCAGCTTGTGAATCAGGCGGTGCAGTAACCAGGGTAACAGCAGCACCTTGAGCAACAGGGTCAGTCCCGCCGAGAAATAAAGGTGATACTGCTCCGAGGAAAAAGCGACGACAAACGTACTGAGCGACAGCACGAGACCCTGCAGGGCGAACAGCTTGATCAGCGACAGAATGCGCCGCTGCGTAAGCATGGCGAAAGCGACCAGCAACATCAGCGAGGCCAGCAGGTTGATGAGTTGTAATGTAAATGGAATCTGCATCAGGCACCCAGCAGAAAATGAATCAGAAGGCCCAGCACGGCCAGCAGGAACGCAGTAGCCAAAAACTCCGGTGTGCGGAAGATGCGCAACTTGGCTGACACGATCTCAAACACGGCCAGCGCCACACCCGCCAGCATCAGCTTTAAAAGCAGCGCCGCAATGGCCAGCGGCAGTCCCGCCCAGTTGCCAACTTCGGCAATACCGTAGGGCAGGAACAGAGCTATGCCGATGGAGATATAGGCGAGCAGCTTCAGGCTGCTGGCCCATTCGATGAGCGCCAGATGACGAGCAGAGTATTCCAGGATCATCGCCTCGTGGATCATGGTCAGCTCAAGGTGGGTGCTGGGGTTGTCCACAGGAATGCGCGCATTCTCGGCCAGCAGCACGATCACGAACGCCAGCCCGGCGAAAGCCAGGCTCGGATAGAAGATGAACTCATGATACGCCAAAGCTTCTACGATGCGTGGTAACTGCGTGGAATGGCTGATCATTGATGCAGTGAACAACACCATAAGCAAGGCCGGTTCGGCAAGGAAGGACACCAGCATCTCACGCCGCGCACCCAGCGAACCGAACGCAGTGCCGATATCCATCGCCGCAAGAGAGATGAATACGCGCGCCACTGCGAATACGCCGACCAGCGCGATCACATCGGCGGCCATCGAGAACGGTAAATCCACCGCAATAATCGGGATGATGGCCGCTGCCAGCCACATGCAGCCAAACACGATGTAAGGCGTAACGCGGAACAATGGCGAGGCGTTATGCGCCACTACGGCATCCTTGCTAAACAGTTTGCGCAGCACGCGATACGGTTGCAGCACACCCGCACCGGAACGGTTCTGCAGCCAGGCCTGGCACTGATTGACCCAACCGGTCAGTAGCGGGGCAAGCAGCACCACCAGCACAAGTTGCGCCAGTTGGAAAATAATGGCGAAGATGAGTTCGGATTTTTCCATCACACAAACACCAGCAACACGATCAGTGTGAAAAACGTGTAGGTCAGATATAAATGAATGCGTCCGTGCTGTAACATCCCGGCCAGCGAAGCAAGTTTTTCGGTGAGATGCTTGATCGGCAGATACAGGATGTACCACAAACGGTCTTCGCTACACCCGAGGTAACGGGGATTCGTATCAAACGGGCTCGGCACTTCCCGTTCGATCTTGAAGAACGGCTTGAAGATGCGGCGGATCGGTTCCCCGAAACCTTCGGCGGTATCCTGCATGCGCGCATTGTGCGCCGGATATCCGCAATCCCAGGGTTCACAGCGACGCATTCGGCCGTGATACAAACGCCGTACCAGTAACGCGGTGAGCAACATCACCGCCAGCACCGCCAGCAGGAAATACAGCGGACTATAGCTGGCACGCTCGGTGTCCACCGGCGTCAGGAATACCCAGTTGCCTGCGGCATTACCCAGGTTGGAACCGATCAACGAAAGCGAAACGAAGTCAATCTGATGCACCACGAACACCGGCGTCAAACCCAGGACGATACAGCCAAGTGCCAGCCAGCCCATACCGATACGCTTCCAAATACCCGCATCGTGTGCATGCTCCAGCACTTTTTCACGCGGCTGGCCGAGGAAAATCACGCCGTAGAATTTCACCATTACATACGCTGCCAGCGCAGCGGCTAGTGCGATCACCGCCGCCGCTACCGGCACCAGCATATTGATATAACTGTTAGGCAGCCCCGGCGACAACAGGAAGGCCTGCAGCAGCAGCCATTCCGAAACGAAGCCGTTAAGCGGCGGCAAACCGGAAATCCCCAGCACTCCGACCAGCATCAACATCGCAGCCCAGGGCATGCGACGGATCAGCCCGCCCAGGCGTCCCATATTGCGCTCGCCGGTGGCGTGTAAAATGGCACCAGTACCGACGAACAGCAGGCTCTTGAACATCGCATGGTTCAGACTGTGATACAGGGTCGCGGTAAGCGCCAGTGCAGCCAGTACGTTCTTGCCGTAGACGTGGAAGATAATAGTCAAGCCAATGCCCACCAGCAGCAGACCGATGTTCTCGATAGATGAAAAGGCCAGCAGCCGTTTCATGTCGCCCTGCACGGCGGCGAACATCACGCCGAACACTGCAGTGATCAATCCCAGCCCCAACGCCAGCACACCCCACCACCAGAGTTGCGTGCCAAGCAAGTCGAAAGTCACGCGCAGAATGCCATAGATCGCCGTCTTCAGCATCACACCGCTCATCAAGGCCGACACCGGCGAAGGCGCAGCAGGATGAGCCTCGGGCAGCCAGACATGCATCGGCAATAAACCAGCCTTGGCACCGAAACCGAACAACGCCAGCAGGAACGCCGCCGAAGACCAGAAGCCGGTCAGATGCGCATGACGTATCGCATCGAATGTGTATGCAGCAATGCCATTGCCGCCCTGCATCACGCCGAAGCAGAGCAGGATGGAAATGGCGCCCACGTGTGCGATCAGCAGGTAGAGAAAACCCGCCTTGCGAATGTCGGGAATGTTGTGGTCGGTGGTGACCAGAAAATAGGATGACAGCGCCATGGTTTCCCACGCCACCATGAACATGTAGGCGTCGTCGGCCAGAAGTACCAATGCCATCCCGACCAGGAACAGGTGATATTCAAGGCACAATAGGCCGAGTGTGCTTCCTGCCATGGTTTTGAAATAGCCGGCACTAAACAGGGATATGCCCAGAGACGCACCGCCCAGCAGGATCAGAAAGAAACCGGACAGCGGATCGAGACGCAAATGGAAAGGCAGATCAGGCAAACCGAGTGGCAAAACCATGATGCCGGGCGCTGTGGAGAGTGCCCATAAACCAGTCATCGCCAACAACAGGGATATCAAAGCACTGAGCGGAAAAATAAGGTTATTGACCAGATGCGGGGCACGTTGCAGAGCCAATCCTGCCACCCCGAGCACGATCCAGAACTGGACTAGCCAGCCAACCACTTCCAGCGGCGATACACTAACTAAATCCATCTGGCGTTACTTACACCTCAATAAAAATTGTAAGAAGAATAAACGCAACACCCCTGCTTATCAAGACTTGAAACCGGATTTGGAAATTCCTGATAACACCTATCGACAAGATCAGAATCTATTAGATATCCTGTAACTTTCAACAGAATGTGTGTGTTTCCGCTGTTTTGCAGCCGGGGGCGTTCCATCAGGCGACAAGCCACCGGGTAACCTGTTCTAACGGTTACCGTAGTTTTCCCGAAAGATTGATGAACGAATCCCTTGTCTATGCTAACCAGTCCGCATTGGGCGAGTCTCGCGTATCAGGTAACAGATATGGCGGAGGAGGTAATTCACCCCCTGGCCTGTAAATGCTTCAGAGAAGTGGTGCATGAATAATGGTATGAACCCACTCCACTTTATAACGGCTTCAAAATAGCCAAAATGGAAATATTTACAACCATTTAAAAAAATGGAGTGAATTGAAATGAAGATTACAACAATTGGGCTGGATATTGAAAAATCAGTTTTCCACTTATTTGCCATGAGTAAAACAGGTCGTTTAGTGAAAAAGAAGCAGCTTAAACGAAGTCAGATTCTCTTGTTTATAGCAAATAAAGTGCTCATCGCGTTACCTTGCAGTGTTCTGTTATCGATTCAATCGACGCTTTGACCTACGTACGCTTCACCATCGTTTGCTGATCACAGCCGTCATAACACCGCCTCGGACGTTGCGTTCAATTCGAGTGGCTGACGTTTATTGTTAATCAGGTTAATGATT
>JBNLBY010000074.1:0-12087 GCA_050303535.1 Sideroxydans sp. | reverse complement strand
GCAAGGCCTGCGGCGACAACACCACGCCGTTGCCGATCAGGCACTGCACGTTCTCTCTTAACACGCCGGACGGAATCAGGTGCAAAACGGTTTTGACGCCATCGATTACCAGGGTATGGCCGGCATTATGTCCGCCCTGAAAGCGCACAACACCTTGCGCATGATCGGTCAGCCAATCGACAACCTTGCCTTTACCCTCATCCCCCCATTGCGTTCCGATTACTACAACATTTTTCGACATTTCAGCTTCCAGAATATTTTGTTTAATTTTTCATTTCGACGACGACCCACTTGCCGCCACGTAATACCAATTCGCGATCACAATTCAATTCGGAGTGATATTCGGGCTTGCCCAGCAAATCGACCACGACGATCTCGCCCTGCTCGCGCAATTTGGCGATGGCCTCGTCCAGTGCGGCGTCCTGACGATACGGCGCATGTATCCCTTGCGGGAGTGCCTGTTTGGCAAGCAAACCATGCAATTGACGCAAATCCATGCTGAAGCCCGTCGCCGGACGAGCGCGCCCGAAGACCTTGCCCACATCATCATAGCGACCGCCCAATGCAATCGCATCATGGCTGCCTGCATGGTAAGCAGCGAAGACCATACCATTATGATAGTGATAGCCGCGCAGTTCAGCCAGATCGATACCGATGCTTCCCACCAATGGCTGCAAGCAGGCGGCGGCTTGTTTCAACTCATCCAGTGCCGTAGCGATTGCCGGATATTGTGCGAGCGGAAGTTCCACTTGTGCTCGCGATAGCATTTCTTCGGCATTTCCATAGAGTCTGGGCAAGGCACGCAAAGCACTTTGCAAAACCGCATCCAAGGGTTGGGTAAGCATATCCAAGGCCGCATTGTCTTTGCTTTGCAACGCGCCAAACAATTCGTTCTCGACATTCCTTTCCAGCCTAGCCTCACGCAACAGTGCGCGAAGCACGCCCACATGGCCGAGATCAAGGTGCACATCCTGGATTCCTATCAACACCAGTGCTTGCAGCATCAATCGTTGCACTTCCAGATCGCTCTCAATCCCCTTGTGACCGTACAACTCTGCCCCGATCTGCAACGGCTCGCGTGTACGCATCAATCCGGCCGGTTGTGTATGCACCACGCTACCGGCATAACACAAACGCGTAACGCCCTGACGGTTGAGCAAATGCGCATCGATACGCGCGACTTGTGGCGTGATATCGGCACGCAAAGCCAGCGTACGTCCGCTCAGTTGATCGACCAGCTTGAAACTGCGCAGATCCATATCAGCGCTGTCATTGATAAGCAGCGATTCCGCATATTCAAGCAAGGGAGGAGATACCAGTTGATAGCCGGAACGGCGTAAAAATTCGAGCACATCGCGGCGCATGCCTTCGATTCGCCATGCCTCATCCGGCAGCATGTCCTGGATATATTCCGGCAACAGCCACTTCATCTGAAGATTTCCATCATTTAGCCCAGTAAATCAGCAACAGTCCAGCCAGCATCAGCGTCAATCCGATAAAGCGGGCCTGTCCGTCCTGGAATTGCGATACTTTGCGTAACGTTTCGCGCCATGAAGCAGGAAACAGGAAAGGCATGATCCCTTCCAGCACCAGCATCAAGCCCAGGGCGGCCAGCCAGAAATTGTCCATTCGTCGTTATTGACCGCCTCGTGATGAGCTCTTCAGATATTTGAAGAATGGCGATCCCGCATCCAGCAGCATCACATCGCTCTTGTTCTTGAAGCCCTGTTTATAAACATCCAGACTGCGATAGAAGGAATAAAACTCGGGGTTACGCCCGAATGCAGCTGCATACAATGCGGCAGCTCTGGCATCGCCCGCTCCTTTGGTTATCTGCGCTTCACGATAAGCCTGAGCCAGAATCACTTCCCGTTGTCTGTCGGCATCTGCACGAATCTTCTCACCCTCGGCATTACCTGTCGCACGCAATTCGTTGGCCACACGCTTGCGTTCCGCATCCATACGGCGATACACGGATTCACTGATCTCCACCGGGAAATCCACGCGTTTCAGACGCACATCCAGCACTTCCACACCGATCTTGCGCGCATCCACATCTGTTTTTTCCTGTACTACTTTCATCAATTCGTCGCGCTGCCCGGACACCACTTCATGGATGGTGCGCTTACCGAACTCTTCGCGCAGCGTCGAATTGACCGTCTGCATCAAACGCGTCTGGGCGCGTATCTCGTCACCGTTCACGCTGATGTAATACTGTTTCACATCGAAAATGCGCCACTTGATGAAGGAATCCACCAGCACATTCTTTTTCTCGGCAGTGATGAAACGGTCTGGATCGTCACTATCCAGTGTCAGGATGCGTGAATCAAAAAACCGCACGTTTTGCACCAGCGGCATTTTCCACTTTATACCAGGCGTGGTTTCAACTCGTACGACTTCACCCAACTGGAACACGATGGCCCTCTGACGCTGATCGACAATAAAAATACTCATGCTTGCCAGGATCAGCACGACAACGGCAGCCACCAGGAAATTTGTTGTATTCAGTTTCATTGGCGAGCCCCTCTTTCACGGCTGAATTGCGATTCGCGACCACGCTGCACAGCTGTTGACTGACCAGGTATCGAATTAAGTTGCTCAGTCGGTTTTGATCCCGGCAATTCAACCACCGGGTTCGTGCTCTGGATCAGTTTATCCAGAGGCAAATACAACAAATTGCTGCCGCCATTTTTTTGATCCACCAGTACCTTGCTGGTACTGGTCAGTATTTGCTGTTTCATATCCTGATACATACGTTCACGTGTCACCTGCGGCGCCTTGTTATATTCAACCAGAATCTGCTTGAAGCGGCTGGCATCACCCTCTGCATTCGCAATTACGCGTTGCTTGTAACCATCTGCCTCCTGCAGCAGTCTTGCTGCAGCACCCTTGGCCCTCGGAACAACGTCGTTGGCATAAGCCTGGCCTTCGTTTTTCTGACGTTCCCTGTCCTGTCCGGCTTTCACCGCATCATCGAAGGAAGCCTGCACCTGCTCTGGCGGTTGCGCATTCTGCATGGTGACTTTGCTGATAACGATGCCTGCCTTGTAGCGATCAAGAATTTCCTGGATCAGTTTGGTGGTCGACTCTGCGACTTGTTCGCGCCCTTCGTACAGCACAAAGTCCATTTTGCTTTTACCGACCACCTCGCGAATAGCCGTTTCCGCTGCCTGACGAACGAATTCAAGTTCATCCCCCATGCGGTTGTTGAATATGAATTCTGCAGGGTCTTTCAGAAAATACTGCACGGCGAACTGGATATCGATGATATTTTCGTCATCCGTCAGCATCAACGACTCTCTCAACAATTTGTTCTTTACATTTTCGCGATAGCCCACCGTTACAGTACGCACCTGGCTCAAATTGACCACCTCTACAGCCTCGATCGGATAGGGCAAATGCCAGCGTGGTCCCGCTTCGGTAACCTCTGACAGTTTGCCAAAGCGCAGCACGACACCGCGCTGACTGGCATCCACAATATAGAAGCCGCTGGCAATCCAGACCAACGCCACAACCAGCACGATCAGGACGATACCGCCGCCGCCGATACCGCCAGGCATATTGTCGCCACCGCCCTTTGGGGTCCCTCCCCCGGACTTGCCGAACAGGGATTCAATCTTGCGATTAAGCTTACGCATCACCTCCTCCAGGTCAGGAGGACCGCCAGCGTTCTTGTTTCCCCATTGGGGGTCGTTCAGTCCCATAATCTGCTTACCTTTTAGTCAACTCAGTTGTCATTCAGGGGATGCCACTCTTGTTCTTGCATGTCCGATTCCGGTGAGTCCCGCACCTCGGCCAGCACGGTTCGCAAATCTGCCAAACCTGCGCCTGTTTTTGCACTCAAATGAATGCTGGCGATTTTACCATATTCGTCACGCGCCACACCCGCTTCCAGACCCTGCAAATCGATCTTGTTGTAGACCACAATTTGCGGGATATGCTGTGCGCCGATTTCAGCCAGCACTTTATTCACTTCGGCGACCTGATCGTGCCGTTCCGGACTGTTTACATCCACCACATGCAGCAACAGATCGGCCAGCGCCGTTTCTTCCAGGGTACTGCGAAATGCTGCCACCAGGCCATGCGGCAAATGGCGGATAAACCCCACCGTGTCAGACAAGACCACCTGGCGGCGACTGTCGCCTTCCAGGAATATTTTGCGCGCCGTCGTATCCAGCGTGGCAAACAACTGGTCGGCAGCATATACGTCGGCATTAGTGAGGCGATTAAACAGGGTGGATTTCCCGGCATTGGTGTAGCCAACGATGGAAACAGACATTACATTGGAACGAACGCGCGCTTTACGCTGTAATTCACGATGGCGCTTCAATTGCTTCAGCCGCCCTTTAAGTAAATGCATCCGGCGATCCAGCTTGCGCCTGTCCAGTTCCAGTTGCGTTTCGCCCGGACCGCGGGCGCCCACGGCAAATTTCTGCTGGCCCATATCCATGTTCATGCCAACCAGGCGGGTGGAAAGATATTTGAGCTGTGCCAGCTCGACCTGAACTTTGCCTTCGTGGCTTTTTGCGCGTAACGCAAAGATATCCAGGATCAGCATGGTGCGGTCGATCACCCGCGTCTGTAACCTGGAAGTGAGATTACGCATTTGCGCCGGAGACAGGTCATGATTGAAGATGACCAGCGGCGCTTCCAGCGTTTTAACCAGGGCAGCTATTTCATCCACCTTGCCGCTACCGGCAAAAGTGGAAGCATCCGGCCGTTGCCGTTTGCCTTCTACCAATGCGAGCGTATGTACACCGGCACTTTCAGCCAGCAAACATAACTCCTCCAAACTCTCTGCGTAATCCTGTGAGCCAAAATCAAGACTGACCAATACGGCAGTATTGGTAGCAGTCGTTGATTCATGCATTACTCGGCATCGAACGGAATGGTGACAGCGCGCGTCGGGACAATGGTGGAAATTGCGTGCTTATAGACCATCTGGGTGACAGTATTCTTCAGAAGCACTACATATTGATCGAATGATTCGACCTGGCCTTGCAGCTTGATGCCGTTGACCAGATATATGGCAACCTGCACATGCTCTTTACGTAACACGTTCAAAAACGGGTCTTGTAATTGTTGTCCTTTTGTACTCATGATATCCGCTCTTATTGTTCCCGAAGCGCTTACTTTACTGGAAAACATGCCAATACGGAAGAGTGCGAAACCTTTTGATGTCTAAATCATGTTCAATTTCTTCGGCCTGGCTTTCCCCCGTCTGCCCGCACCCGTATTTCAACAAACACCGCGTTCCTCATCTTAAGTATCGTCAGCAAAACATGGCTGCCAGACCCGGCAACATGTACCCCTGTGGCATGGATATGACGCACTAAGGTCTTGTTGCGGAACAAAACAGGGCAACAGAATTGCTAGCCATACAGCCTGCGTCCGCGAATGCGGGCTCGATGGGCAGCACGTTTCTCACTCTCGGTAGGCACATGTTTCTTGTTGGCAAACGGGTTCTTTCCGGACTTGAATTCGATACGCAATGGCGTACCTTGCAGCTTAAAGGCATCGCAGAACGTTTTTTCCAGATAGCGGCGATAGCTTGTCGGTATCTTGTCCAGTGCGCTGCCGTGAACGATGATGCGCGGCGGATTACTGCCGCCCTGATGGGCGTAGCGCATCTTGGGACGGAAGGAACCCACCCGCGGCGGTTGTTGTTTGTGTATTGCCTCTTCCAGCACGCGCGTAAGTTGCGGGGTCGGCAGTTTAGCCATGGCCGCCGAATAGGCCTGATTCACCGATTTCAGCAAAGCATCCACGCCTGTGCCGTTCAGCGCTGAAATAAAATGATGTTTGGCAAAACCCAGAAAATGCAGCTTGCGCTCGATATCGCGCTTGGCCGTGCTGCGTTTGTACTCATCCAGGCCATCCCATTTGTTCACCGCCAGCACAAAAGCCCTTCCAGCCTGCAGTACAAAGTCAGCAAGGTGAGCATCCTGTTCGGTGATCTGGTCGCGCGCATCCACCACCAGTACCACCACATTGGCATCTTCGATGGCTTGCAGCGTCTTTACCACCGAAAACTTTTCGACCGCCTCATCTATCTTGCCACGGCGACGCACGCCTGCCGTGTCAATGATGGTGTATTGCCTGCCGTCGCGTTCAAAGTCGATATGGATTGAATCACGCGTGGTGCCAGGCTGATCGAAAGCAATGACGCGCTCTTCACCGAGAATGGCATTGACCAGCGTGGATTTGCCCACGTTGGGACGCCCGATAATGGCCAACCGTGGATGATCCGATTTCTCTTCGACATCAACTTCTACAGCAGGCAATTCATCCAGCGCAACTTCGATCATTTCGGCAACGTTTTCACCATGCGCGGATGATATGGGAATAGGTTCGCCCAGACCGAGTTCGTGAAAATCCGCAGTAACGCGCATGCGCTGCATGCCTTCAGCCTTGTTTACCAGCAACATCACCGGACGCCCGGTCTTGCGCAACTGCGTGGCAATAATGCGGTCATGCGGTGTCAATCCGTCGCGACCGTCAACGATGAACAACACCAGATCGGACTCATCTACCGCCTGTCGCGTTTGCCTCGCCATCTCGTGCAGGATGCCTTCCTTGGCCACCGGCTCCAGCCCGCCGGTATCAACGACCAGAAAAGGCCGTTCGCCAATACGGCCGCGACCATAGTGACGGTCGCGCGTCAGCCCCGGCATGTCGGCTACAAGGGCATCGCGACTGCGCGTAAGGCGGTTGAAAAGCGTTGATTTTCCAACGTTGGGACGCCCAACAAGTACGAGAGTAGGCAGCATGTATTAGTGGATGGCGAAGCAGTACAACTCACCATCGCTGGTTTGAACCAGCGCATTTCTGCCCAAAGTGACCGGAGACATGACAATGGCACTGCCATCGGTTTTGTGGCGTGCAACAAAACTGCCGTCTTCCCGCTTCAGCGCATGCACATAACCCTCAAAATCGCCTATCAACAGGAAATCATCCAGCGGATAGGGCGCAGTTGCTCCTCGCATCAGGAGCTGGCTGTTTTTCCATATCGATGAGCCGCGTCCCTTGCTTAAAGCCTGCACGTTGCCGTCAGTGTCGGTGATGTACAAGGTTTTCCCGAAAAACGCCAAACCTTTGTCACTGGATATTTCGCGGGTCCAGAGTGTGCCGCCCCGTATTGCATCAAAACAGGCCAGGCGCCCCTGGAAAGCCACTGCGCATACCTGGGCATCGTCCACCACCGGCAAACTGGTGATATCGCTGATGCGTTCAAGTTCGGTATTTCCACGCGGCTGCGAAACCGAAGCTTCCCAAACGACTATACCGTTTTTCAGACCAATTGCGGCCAGCTTACCCGCCGCAAACCCCGCATAGACCAGTCCGTTGCGTATCTCTACACCGGCATGACTGCGTACAATCAGCGTTGGCGTGGCACGTTCATACAGCCATAAACGCTTGCCGTCTTTCGCGCTTAAGCCGGTAATACGCTGGTTACCGGTACGCACCACCACCACACCGTGGTCTATTTTTGGCGGACTCAGCACATCGCTGGATACGTTCACCTGCCATTTCAACTTGCCTGTATCTGTGCCGAATGCGGCCAGTTCACCTTTCTCGCCACCCACCAGCACCAGCCCGTCACCCGCACCAACGCCGCCGGTAATGGGAAAACCACTGTCAATACGCCAGACCCGTTTACCTGTATCGCGGTCAAGGCGGTACAGTTCGCCGTCGGCATTTGCCGCAAACACCGCCTCGCGGGTAACGGCAGGGAACAGCACGCTTTGCCCCGCATCGCCGATATCGACATCCCAGCGCACCTCAAGCTTGGCACTCGGTTTAAAATCCACAAGTTTAGCTGGTTCGACAGCGACCTTGTCGCTGCTGCACGCAGCCAGCATCAGTAGCAATATTAGCGCAATAGTATGACGGCTCGACCTCATTTGGCGCTTCCCAGACCGTCCATTTTCAACTGAATCAGGTTGCGATACGCGCTCTTCGCATCAGCCTTGTCCAGGGCTTGCCGATAGGCAGCCCGTGCCTCGGCAATTTTGCCCTGCGCACTCAATATATCGCCGCGAAGATCGGCAAAAAGTCCGCTAAATGACTCAGGATGAGTCCCATCGAGTTGTTCGAGCGCTTCATCATATTTCTTTTCATCCAGCAGTACGCTTGCCAGTTTTAAACGGGCCGTATCCTGCATGCCCGTTTCTTTCGCATGCTCGATCACCCACAGTAATTGCACCTTGGCGCGGGCGGCATTCCCGGACTGCACACTGGCCTGCGCTGCCAGCAACTGTGCCCGCGGCGCATAGGCACTACTGTCGTAACGGCCAACCAGCGCTTCCGCTGCATCGCTGATACGTTTGGCATCATTACTGGAAACCTGTTTCAACACTTCCATATACAGTTGGCTCGCTTCGGCAGCCTGGCTGGCCTGGTAGCTTTTCCAGAATTTGATTCCGGAAAAGCCGAGCAAGCCGACGATCACGGCACCAATCACCCAATTGCCATTTTCCTTCCACCAGGCTTTGAATGCTTCTACCTGTTCCTGTTCTTGCAGATCCAAACTAGACATTTTGTTTCCTCATTTGATCAAATCACCAACCTTACGCTGCAAATCTTCCAGCCGGACACGCACTTGCTCTCCACCACCCCGCAAAGGTTTAAGCATAACCGCATTGGCCGCCACTTCATCATCACCAATGATCACGGCGCATATTGCAGTACTGCCATCCGCCTTCTTCATCTGCGATTTGAAACTGCCGCCACCGCAATGCAACAGCACGCGCAGTCCCGCATCGCGCAGACTTTCTGCCACGCGCCATGCCAGATTCTGCGCCTGCTCACCCTGATGCACCACATACACATCCAGTGGCGTTGGCGGACTTGGCATACCATTTTCCTGTAACAATGCCAGCAAACGCTCGTTTCCCATCGCAAAACCGCAAGCCGGGGCAGGCTTTCCGCCGATCTGCCCGATCAGACCGTCAAAGCGACCACCCGCGCAAATCGTACCCTGTGCACCCAGTCGTGTGGTAACCCATTCAAACACAGTACGGTTATAGTAATCCAGACCGCGCACCAGCCGCGGATTGATCTCGAATGCAATGTCATGTTGTTTCAGAATCGCCTGTACCGCCTCGAAATGTCCGATCGCATCGGCTTCCAGTTCCTCCATCAGCCTGGGGGCAGTATCTACCAGTTCCTGCATTGCCGGATTCTTGGTATCGAGAATGCGCAGCGGATTGCTGTATAACCGGCGCTGCGCATCTGCATCCAGCGCATCCTTGTGCTGCTCGAAATAGGCAATCAGCTTTTGGCGGTGACGCTGACGCGAAGCCGCATCGCCGAGTGTATTGACCTGCAACGCCACGTCCTGGATACCCAGCTTCTTCCACAGCCGCGCACACATCACAATCTGCTCGGCATCAATGTCCGGCCCGGCAAACCCCAGCGCCTCCACGCCGAACTGGTGGAACTGGCGATAACGTCCTTTCTGCGGACGCTCGTGACGAAACATCGGACCGGCGTACCACAAACGTTGTGGCGCGTTATACAACAGATTGTGCTGCAATACCGCACGCACACAGGAAGCCGTGCCTTCGGGACGCAACGTCAGTTGATCGCCGTTGAGACTATCCTCGAAGCTGTACATCTCCTTTTCGACGATGTCGGTCACTTCGCCGATGGCACGCTTGAACAGCGCTGTCGGCTCCACGATCGGCATGCGGATGTTACGATAACCATAGCCTTCCAGCCATTCGCGCACCGTATCCTCGAACCAGAGCCACAGTCCTGCCTCTTCCGGGAGGATATCGTTCATGCCTTTTACAGCTTGCAGCGTTTCACTCATTTTTTCGCATACTTTCTTGCCACGTAGTCATCCACGATGCGCATAAATTCTGCGGCAATGTTATCACCGCGTAACGTAGTCGTTTTCTCGCCATCCACATACACTGGCGCAGCGGGCGACTCGCCCGTACCCGGCAGACTGATACCAATATTGGCGAGTTTGCTTTCACCGGGTCCGTTGACAATGCAGCCCATCACCGCAACCGTCATCTCTTCCACACCCGCATATTGCTTGCGCCAAATCGGCATTTGCGCACGCAAATGATTCTGTATATTTTGCGCCAATTCCTGGAACACCGTACTGGTGGTGCGTCCGCACCCAGGACAAGCGGTGACCATAGGTGCGAAAGAACGCAACCCCATGGTCTGCAATATTTCCTGCGCCACCACCACTTCCTGGGTACGCGAACCGCCTGGTTCCGGCGTCAACGACACGCGTATGGTGTCACCTATCCCCTGCTGCAACAGCACGGCCAGTGCGGCTGTCGATCCTACGATCCCTTTCGAACCCATCCCGGCCTCGGTCAGGCCCAGATGCAGCGGATAGTCGCAGCGTTGCGCCAATTCCCGGTACACCGCGATCAGATCCTGCACCTCGCTCACCTTGCAGGACAGCACAATGCGATCATGCGGCAAACCCAATTCCTCAGCCCGTTTTGCACTATCCAGCGCAGAAACGATCAGCGCCTCGCGCGTCACCTCGACCACCTCCCGCGGCTGAGCCTGTTTCGCGTTTTCATCCATCAGACGCACAACCAGATCCTGATCCAGACTGCCCCAGTTAACACCGATGCGCACCGGCTTGTCATATTGCCGCGCGGCCGCGATCATCATCGCAAACTGGTCTTCGCCCTTGCGATTTTTTCCGACATTGCCGGGATTGATACGGTACTTCGCCAGCGCTTGGGCGCATTCGGGAAATTCGGTAAGCAGGCGATGGCCGTTATAGTGAAAATCGCCGATCAGCGACACATTGCAGCCCATGTCGTCCAGCATCCTGCGAATATGCGGCACCTGAACTGCAGCCTCGGAGGTGTTCACCGTAATGCGCACCAGTTCGGAACCGGTTTGCGCCAAGTCATACACCTGGCGCACTGTTCCTTCGGCGTCCGCTGTATCGGTATTGGTCATGGATTGCACCAGCACAGGCGCATCGCCACCAATGGCAACATTACCGACATGCACGCACTGCGTTCGATGACGCAAGATGGGGAGATGACTCATGTATCTCACTCCACTGTCAAATGCGCCATTTCCATTTCGGCATAAGGCGAAAGATCGATTTGTTTACCTTTGTAATACAACCTGACTTTGGATGGACTCTTGATGGATACGTCATACGGTTCGCGTCCTGGGCCGCCTACCCATTTTTCACCACCACGTGGCACATATCTCGACAACAACAAATTCCCATGGGCATCGACCACTTTAGCCCATGAAGCTTCGTCGAAGATAAAGTGTATAGGCCGGAGTTTGAGTATCTCCAAAGGTATCTCGGGTTTTGGTTTGATCCCGGCTTCTGTTTCCGCTACAGGAGCGGATGCTGGTGCAATCTGCGTGTCAGACGATGATGCGGTCGACTGCAATAACCTGGGCAGACTGCTTACAGGACTTGGGGCGGCGTCCTTTTTTTTCTCCGGTATTTCGGTTTGCGGCTTTGTCTGAATTTTTACTTGCGCCACAGGCATGGAAGTTTCCGGGGTTTTGTTTCGCTTCTCAAGCGGCTCGGTCTTGTTCTCCGAAATCCTTGATTGTTCATTTGGTGTCCCGGTCGATTCCTCTGCAGTCGCATCCTGAACAGCGCTAACCGGCACATCGGTAGCTACTGCATCTGATGCAGGCAAGGATACGGGCTCCACGACAACCTTAGCCATCCGTACCAAATTACCTTCACTTCCCGTAAATACAAACAATCCAAGCAACAATGCAACACCTACTGCCCCCGCCAACCACAACAAATTGACACGTTGCATCGAAAGCAGGGACGGAAAAGCAACATCCAGCGATTTCGTCCTGGTAACAACTGGTGCAACCGGATCGCAAGGCAGGGCAGCGATCAATGCCGCTTCATCCAACTGCAGCACACGCGCATAACTGCGCACAAAACCACGCAAAAAAGTGGTTCGAGGAAGATTCTCGAAATCGTTCGCTTCCAGCGCTTCTACCTGTCTGGGCGAAAACTTTATACGATTGGCGATATCGTGCACGCTCAGACCCAAACCTTCGCGTGCCTTGCGTAAGGTCATGCCAACGTCAAGTGCTGGACGTTGG
>JBNLBY010000073.1:0-12175 GCA_050303535.1 Sideroxydans sp. | reverse complement strand
CCCTAACCCTCTCCCGCCTGCGGGAGAGGGGATTAGTGATCGGCCTTAACCCTGATATTGGAAACTTGCAATTATGCTGGACAACCTTACACAACGCTTTTCGGGCATCGTCAAAAATCTGCGCGGCCAGGCGCGACTGACCGAAAGCAACATCCAGGACGCCCTGCGCGAAGTGCGCCTCGCCCTGCTGGAAGCCGACGTCGCATTGCCGGTAGTCAAGGATTTCATCTCTACTGTAAAAGAAGCCGCACTGGGACAGGAAGTCATCGGCAGCCTCACGCCGGGCCAGGCGCTGATCGGCGTGGTCAACCGCGAACTGACCAGGCTGATGGGCGAGCACAACGATGCGCTCAATCTCACCACTGTACCGCCCGCCGTGATCCTGATGGCCGGCCTGCAGGGCGCCGGTAAAACCACCAGCAGCGGCAAACTGGCCAGATTGCTGCGCGAGCAGAACAAGAAGAAGGTATTACTGGTGAGCTGCGACGTTTATCGCCCCGCCGCCATCGAACAACTGCGCACACTGGCACAGCAACTCGGCATCGACTTCTTCCCGTCCGACACCAGCCAGAAGCCGCAGGACATTGCGCTGGCCGCGCATGATTACGCCAAGAAACATTTCCATGACGTGCTGATCGTCGACACTGCAGGCCGTCTCGCCATAGACGAAGCGATGATGGCAGAAATCAAGGATTTGCATGCCGCACTAAAACCCATAGAGACCCTGTTCGTGGTCGATGCCATGACCGGCCAGGACGCCGTCAACACGGCCAAGGCTTTCGGCGATGCACTGCCGCTCACTGGCATCATTCTCACCAAGCTGGACGGTGATGCACGCGGTGGTGCGGCGCTGTCGGTGCGACAGATCACTGGCAAGCCGATCAAGTTCGCCGGCGTCAGCGAAAAACCCAACGGCCTCGAAGCTTTTCATCCCGAGCGCATGGCGCAACGCATCCTCGGTATGGGCGATGTACTCTCCCTGCTGGAGGAAGCGCAACGCAGCGTCGACCATGCCGAAGCCGAGAAGCTGGCGAAAAAAGTACAGAGCGGCAAAAGTTTCGACCTCAACGATTTCAAGATGCAGATCGTACAGATGAAAAAAATGGGCGGTGCTTCCGCGTTATTGGAAAAACTGCCTGCACAATTTTCCAAAGCGGCTGCAGGTGCAAACATCGACGAGCGCCAGATCAACCGCACCGAAGGCATCATCAATTCCATGACCCCCTGGGAACGCAGCCACCCCGAGCTCCTCAAGGCCTCGCGCAAACGCCGCATCGCCATGGGAGCTGGCGTGCAAGTCATGCACGTCAACCAGTTGCTGAAGCAGTTCGAACAAACGCAGAAAATGATGAAGATGATGGGCAAGGGCGGCATGGCGAAGATGATGCGCGGGATGAAGGGCATGTTGCCGGGCATGCATTAAAATCTTTTTATCCACGAAAAACACGAAACCCACGAACAACCCCAAACACCTTCACTCCTTGTTTTCGTGCTTTTCGTGTCTTTCGTGGACCTGTTTTTGTGTTTTGTGAAGCCACAACATGACCATCAAAGCCATTATTTTCGACGTCGACGGTACGCTGGCCAATACCGAGGAAGCCCACCGTGTCGCGTTCAATAAAGCGTTCGCCGCGAACGGTCTCCCCTGGAACTGGGACGTAGCGCTGTATGGCAAGCTGCTCAAGGTGACGGGCGGCAAGGAGCGTATCAAGTATTTTGTCGAAGACTTCCTGAAGGATTTCGACAAACCAGCCGACTTCGAGTCCTTCGTGAAGAATCTGCATATACAAAAAACCGCGCACTACACTGCGGCGTTACGCGATGGACATATCCCGCTGCGTCCCGGCATCAAGCAACTTATCGGCGATGCTCGCAAGGCCGGACTCAGGCTGGCGATCGCCACCACTACTTCGCCGCAAAACGTTTCTGCTTTGCTTGAGGTGGGACTGGGCAAGGACTGGGCAAAATATTTCGACGCCATCGGTTGCGGCGACATCGTACCGCTGAAAAAACCCGCACCGGACATTTATAACTGGGTATTGAATGAGCTCAGGCTTGCGCCGCAGGATTGCATCGCACTCGAAGATTCTGCCAACGGCCTGCACGCTGCGCTCGCCGCGGGCATCCGGACCTGCATCACGACCAGTCCGTACACCTTTAATCAGAACTTTACCGGAGCGGCGGCTGTATTCGACGATTTGGGCGATTTATCCCGCTTCTACGGCCTGATCGGGCTGCGCATGTAAGCAAGCCAGCCCGTTTCCTGCTAATCTTGCGGTTAATCCTGTTGAATCGCGAAACATCATGCAAAGCTATTTGAAAAGAATTCTCACGGCTCGCGTCTACGACGTCGCCATCGAAAGTCCACTCGAACCCGCGCCCGCCCTGTCGGCGCGCATCGGCAACAACGTGCTGTTCAAGCGCGAAGACATGCAGCCGGTGTTCTCGTTCAAGCTGCGCGGCGCCTACAACAAGATGGCGCAACTGTCCCCCGAACAACTGAAACGGGGTGTCATCACCGCCTCGGCCGGCAACCATGCGCAGGGCGTCGCGCTCAGCGCGCACCGTCTCGGTTGCAAGGCCATCATCGTGATGCCAACCACCACGCCACAACTGAAGGTCGAGGCGGTCAAACATTTCGGCCAGCGTGCGGTGGAAGTCGTGCTGCACGGCGACAGCTACAGCGACGCTTCCGCCCACGCATATGCGCTGGAAAAGGAAAAAAAACTCACCTTCGTGCATCCGTTCGACGATCCTGACGTAATTGCCGGACAAGGCACCGTCGGTATGGAGATACTGCGCCAGCACCAGACACCGATACACGCGATCTTTTGCGCGATTGGCGGCGGCGGTCTGATCGCAGGCGTGGCTGCTTACGTCAAACAGGTTCGTCCCGACATCAAGGTGATCGGCGTACAAACCACCGACTCGGATGCAATGGCGCGGTCGCTCAAATCAAAAAAACGCGTCACGCTGAACGATGTCGGCCTGTTCTCGGACGGCACCGCGGTCAAACTCGCGGGTGAGGAAACATTCCGTGTCTGCAAAAAATACGTGGATGAAGTGGTGCTGGTGGATACCGATGCAGTGTGTGCCGCGATCAAGGATGTATTCCAGGATACACGTTCCATCCTTGAACCGGCCGGCGCCCTGGCGGTGGCAGGTGCCAAACTCTATGCCAAGCGCGAAGAACTCAAAGGCGAAACGCTGGTCACGGTGTGCAGCGGCGCGAACATGAATTTCGACCGCCTGCGTTTCGTCGCCGAACGTTCAGAGATCGGCGAACGACGCGAAGCGATACTTGCCGTCTCCATCCCGGAGACGCCCGGCAGCTTCCGCAAATTCTGTACGCTGCTCGGCAAGCGCAGCATCACCGAATTCAATTACCGCTACGACGACCCGAAAGTGGCACAGGTGTTCGTCGGCATCCAGATCAGAGACCAGCAGCAAACTGCCGACTTGGTGGACAAGCTGCAGCGCAGCAAACTGCCGACGATAGACCTTTCAGACAATGAGATGGCCAAGCTGCACTTGCGCCACCTTGTCGGTGGGCACGCGCCCGAAGCCAGGGACGAGATCCTGTTCCGCTTCGAATTCCCGGAACGTCCCGGCGCGCTGATGAACTTCCTCAACAGTATGAACCATAGCTGGAATATCAGCCTGTTCCATTACCGCAACCACGGCGGCGATGTCGGCCGTGTGCTGGTCGGCATGCAGGTGCCGCGGCAAGACAAGAAAGCGCTCAAGACTTTCCTCGACAAGCTCGGCTACCGCTACTGGGACGAGAGCGATAACCCTGCCTACCAGTTGTTCCTGGGATAAATCACTGCCTGCCCCGGCAATCAGGAGCAGGCGGCTTTGTCACTGATCCCAGCGCACCCCTACCATCAGCTGTTTGCGGTCATAGGCATAGCGCAAATCAGAAGAATCATTCTTGTCGAGGATCAACTCCGCCCAGTAGGAAAGTTGTTTGGTCTGGGCATATACGGCTTTTGCTGTCAGATCGATGCCGGTGAAGCTCTTGGCCGGCTGACCTGCAATATCGTAGGCGAATGCATTAGGATAGTTTCGCTGCCAGCGATGCAACGACACCCTGCCGCCCAGCGCATCCTGTTTGAACAAAAAGCGGCCACCAAAACGGTGTAACTTGAAATTGTTGTAATTTACAAAGTTATCGGCCCGTTGCAGATATTCGTAGTCCAGGTAATACACCGTGTCCTCATTCAAACGTTCACGGAATGTAACGCCTAATTGGTCATAGGTGTATTTCAGCACCGGATTGGCCCTCGAATAGACGCCGTTTGCCTGTCGCGCATGCCGTTCCGCGTAGTCGCGGATGAAACGTGTTGCCGAAAACTTGAGCTTCATCCCGACGCCCACCTTCAGATCAGCCTTCCCGCCGACGCTTAAGTAAGTGTGATCCATCTGCGAGACAGCCACGGGATCGTCATAATCCTTCGACAGATACTTACCACTGATTGAGTAATCGACTTTCCCGACCTTATCCTGGAATTCTCCCTCAATACCTGCGCTCGTGTAGTTGTAACGGTTCGAGATGTCGCTTCCGCCCGCAGTGATTTTGCGCGCGCCTGAATCGTGGTCCACATAGACCTGATCGTGTTTCTCCAGTACGAGGCCTGCATATGCCTGCCTTTGCGGATTGCTCTTGCCCCCCAGATCGAACGTCGATCCGCCCTGCACCTCAAGGTTGAGTTCGTTGGCATCGCTATTACCACCCGCGTAACGCCTGCCGTCGACCGTAGCCGAACCGACCAGATGCCCGTGTTTTTCCTGGTTGCCAGTAGCGCCCGCATGCGCCTTGAATGGCACGAAAAACCCCGATTTGGCCTGCGGCACCACGGTTGTATTCTGTGTGATCCCCACTGCGTAATCGTAGTAAGAACTTCTCGGTGCATGATTGGAGTTGCTGTCATAGCCAAGCCCGCCCTCGGCAAACCAGGAGAAATCGCCTTTTCCGACTTTCGGTCCTACTTCAGCAGCATAAGCCAGAGTGGACAGGGTCATCGCAAGCACACCCAGCATTGGACGAAACATTATTTCATTTTTCATTCTTACCCCTCTATTACTGATTAACTTCATTTTTTTCGGACGAAATATCATTTTATGATTTTGTTTATATATTTTTTATTACAAAAATGAATTTTTCCTTAAATGAGACAGCATTAATTCACCTTGCTTAATTTCTTAACGAATTTTTTACAATTACTTAACGGGATTTTTATTTTTGAATATCCAGTTTCTGCATTTCCTCATCAAGTCCTCGTAATCCGGGATCCAGCTGTCTTGTCTTTGCCAATTCCTGGCGCGCTTCATCCACGCGACCCGCTTCGCGCAAAGCACGTGCAAATTCCAGCCGTAATAGGGCATCGCCGGTATCGGCGGCAACTGCGCTATCCAGCACGCTCACCGCTTCACTCACCTGTTGGTTCAATAACAAAGCCCGCCCGAGGAAGCGCAAAGTTTTGGTATTGCTGGGATCAAGTTCATTGGCACGGCGCAACGCATCGACCGCATCGGCATAGTTGCCTTTCTTGATATAGGCGTTACCCATGTCGAACCAGGCCAGTGAATAAGTATCGTCGCGGTCTACGATCGCACGGTACAGTCTGATCGCCTCGTCGTATTCCCCCATCCTCGCATGACGGACAGCCAGGTTGAGCTGCGCGGCCCGATAGTTCGGGCGAATACTCAGTGCCTTGCGGTAGGCTTCTATTGCTTCCTTGTCTCTATCGGTGTCGCCGTACACCACCGCCAGGTTGAACCATGCCTGCTCGTAATCCGGACGTTGCCGTACCGCCTTGTTGAACGCAGCTTCTGCCTTCTTGTTGTTTTTCAGGCGAAGATAGGTAATGCCGATGTTGTACCATGCCTCCGGATATTGACGGCGCGACTTGAGTGCAGCCCGATAGGCAGTCAGTGCAGCAGCATAGTCACCCTTGGCCGCGTAAGACAATCCCATATTGATATGTGCTGCGGGATACGAACCGGGAGATTTCTTCAGTGCCATCTGATATTCCGCGATCGCCTTGTCATAATTCTTCTCGCCGTAGGCAACGCGTCCCAGATTGAAGTAAGCATCGGCGCTCTCCGGATGGCGCTGAACGATCCACTCGAATTCGTTTCGCGCATCGGCCCAACGCTTCTCTGCCAGCAATACCGTCCCCAGAACAGAATGTGCCTGCACATTTTCCGGTTCGAACTGAATGACCTGCCGCAACACCTGCCCGGCCTCGCGCCGCTTGTGTTGTTTATTCAGGATGACCGCCATCTTGATTGATGCGGGTGCATAGTTGGGTGCCAGTTCGAGTATCTGGCGATATTGCGCCAGGGCGCGAGTCTGTCCTTCCTGTGTATTCGGCTCCAGTTCCGCCAGCGCCACGCGCGGCACAGGATCACCCGGCGCGAGCCGAATGGCAGCCTCAAATGCCTTTGTCGCCAACTCTGGCTGCCCCAATTTGCGTTGTGTCTCACCCAGGGCATAGAGCGCACGCATCTTGCTGTTGCCGCCGGCCAATTGCACGGCTTTTTCCAGCTCCACCGCCGCGACGGCTAAATCCCCGCGATTTTTAAGCAGAACCCCCAGGTTGAATTGAGCCTCGAAATGCCCGGGCTTCCGTTCCAGCAATGCACGGTACGCCTCCAGCGCCCGGTTGCTTTGCCCGCTGCGTGAAAGCGCCAGTGCGCGGTTGAACAACGCTTTGGTATTCGCCGGATCTGTCACCAATGCCCGGTTGAAATAATCAAGCGCAAGTCCGTTGTCACCTTTTTTCAGATATAGCACGCCGAGATTATTAAGTACCCGTGCGCCAGGTTTATTCGCAAGTTCTTGCAGATAGATTTGCTCTGCCTCGCGCCATTTTTTCTGCGCGATCAGCTTTCCAGCACGCTGCGCTTCCGTATCGGCAAGGCTGGCAACCATGGGCGTGGTTTCGTCGATTACCGCAAGCTGCTCATTCTCCGTTTCTGCAGAACTGGCGACAGAGTGGATCTTGATGACGGTCACGGCATTGGCATCGTATTCGGCGCGAAAGCTCACATACAACAGTGCCAGAAATATCCCCAGGATCACGATCACCACCGGGACGAAGCTCTCCCTGAACAGTCTCATCAAGCCGTTGCGGTTAATCATCCCCAACCACCTCTTCTGTTGTAATTGCCCGCAATAGCGGCAACATGCCGCGTTCGTTCACGTTCTGAATTTCCAGTCCGGGACGCACGTTGATCTCGAGCAGCAGCGGCCCTTCTGAAGTAATGGAGATATCCACGCCCAGATATTTAAGCGGTACAGCTTGCGCGGCGCGCTGCGCAAGCTCTAGCACATCCGTCCAGTACGGCAGTGTTCTGCCCGACAGCACAACACCGGTATCCGGATGCACTTCGACCGGCTGTCCAAGAAAGCATGCGTGAGTAGTGACGCCACTGCCGATATCGATGGCAATGCCGAGCGCCCCCTGATGCAGATTTGCCTTGCCGTCGGATTGTCTGGTCGGCACGCGCGTCATTGACATCACCGGCTTCTCGTCACACATGATGACGCGCACATCGGCCAGACCGAGCGGACTGAGCTCGGTCAGATCCGGATGCTGGACGATGCGGCTTTCGATGATCGCGCAGTCACCCAGATCGAAAGAGTAGACGCCGAAGATGATGTCCGAGATATGCTTGCTCAGATCGAAAGCGCTATAGATTTGGCCGTTGATGCCGACCCAGTCGTTGCCGTTCCTGCCGGTGATAACGATGATGCCATTGCCGCCGCTGCCTTGTGCGGGCTTGATGACAAAATCGTCATAGCCGGCAAGATCGTTTTCCAGGTTACGCAGTTCGTAGAAATAACTGTAGATGCGATAGGTCCTGGGCATGTTCACACCCGCCTTGCCCAGCATTTTTTTCGCCAGCAGCTTGTCATCCGCCATGGGAAAATGCTTGCGCTGATTGCGCGTATAGATGTAATGCAGATTGCGCCGGTTCATGGAAAGTACCCGGGCTGCGTGCTCGCGCACCTCCTCCATCCTTGACCACCAGGTTCGCAGCGACATCATTTGGCCGCACCCAGAATCAAACGGCGGAAACGGATGAATTCCATCACGCGGATACCTATCCATTTTCCCAGCCACAGGTTCAGTGCGATCACCACCAGTAACAGTTCCGGGAAAGCCAGCACCAGACTCTGCATAAACAACGAATCCATCACCGCATAACAGGCGGCGATCACGATCAGCGTCATCAAAGTAATGTGTGCCACTTTGAGCGCTCCCTGTTCGGCCTCCATCAACGCCACACGTTCAGCAGTAATGGCAAGAATGGCAATAGGGAACAGTGTCACATGCGCCAGTTCGAAAAACCCGAATTGCACACCTCCCACTGTAGTCGCCATCATCACGATCACCACGGTGGTCAACACAATGGCCATCTTGGGTGAGTGCAGCAATTGCAGCCAGTCGAGTCCGCGGCGAACGATGGCCGACAACAGCACGATGCCAAGGAAACCGACGATACCCCACAGCAGTCCGGTCTCGCGCGATGCCGCCGCGATCAGCGCCGGCAGGAAAGTCCCATAGGTCTCCAGACCGACCACATTGCGAAACACCACTGTCACCAGCGCCCCCAGCGGCAGCATAAGAAGTATTTTCAGCAGGTTCTGCGAAATGCCAACGCGTTCGAAATGCACATACAGATTGGTAATGTTCAGCGCGGAGTTGCTCAGGGCATCCTGCGCATCATGCTGCGGCACCAGTCTTTTGGTGGTCTTGAACATGTACTTGAAGTTCACGTTGGCCGTATGTTTGAACAGCGTCTGGTCTCCATAGTAGAGCGTCAGGAAATTGGCAGGAATCTCGGCGAAATGATCATTGATGGTATCGAACGGAACCCAATGCTCGTTGACAAAGACTTCAACCCACTGATGGCTGGTGCGCTTGCTGCCCTGTTCCATCACGAAGCCGCCGATCAATCGCGCAGGAATGTTCAACTTGCGCGCCAGCGCCACAAACAACCGGCTCTTGCCGTTGCAGCTTGCTTCGCCGAGTTTGAGCGCAATCAGCGCATCAGTGAAACCTGAGAAGTTGCGATTCGCAATTTTGTCCTGCAGATACCGATGAATACGGGTGAGCACATCCAGCATCGTGCGGTTTTCCGCTGGCACGATACTGTTCAGGAGGTTCTCAACCAGGGGATCGTCCTTGTGGATGCCTGGCTCGTCCGCCAGATAGGGCGCCAATGCTGCAGAATAGGAATCGGGGATGGGCATCCCCTCCGGAATCTCGAAACGCACATGATGAGCACGCACCGAATAGGCATAGCGTATGTTCTGTTGTCCTGTCACATTCTCCGCATTCCATTTCACCTCCCGGTTCATTCCACTGGAATGGATGCTGGTGACAAATACACCGGTAGAACTTTCTTCATTGTCGACCGTTTGGCGCCCGTCCGTCTTCGGCAGGTAAGTCCGAATACGAATGTTTTCGCCATGCCCATTAAGCTGCATGTTGAGCTCAACAGTATAACTCGGTGCCGGGATCAGGCCGGCCAGTGGATAATCGAGTACATATAGCTTGTAGCTGGCCACCACGATTGGAACCAGCACCATTATTGCAAGCAGGGCAACATACACACTGCGTCTTGTCCCGATAGAGCTTTGATTTTTCATTATTCTGACCACTTGTTCTTATTGTGCACTTCGGAAGCCTGTAATTCTGTTATTTTCCCTTGATGTTTTCCCCGGCAATATCCGCGTCCGCATATCAAATCGACAGCGCGCAAGGATAGCTTGAAGAAAAAAAATCTCCTAATAAAATCCACAACATACCACTACCTCCATCATGGTGAATATTCGGAATATTCACAAGGGGGGTATGATTGACCGTTTCCGTTTCGGTTCCAGAAAAGTTTCCAAATATAAATATAAGTTGCGGCAGATAAATGGGTATTCAATACGCTACCTTGACACATTTTCAAAAATATCACATACCCGATTATTTTTATCAGGTATAATGAAAGGCGTCATACAATTAAACACTTGGACGATAATATCGACGCGACATGACAATATCAGAACAAAAACAGGCACTCAGGCAATGCATCATCGCCGTCCGGAATAAATTGCCTGCATCCGAATGTCTGCGGCTAAGCCGTTCCGTGATCGAGTCTGTTTGCAACCTGGCGTCCTATCAGTCAGCCCATACCGTGCTGGGCTATCTGAATTTCGGATCGGAATTGTCCTCCGAACTCTGGGTGCAACAGGCATTCGCCGATGGCAAGAAAGTACTGTTGCCACGTGTCAACCGCGCCAGCAAGCATCTGGATTTGTATCACGTGCGTGATTTGCACCATGACGTCGCCCCCGGTTTATGGGGGATACGCGAACCGATTGAAACGCGCTGCATCAGAGAAGATGCACTGGGTACCGTGGATTTCATCCTGCTGCCCGGCGTAGCATTCACGCGCGATGGAGCACGTTTGGGTTACGGCGGCGGCTTTTACGACAAGCTGCTGGCTCACATGCCGCATCGACCTACCCTGGTCGCAGGAGCTTTCGCGCTTCAGGTAGTACAAGAAATTCCGCAAGAAAAAACCGACCGCAAAGTGGAATGGCTGGTAACAGAAGACGGAACGATACGTTGCAATTGAGGAGAGTGAACAATGGCAACACTGCAACCTGATCAGGATCCGCAGGAAACACAGGAATGGCTGGACTCGCTCCGGTCTGTATTGAACAGGGAAGGGGCGGAACGCGCCCATTTCCTGCTCGATCAACTGATCCATCATGCACGCATGGCCGGCGACGACATGCCGATCAGCGCCACCACGCCCTACCTCAACACCATCCCGCTCGAAAAGGAAGAGCGTTCACCCGGCAACAAGGAACTGGAACACCGTATCCGCGCGCTAATGCGCTGGAATGCGATGGCCATCGTGGCCAGTGCGAACAAGGAATCTTCCGAACTCGGCGGCCATATCGCCAGCTTCGCCTCGGCAGCGACTTTGTACGATGTCGGCTTCAACCATTTTTTCCACGGCAAGACCGACGATCACGGCGGCGATCTCGTGTTTTTCCAGGGTCACTCCTCGCCCGGCATCTATGCGCGTGCTTTCCTCGAAGGACGCATCAGCGAAGAACAATTGCGCAAGTTCCGCCAGGAAGTGGACGGCGACGGTCTCTCCTCCTACCCGCATCCGTGGCTGATGCCGAACTTCTGGCAGTTCCCCACGGTATCCATGGGCTTGGGCCCGCTGATGGCGATCTACCAGGCGCGCTTTATGCGCTATTTGCAACACCGCGAACTCGCACAAACCAACGGCCGCAAAGTGTGGGCCTTCCTCGGTGACGGCGAAACCGACGAGCCGGAATCGCTGGGCGCGATCTCCATGGCCGGACGCGAAGGGCTGGATAACCTGGTTTTCGTCATCAACTGCAACCTGCAACGTCTGGACGGCCCGGTGCGCGGCAACGGCAAGATCATCCAGGAACTGGAAGGCGTATTCCGCGGCGCAGGCTGGAACGTAATCAAGCTGATCTGGGGCGGGCGCTGGGATCGCCTGCTGGCCAAGGACAAGAGCGGTCTGTTGTTGAAACGTATGGAAGAAGTGGTCGACGGCGAATACCAGAATTACAAGGCCAAGGACGGTGCTTTCGTGCGCAGGGAATTCTTCGGCAAATATCCGGAACTGCTGGAACTGGTCGCCGACATGTCGGACAGCGAAATCTGGCATCTGAATCGCGGTGGTCACGATCCACTAAAAGTATTCGCAGCCTATGCCGCGGCCAGCAAGCACAAGGGGCAACCGACCGTGATCCTCGCCAAGACCGTGAAAGGTTACGGCATGGGCGCCTCCGGCGAAGCGCAGAATCCGACGCACCAGCAGAAAAAAATGGATGAGGAGTCGCTGCGCAAATTCCGCGACCGTTTCAACATCCCCGTCACGGACGAACAATTGCCCAACCTGCCGTTCGTACGTCCTGCCGAAGATAGTCAGGAAATGAAATACCTGCGCGAACGCGCCGCGGCCATGGGCACCCTCCCCGCACGCGATCCCCTCGCACTGTGCCTGCAGGTGCCCGACCTGACGGCTTTCGACACCCTGCTGAAAGACAGCGAAGGCCGCGAGTTCTCCACCACCATGGCGTTCGTGCGCCTGCTCGGTATATTGGTGAAAG